>JAQBVJ010000033.1 GCA_027623235.1 Planctomycetota bacterium
GCACCTTCCAGTCCGGCCTCGCGGGGTTTCACGACAGCGGTGGAGCTATTTGAGGCTCAGCCGCTCAGCCCGGGCAGCCGTTGAGGTTGCTCAGCTTCGACACTCCGCGAGCGGTGGCGAATTCCTGGATCACGGCTCGGCTGGTGCCGAAGACTACTCCGAACAGACGGTCGTTCTGACGCAGTTTTTCCAGACGTGCTCGCCAGACGTCGGCGCTGCTGCCCAGTCGCTCCAGAATGCCGGCCACCTCGACCGGCATCCGAGCCTTGCCCGGACGAAACAGCCGCGCCGACCAGTCCAGCAAACGGAGATAGCTCGCCAGATTGTGTGGAATGACTCTCCAGGCAGTTGAACTGGTTCTGTTCTCAAAACTCGCTGGGTGGCCCGGCCGCTCGCGGTCGAGTGCCGAAGTCTCAGCACTCCGCGACATCGACGTCCTTGAAAGTTGTCACGTCGGTCTTGAACATGGACGCGAACGGTGAAACATCCTGTCTCTACGCGACCCAGCCAATCTGGCGAGGGCGACACCGCGTCACTCCAGCCGAAAGCACGCTCCGGATGAACCTCGCACGGAATTGCGGATTCTGTTTTGTTGCCACTCTGGTTCTGATCGCCGGGTTCGTGCGGACGTCCGCCGGAGCGGACGATGATCGGACGGTTCGCGTTTTCATTTTTGCCGGCCAGTCCAACATGGTCGGGTCCGATTCCAAAGTGAAAGCCATCCAGCGGTTTCCGCCGTTCGCCGGGCTGGAGCAACCTCAGCCGGCGGTGAGGTTCTCCTACTGCATCGGCCGTGAGAACAAGCTGAGGTCGAACGGCTGGGTCGACCTGCAGCCGGTTAATGGTGTCGTCGGCCCGGAGCTGAGCTTCGCTCGCAAAGTCTCGCGGCACATCGACGCTCCCATCGCGATCATCAAATGCGCGGCGGGGGGAACTCACCTGGGCGGCGACTGGAATCCCGAGAAGCCCGAAGGGTTCCAGATGTACCCGCTGGCCCTCGAACTGATCCGCGAGTCTCTTGCGGAGCTGGACGAACAGAAGATTCCCTGGCGCATCGAAGGCTTTATGTGGCACCAGGGAGAGAACGACATGTTCAACGCCGAGTACATGTCGGCCTACGGGGAGAATCTGAGGAAGTTTCTGGCCCGCTGGCGGCGTGACCTGAAAACGCCGGAGTTGAAGTTCTACGTCGGGGAGCTCTGCACAAAGACGATCTGGGGAATGGACCTGCGGCCGCGAATGTACGAGATCAGCCAGGGCCAGAAGGCCGTCACGAGTGTCGATCCGCTTGCCGAGTACATCCCCACATCTCATGTCGGGGTGGAGATCGGCGGAGGAGCCGGCCTGCACTACCACTACGGCACGCTGGGGCAACTCGAGCACGGAGAGAACTACGCCGACGCTTATCTGCGAACCATCGGCAAGGACACGACGACGCCTCGCCCGTTAAAGAAGTGGCCGTACGCAAAGGGCAGCAGGATTACGCTCTTCGTACTGGCCGGACACCGCAACATGGAGGGCGAACGAGCCTTCGTGCAGGAACTCAAATCGCTCGATGAAAAACTGCTGGCCGACAACGATCAGGTCGCGTTCAAATACAGCCTCGGTGGCGGCTACAGAATCTCTGACGGCTGGGAACCACTCGGCCCGGCTGGCTGTTACGACACATTCGGGCCGGAACTGAGTTTCGGGCAAAGAGTGCAAAGCAGACACTCAGGAAATATCGCCATTGCCAAGTTCACTCACAGCGGATCGCAGATGAACGACTGGACTCCCGAGGGCAGCATGGCGAAAACTCGACACATCTACCCGCAGTTCATTTCCTTCATCAAAACGAGCATTCAGGAACTGCGCGACAAAGGACACGAGGTCGAGCTGGCAGGAGTGTTTTATCACGTCGGTGAGAATGAGATGTCGATGCACCCTTACCGCAGGCAGGCTTCGAGCTGGCTGCAGTCGACGGTCACGCAGAGCCGGCTCGACCTGTCGATGCCGACCCTGAAGTGGTTTGTCAGTCAACAGCCACCGACCGATGAAAAAGGAGTGAACTCGATTGATGTGACGAGTGAAATCGAGAAACTCGCCGCCGCAGACGACCGTCTGGTCCACATCAAGGCGTTTGATTTGCCTCCGCAGGAAAAGAAACTGGTCATCGACACGACCGGAATCGTCGAGCTGGGCAAGCTGATTGCAGATGCCTGGCTCGCAGGCCAGGGACCGGCGAAGTAATGATTGTCGTCTTTCGCTCTGCGAAAGAACGCCCTTTCACGGAGCGAAAGGCGACTAACTGGAGCTCGCAACGATCAGGAACAGAAGCCATGACGAAGACTGAAGTCGTCGCGCTGCTGAAAGAAAATCAGAACGAACGCGGCATCGTCCATTGGAAGAAGCTCGGCACCCGAGGCGGCGGGCTCAAGAGCTTCGGCATTGGTCTGACGCAGCTTCGCAAGCTCGCCAAACAGGTTGGCCGTGATCACAAGCTTGCGCAGCAGCTCTGGAAGAGCGATTACTACGACGCCAAAGTGCTGGGCCTGTTGATTGACGACCCGAAGCAACTGTCCCGCGAGCAGGCCGAGGAGCAGGTCGGTCAACTGAATGCCGGCATGCTCTCACACGTCTTTTCCTCATGCGATGCCACACTGCCAAAAGCGCCGTTCGCCTTTGAGCTCGCTTGCGACTGGATAGACCACAAAGACCCGATCCGCAGACGTTGCGCTTACGGATTGATTTACGAGCTGTCCAAAAAGAATGTCCCCGCGATGGACGACGACTGGCTGCTGGCTCGGATCGCTCACATTCAAAAGACGATCCACGACGAAGAAATGTGGGTTCGCGACGCGATGAACGGGGCATTGATGGGGATCGGCAAGAGAAACAGCACTCTCAACAAAGCAGCCATCCGAGCCGCGAAAGCCATCGGTCCTGTCGATGTCGACTACGGCGACGACAACAGCTGCGAGCCACTGGACGTTCTGAAGCACCTGACCAGCGACTGGCTGAAAAAGAAACTCGCGAAGTCGTAGCCGCTGCTCAAAGCCGTAGGTCCTGCCTGGTGCAACGCCGTTTCGGCAAATGGAACGGTTCATGACAGCAAGGCTGCCGGAGCGGCGTTTCGCTTGATCTGGCCGACTGAAAAACTCACAGCATTTCGGGAAGGCCTTACGCGACGAAGCCTAAAACTCGCCGATGAGACCACCGTCAAATCGGCTTGCCAGGCTGTGCCAGGTCTTCGTGTCGATCTGCTCGCTGACAAACCGCACGGCCCCGTCGCCGATCAGCATGTGCAGGCCTCCGGCGTGAGCACTGCTGAATCCATGCCCGTCCGATTCGCCCGGCGTTCCGGCTCGGGTTGTTGCGAGCACAAAGTGACCGTCGTTCGCACCGGCACTGGCCGCGCCGGCCATGGACGCCGTCAGGTTGTAATGGACGCCGGCCCAGGTCGCGGGCCCGGCCTCCATCGACCGCTCGCCAGCGGCGAACGTCGCACTTGATCCGTCCGTCAGGTCACGCATCCGGACGCTGCTATTGCCGAACAGAAACCCGTCGCCGCGCCGTAAGTCCAGATCGCCGGTGCCGTAGTTGCCGACGTAGCTCGCCTTGGCCGCAAAGCCGATGTAGTTGTCCTGCAGCCTCAGCATGGGAGGCACTCCACCCATTCCCCACGTCGCGTTGTTCCACGCGGCCAGCCCTGGAATGTTTGGATCGGAGGGACACTGCCAGCCGGCCAGCGGAATCTGCGGCAGGGTCGGCGATTCGAAATTCAGCGTCTTGTAGAGAGGCTCCTGTTCGAGTTGAGGCAGCAGCATGACTGCCCAGGCGAGCCCGGTATGGCGGTACGCGTCGTTCAGATCGTCCTGCAGATAGCCCGGCGGAAATGTCCCGTGGAGCTCGTGATAATTGTGCAGCGCGAGCCCGATCTGCCGCAGTTGATTTTTACAGACCGCTCGACGTGCTGCCTCACGAGCCTGCTGCACCGCGGGCAGCAGCAGCGCGATCAGGATCGAAATGACCGCGATCACGACCAACAGTTCGATCAGCGTAAACCCGGGCCGACGCTGTTTCATTCGTGAGCCTCCACCCGATCGTCTCCTCAATGGTTGCCGTTGCACTCTGTGGAAGTCTCTTCGGATTCTGAATTGCCTGCCAGTGTGACTGCACACAGGCAATCCTCGGAACGTCATCGCAATTCGACTTGAGCGTCCGCAGTCATCGTCCAGACGTGTCTGCCGGTCAAATTGCTGTCCACTGATTTCGTCGGCTGTTCTACATTTCGCGTTTCGGACAACGGATTCGCAGAGCGACAGCAAAGAGGATGGAACCCATGCGTGTACTTCACCATTTACGCACGGCACTCGATACGGCCATTTACGGGCCGATCTATGGTGTCATGAATTCGCTGATTCGGAACCCGTTGCCGCATGACCCCGAGATGCTCTGGCAGGGGATCAACCAGGAACTGCCGGCGGTCGTCAACTGGCTTAACGCTCATTATCCGCCGTACTTTGCTCGCAAACTTCTGCTGAGCCGCAAGCTTCGGCAGGAGCATCACGAAGGAATTGAGGAGCACTATGACGTCTCCAATGAGTTTTACCGGCTGTTTCTTGATGAGCGATACATGTTCTACACGTGTGCCGACTTTCGAACTCCGCAGGACACGCTGGAAGAGGCACAGACCAACAAAGCGAACTTCCTGCTGAACCTCATTGATCCCCGACCCGGCGAGAAGATTCTGGATCTGGGATGTGGCTGGGGAGGCATGCTCCGCCGGATTGAAGAGGCGGTCGGGAGCAAAGAACACCTGAAGGGTTACACGCTGTCTCGACGTCAGCTCGACCACATTCAAAGCAATTTTGGTTTCGACGTGGAACTGGAAAACTTTGTGACCTGCGATTATCCGGCGGCCGGGTACGACAAGATTTACTCCATCGGATCGTGGGAGCACGTGCGTCATCGTGACGTCGCCGGGCTGCTCAGGAAGCTGTTTGACGCTCTGAAGCCGGGCGGCCGACTCGTACACCACTTCTTCTGTCCGCTGGTCGAGACGGTGCCGACGTGGATTCTCACCACGCAGTTGTTCTTTCCAGGGTCGTTTCCCCCGGCTTACCCGACGCAGGTGCGACTGTTTGAGAAAGCCGGTTTTCGAATCAGTCACCAGTCGATTCACGACTATCGGCCGACTCTGCGGGCCTGGTTCGACAGGCTGGTCGCGAATCGCGAGCGGGCGATCGAACTGGTCGGCCTGCAGACTTACAACAAGTACCTTGTGTTTTTCGCCATGTCGTGGCGTTTCTTCGACGAGAGCTACGCCATGCTCGTTCGCTACGTTCTGGAAAAACCACGTTGAGACACGCGCAGCTCGACGGTTTTGCCATCGCGATCATTTCGTCCCGGGATCGATCCATGTCGCAGGCGACAGTGCCAGCCAGCACGAAGTGGCTCCTGAGCGAAACCTCAATCCTTTTCAGCGCGAAGGACGGAAATGAAGGCTTTCTGGGGAATGTTGACGCTGCCGAACTGCTTCATTTTCGCCTTGCCTTTCTTCTGCTTTTCGAGAAGTTTTTTCTTGCGCGTCACGTCGCCGCCGTACAGTTTCTCGGTCACATCTTTGCGGTACGGGGCGATCGTCGTTCTCGCGATAATGTCGCCACCGATGGCTCCCTGGATTGGTATTTTGAACTGGTGGCGCGGAATCTCTTCGGCAAGTCGCTCGCAATAGTGCAGTGCCCGAGGTCGCGCCTTGTCGCGATGAACGAGGTAGGAAAGCGTGTCGACGGGTTCCTTGTTGACAAGAATATCGACTTTCACCACATCGGTGATTCGATACTCGATCGGCTCGTAGTCGAATGAGCCGTATCCTCGCGTAATCATTTTCAGGTTGCCGTAAAAGTCGAACAGCACCTCGCCAAGCGGCATGATGCTGATGACTTCGATCCGACTGGCGGACAGGTAATTCATCGTCTGACTTTCTGAGCGATGTTCCCGGCACAGTTCCATGACGGGGCCGACGTATGTCTCAGGAGTCAGAATCGAGGCTTTGATGTACGGCTCGCTGCAGGAATCAATCGTTGACGGATCGGGCCAGTAACTGGGATTGTCGACTTCGATCGTGGAACCGTCCCGCAAAGTGAGCTTGTACTTCACGGACGGCGCCGAGATGACCAGGCCGATGTCGAACTCCCGCCGCAATCGTTCCTGAATCACATCCAGGTGAAGCAGGCCGAGAAACCCACAGCGAAACCCGAAGCCAAGCGCCGCAGAACTGTCTTTTTCAAACGTGAGTGCCGCGTCATTAATCGCGAGCTTCTCCAGGGCCTTCGTGAGTTCCACGTAATCGCCCGTGTCCATTGGATAGATGGAAGAAAAGACAACCTGCCTGGCTTTCTGGTAGCCAGGAATCGGCTCTTTGGTCTGCCGATCACGCAGGGTAATCGTGTCTCCGATCTCGATGTCCTGGACACTTTTGACTCCGGCGACGACGTAACCGACCTCACCGGCAGTGAGTTGTTTCTGAGGCCTGAGCTTCATCTGGTTATAGCCGACCTCATCCACCGTAAAGTCACGGTCAGCGTGCATGAAGTGAATCGTGTCGCGTGGCTTGAGTGTGCCATCCATCACGCGGCATTGAAGAATCACGCCGCGATATGTGTCAAAATGAGCGTCGAACACGAGTGCCTTCAGCGGCGCATCCGGATCACCCTGAGGAGCCGGCAGTTTCTCGACGATACCCACCAGCACGTCCTCGATGCCAATGCCGTTCTTTGCGGAGATCGGAATCGCTTCGAACGGATCGAGGCCCAGTTCGGCATCAATCGCCTCCTGCGTACGTTCGATGTCCGCGGACGGAAGGTCGATCTTGTTGATGACCGGCAGGAGAGTCAGCTCATATTCCAGAGCCAGATAGAGGTTCGCGACCGTCTGCGCTTCGACCCCCTGAGACGCGTCGACCACGATCAACGCGCCTTCGCACGCCATCAAAGAACGCCGGACTTCGTGCGAAAAATCCACATGGCCCGGCGTATCGATCAGGTTCAGCAAATAGTCCTGGCCATCTGCTGCACGATAATTGAGCGTGATCGAATTGCTCTTGATGGTGATGCCTCGTTCACGCTCGATATCCATCGAGTCGAGCATCTGTTCGTGAAAATCACGCAGCTCGACGCCTCCACAGGCTTGAATGAGCCGATCGGCCAGAGTCGACTTGCCATGATCAATATGGGCAATGATGCAGAAGTTTCGAATGTGTTTCATGCGGGGAGTTTTATCAGGAAGCAGTCGGGACAACGAACGTGACGAAGTCGCGGGAACGCAGCTCGTGTTTTTTCTGGACGTGCGGGTTTGTCCGCTCCATTTTCCGGTCGGCTGACGATACGGATTGGCCGTTCCAAACGTCGTTTGGGACATCTGTGCGCAGGACGAATTCGTGTCAGTTGGTTTAAGATGAGTTGCGAGTCGATAGGCCGAGGGGCTGACCAGCCGTGACGTTCTGAGAGAAAAAGGCCGGTTTTCGCCAGGTGGCCGGAAATCAATTCGTTGATGACAAAGGAAACACTATGAAACGTATCGAACGAAACATCGCGGTCGTCTGTCTGCTGGGGCTCGCACTTGCCTTGACGCAGTCTGCCGTTGCCCAGGACGCGAAGAAGAAAGCCGTCCGCAAGACCTCCCCCAATCCTGCGATGGCGAAGATCGAGGATGTGCCGGGACTGCCGCGAGTTCTTCTGATCGGCGATTCCATTTCGATCGGGTATACGGTGCCGGTCCGCACCCTGTTGAAAGGCAAGGCCAACGTCCATCGCCCACTCACGAATTGCGGCCCGACGACCAGAGGTGTCGCCGAGATTGACAAGTGGCTCGGCGATGGCAAGTGGGACGTCATCCACTTCAACTGGGGTCTGCACGATCTGAAATATCTCAGTGCCGATGGAAAAAGCCTTGCCGATCCGACGGCGGCCGGCAGCAAACAGCAGGTTCCCATTGACGAGTACGAAGCCAACCTGAAAAAGCTTGTGGCTCGTCTGAAGAAGACCAAAGCGAAACTGATCTGGCGATCGACGACGCCGGTCCCAGAGGGAGCGAGTGGTCGAGTCGTTGGGGACTCGATCAGGTACAACGCGGTCGCGAAGAAAATCATGGACGAGAACAAAATCGCCATTGACGATCAGTACTCATTCTCGATGCAGAATAAAGAGCTACAGCTTCCGGCGAATGTGCACTACACGAAGGACGGTTCGCAGGAGCTGGCGAAGCAGGCCGTGGCGGCGATCGAGGCGGCACTCGCGAAGTGAGCCGGCAACAGCCTGGCGGAGCACGCTTTCTCAGATCACGTATGCTGGCAGTCTCGCGGGAATTTCAAGAAACGGGTGAATAATTTCGGCTCGACGCCGACAGCCTTTGCGACACCTCACCTGAAACGCGGAAGTCGAATTTGAGCGACGTGGTTGTTGAAATTGAAAATGTCACGAAATCATTCGACAGCCTTGTCGCGGTGGATCAGGTCAGCCTGCGCGTCGAGCGGGGACAGACGCTGGGCCTGATCGGTCCGAACGGGGGGCAGGAAAGACGACGCTGCTGCGAGTCATTTCGTCGCTCGCCCGGCCGGACAGCGGCGACATCCGAATCGAAGGTCAGTCTGTCTGCGACTCTCCGCGATCCGCACGAAGAAAGCTCGGTTTCATGCCGGCGGAGTTTGGCAGCCCGCGGAACCTGACGATTGAGGAGTACCTCGAATATTTCGGCTGCCTGTTACGGCATTCAGAAATCCGACCGGAAGCAGAGGATCAAAGATGTCTGTGAGCTGACCGATCTGGCCGGCCGCGAAGACGTCATGGTCAAAGGCCTCTCGACCGGCAACCGTCAGCGGTTGCTGCTCGCAAAGACGCTGCTTCACGATCCGGAGGTGCTTGTGCTGGACGAACCGGCGAGCGGCCTGGATCCGCGGGCCCGGACCGAGCTGCGGGCAATCGTGCGGGCGCTCGCTTCGATGGGCAAAACGATCATCATCAGCTCCCACATTCTTCCGGGTATTGAGGAGATCAGCGATCGGATCGGCCTTCTGGAAGCCGGGAAGCTCGTTCTTGACGGAGACCTGGAGTCGCTCCGCGGCCATTACGGAGCGACAAGCCGCATCGTCAAGCTGCGCGTTCCTGATGTCGACATCGAGCGGGCGGGAGAGCTGCTGGCAAAGCTGGGCGGTGTCGAGTCCTGTGAACGGCGGGATCAGTGTCTGGTCATCCGCAGTGACGAACCCGACGGCAACTTTGTCCTTGCGGAACTGCTCAGGCACAACATCCGCATCCTGCAGTTTGCTGAAGATGCACCGGACCTCGAAGAAATCTTCATGCGCTCGACCGCCGGGAAGGTGACATGAACGCGTTTCGCCGATTCATCGATCTCTTTCGCGACAGTCCGACGTACGGCCGGGACCGGGCGAATCTGATTTCCGGATTCAGCATCGGGCTGACCGCGCTCCTGCTGAACGGGGCGGTCATGATGCTCGTGCTGCCGCTGATGCTCGACCCGAACGACCGCGATTTTCGAGACATCACAGAGAACGTTGAGTTTGGTCAGTTGCTGGCGCTGATTCTTCTGGGGGGGCGACCGCCTTTGCGACCGTCCTGATTCCGTTACGGCTGGTGACAGTCTTCTGGGGTCCGCGGGTCGGGCGATACTTCGACCAGATTGTGCTGATTGGAATTTCGCCGCTGCGTTTTGTGATTGGCAAAGCGACGTCGCAGAATCTGTTTCTCGGTCTGATTCTATTTCTGCCGTTTGCCGGTCTTCGTTGCGATGTCCATTCTGGAAGTGGCTGAGGTGCGTCAGTTTTCGTTTCTGGCGGAGTGGGCTCCGCAGCTTGCAATGGTCTCGCCGGTTGCTGTTCTCATGCAACTTTTCAACGAAATGGGGCCGCGGTTTCCTCGGGACATTTCGGCGGCTCCGTTCTACGTGGTTCATGGCCTGCTGCTCGTTGTGACGCTCTTCGGAATCCGGCGTCGCGGGCGGAAATTGCGGGAGATGTATCTCAAACGACCAGCGCGGGAGATCAGTTCATGGGCGTTTTTCTTCGTGGCTCCGCCGGCTCTCTTGAGAATGTTGGTCGGCTCGCCTTGTCGGCATTGCTGCTGATTCTGTTTCCGTGCGGTGCTCGATCGCAGTTTGAAGAGTCCGAAAAGAAGATCGACTCGCCCGGTCTTGTGATTGAAGCGGCGATCGGCTGGGACGGGATCGTTGATCCGGCGAGGCCCGTTCCGATTTCGTTTCTGCTGACCAATCATTCCGACCGGATGATCGAAGGACGGCTCACCCTTTCCGAGCCGGTGAACGGCCATGAGGTGGACCTCGGAGAAGTCTTCGTCGCCCCCGGAACGTCACGTCGAGTTGCGTCGATTCAGGCGATGGAAAAGTGGTATGAGTGCTTCGCAACACTGACAGGTGAGGAAGACGTTCTCTGGCGTCGAGAGCTGCCGATCAACACGGGCCGACAATTCCTTGAGGACGTAAACTTTGCTTTGTTCGTCGATGATGGGGGACGCCGCCTCCAGCTTCCCGGTGCGCTTTCCGATTCGTCGCTGGTCGGAGCGGCCGACGCGATGTCAGGTGCGACGGGACGCTCAATTCAATGCCTCACCGCGAAGTCCTGGCAGGTGCCGAATCATCCCGGTCCGCTCGTCGCCATGCAGGCGATCATCTTTCGCGAGGGCGCCGTTGAGTCCGCGTTGAACCGAGCTCAGTGGAGATCTGTGGCTGAGTGGGTGTGCCAGGGCGGCACTCTCTTCATCCACGCGAAGTCCGAGGAGATCATCGATCGTCTGAAGGAGTCCTCGCCGTTGCCAGGCAGTGCCGGCGTTCAGTCGGAAGAGTTTAAAATTCGCCACGTCGGGCTCGGTGCGATTTATGAATACTCGCAGCCGCTGGTTTCCGATGAGGGCGCATCCACTCGAAAGTTGATCGCCGAGGCTGTCGCGCTGCTGCCGAAGCACCACGTCACATCTCTGGTTGAGCAGGGAGACGTGCGCAGCACACGAGACGGTGGCACCGAACGAAACCGAATTCTGATCGTGGCTTTCTTCGGCCTCTACACGCTCCTTTCCGGTGTCGTGGCCATTCTGCTGTTTCGCATGTCGCAGCAAAAAAGTGCCATCTACATGTGCATTGTTGTCGCCGGAGCCTGCGTATGTTCCGGCCTGCTGGGAGGCCTGCTGCGTTTCAGTCAGGGCGATGCTGACTGGCTGACAGTCACTCAGGGCGGTGTCGGAGGTGCGGTTCAGGTTGCGCGAATCGAAGTGCTGTCCGCCGGCGGCCGCAACACAAAGGTCGCCGTCAGTGGAGAGAACGTGGACCTGCAGTTCACCCCTCAGGCGCGAAGGTCCTACTCCTGGAATTCGCCTTCGAAAGGATTTCCGGCCTTCACGTGGCGCCTTCACGTGGCATAGAAACCTGGCCGGCGACACGCCAAATACGTACCAGGTGAACGTGCCGATGACACCGTGGGAGCGTCGACGTCTCCACGCGACAGCCTACAGATCCGGATTTCCGCGACTCGGCTTCGAGCTGGAGTTCACGCCGCGGGTCCCGCCCGCCGGCAAACCCACCGAGCCCGTGCCGGCCACGCCCGGTGAAGAGGACATGCCTGGAGAACAGCCCGCTGATCAAGAGGCGGCGGTGGGAATGTCGGCCTTGCCGATTTCGTCGCAGACACCCGAGGGTTCCGTCTCGCTGAAGCTGGTTAACAATCTTCCGTACGACCTCCTGAATTGCTGGCTGCTGATCGGATTCGCCCCCGTCCCGGCGGGACAGCCCTCCGCTTCGCAACTTGTCCTCGGCCAACCGATTCCAGTCGGACAGTTCATCGGACAGTTCATGCAGAGGCCGGGATTTTCGATGCCCGTTCCGGCGAACAGCTCGGCGCCGATCAGCAACTCCGGGACTGGTCTGGTCGAGGAGTACCACTTCGAGCATCTGCGGGATCTGGCGGCGGGATCCACTCAGCAGTTTGTCTTTGATTCAAAATTCCAGACCCCGACAACCTCGTGGGAGTTCCAGCGAGCCTGGCCACGCGGGTCGGTGCATCTTCCGAAACTCTCCCGGCAGGGCACCGCCAGCGCGTGGGTGATTGGCCGCCTGAAAAGTTCCCCGACCCTGAAGATTGACGGACACCGAAGCGACTTCGCGCCCGGCGACGGCCTGCACCTCTACATCCAGGAAATCCTGCCGGAAGACCTGCCGCCCGCGTTTCTGTTTCCCCGGGGTGCCGGCGGGGCCGATGGCGAAGCCGAGAACAAGGCGTCAGCGACACCTCAGGCTTCAGACGGGAATTAGTCCCGCTGGCCGAACGTGGCTGGCGAGCATCCGCGACGTGCGGACTGCTGTTTACGGCGTCGAGTTGCTCATCGCGGCAACTGCTTCGGCGCGGGTGTTGTAGAACTCCCACAGCCGTGTCAGGTGAGTGACCTCGAATACTTCCTGGCACATTTCCGTCAGATTGCAGAATGCCAGGCGACCGCCTGCTTTGCCTTCCATGCGGTTCCAGACGGGCAGCAGCAGTTCGATGAAGCTGGAGCCGACGAATTCCGCATTCGACAGATCGACGACGACAATCGGTGGGTCCGCCTCGTCGCAGGCTCGAACCAGGGGAATGTGCACTTCCTGCACAGTCAACTCATCGATGTAGCTGATGTGGGGAGCAAAAGTCAGTACGGTGACCGAGGACTCCTGAGTCACATCCAATACGCCTTGCTGCAACATGGTCTCATCTCCGGTGAAGATGTACATTCACAGTTGCCAGTGAAGTTTCGTCGATGGGGCGACATTCTGTCATACCGTGCCTCGCCATTTCAATTCCGTCGGTTGTTCAAAAGCAGGAATCTCCGCATTGGGCAGGCTCGACCAATCGTGACAGGCAAGCAACTCTAACAAGCTGCGCCGTTCGAACCAGTCGATCGTTTCGGGCAGTCGATGTGTGTGAGGAGTGAGTTCTCCGTATCTGCTGGTTCGATCAGCCGGCGAATCATTCGTACGCGGTGTTCGACGGCAGATACGTCATACGAGGTGGCGATCGTGATTTAGGGTGGTAGGATGATGGGACCCAGTTGATTCGAATTGCTTCGTTCAGACTGGACGGATTTAGCAGGACTCTCGGGCAGGGCGAGTTCTGTACGCGCAGCTTCTGTGATTGCTCGGCCATTGGGGAACGAGTTGCACTGAGCAAAGCCGAAATCCGATTGACCGGTCAGGAGCCTGCCGTGCCATCGATTCCCGATACTCCGAATTCTGATTCCCGTCCCAACCAATCCTCCCGCGAACCACTCGCCGTCATCGGGATCGGTTGCCGGTTCCCTGGTGGAATCGATTCGCCGACGGCTTACTGGGACGCTTTGCTCAACGGGATCAACGCGATCTGCGAGGTCCCTGACGATCGCTGGAAACACGCCCGGTTTCACGACACTAACCCGGAAAAATCCGGTTGCATCCGAAATGCCCGAGGCGGCTTTATCGACAGCGTCGACCAGTTCGACGGCGAGTTTTTCGGCTACTTTCCGACGGAAGCTCAGCGGATTGACCCGCAGCAGCGACTGCTTCTGGAAGTGACTCACGAAGCCATGGAAGATGCCGGACTGCGGCGGGACGAGCTGGCTGGTACGCGGACCTCGGTCTTTACCGGATCGTTCATGTACGACTTCCTGTGCATGCAGACGGCCAGCGAGCAGCGTGACGAGATCAATCCTTACGTCGCGATGGGATGTGCCGTCTCGCCGCTGGCCAACCGGATTTCCTACGACTTCAACTTGAAGGGGCCGAGCGTTTCAGTGGACACGGCCTGCTCCAGTTCGCTGGTGGCGATGCACCTTGCCTGCCAGAGCCTGTGGAGCGGCGAGGCCGATATGGCGATCGCCGGCGGCGTCAACGTGATGCTGCGTCCGGAATCGTCCATCATGTTATCGAAGGCGGGATTCCTTAATCCGGACCAGTTCTGCAAGGCGTTTGACGCGTCGGCAAACGGTTACGTGCGCGGCGAAGGCGCGGGGGTCGTCATCCTCAAGCCGTTAAGCCGGGCACTCGCCGATGGTGACGCGATTTACGCGTGGGTTCGCGGCTCGGCAGTGAATCAGGACGGATTCCTGCCGGAAGGTTTCACGGTTCCCAATGTGTTCTCACAGATTGAGTTGCTGGAAGCCGTCTACAACGATGCGGGCATCGATCCGCTGACGGTCGATTTTGTCGAGGCACACGGCACGGGCACGCCGGTCGGCGATCCGATCGAGACGCTCGCTCTCGGTGCTGTGCTGGGACGAGAACGAGACGAGAATCATCGCAGTCTGATCATCGGATCGGTGAAGACAAACATCGGCCACCTGGAAGGGGCGGCGGGAATTGCGGGTTTTATCAAGGGTGCTCTGACCGCGTATCACGGGGTCGTTCCACCGAACCTGCATTTTCATGTGCCGAATCCCGACATCGACTGGGACAACCTGAATCTCAAGGTGCCGACGGAACCGACGCCTCTGGAAGCGAACGGGCATCCGCGAATCGTCGGAGTCAACTCGTTCGGAGCAGGCGGCACCAACGCTCACGTTGTGCTGCAGGAACCTCAACCGCAATCACAGCCGCCTCAGACTGAAAACGTTGCCGAGCCGGATGAGCCCGCGACCGCCCGCGCGACGCTGTACATGCTCAGCACGCTTCATCGTGATTCGCTGCGGACTCTGGCAGCTCGGCATGCTGACTATCTCGGCACTACGAGAAACCGTCTCGAGGACATTGCGTGTTCCGCGTTCACTCGACGCAGCCACTACGAGCATGTTCTTGCGGTTGTCGCTGAGTCGCCGAATGAAGTCGCAGCGACGCTTCGCGGCTTCGCCGACGGGCTGGTCGATTCGACCGTGCTCGCCACGAAAATCGTGCGGAAGAAAAGGCCGAAGCTGGCGTTTGTGTTCTCGGGCCAGGGTGGTCAGTGGGCTCGCATGGGGCTGCAGTTGATGGAGCGCGAACCGGTGTTCCGGCACTGGATGGAAGAAATCGACGCGCTGTTTGACGAGTTGGCTGGCTGGTCTCAGCTGGACGAGTTGCGTAAGGAAGCGGACGAGTCGCGAGTGAATGACACTGTCATCGTTCAATCGGCGGTGATGTCGATTCAGATTGCCCTGGTCAAACTTTACGAGCATTACGGGATTCGCCCTCAGGGAATCGTCGGGCATTCAATCGGCGAAGTGGCGGCTGGCTTCGCGGCGGGAGCGCTGACGCTGGAGCAGGCGGTCCAGGTGATCTATCACCGGTCACAGTCGCAGAGCACGGTCGCGGGGCAAGGTGGGATGCTGGCTGTCGGGCTGAGTCAGGAAGAGGCAAGGACGCTGATCCAGGGGCACGAGGGAGTTTCCATCGGAGCGGTCAACGGGCCGGAAATGCTGACGCTCTCGGGTGATCCAATGCCGCTGCAGCTCATCGCCCAGACGCTGGAGTCACGCGGGATTTTCAATCGCCCGGTTCGAGTCGAAGTCGCTTACCACAGTCACCACATCGACGCGATCAGGGGCGTCATGCTGGAAACTCTCGCGGACGTTCAGGGCAGCAAGGCGGCGACGTCGCTGTACTCGACCGTGACCGGTGACCGCGAAGACGGCACGCATCTGAATGCGGAATACTGGTTTCAGAATGCCAGCGAACCGGTTCTCTTTACGGACGCCCTCAGCCAGATGCTGAAGGATGGCTTCGACACGTTTGTGGAAATTGGCCCTCATCCCGTGCTGGTCAGCGGCGGCGAGGCGTTGTTCCGGAAGCTCGATAAGGACGCCATGATGGTTCCGTCGATGACTCGTCGAGAACCGGAAGTGACGGTGTTTCTGCAGAGCCTGGCACGACTGGCGGCGCGAGGACTCGAACCGGACGTTGAGAAACTGTTCGGTGCCAACCGACGGTTCGTTCGGCTGCCGACGACGCCGTGGCAGCACAGCCGGTACTGGTTCGAAGCTCCGCAAGCGGAAGAAATGCGACGCGGCCGATTCGGGCATCCGTTCCTGAAACGTCAGACGCAGATGGTGACGGAAGAGGGAATGGCCGTCTGGGACGCGACGCTCGACGTGCAGAAGTTTCCGTACCTCCACGATCATCAGGTGGACGGGGAAATTGTGTTCCCGGCGACCGGTCATATGGAGCTGGCGTGGGCCGTGGCGACAGAGCAGTTTCGTCATGAAGCGTTCTTCCTTGAGAACCTGCATTTCGACTTGCCGCTGATGCTCCCTGACAACAGTCGCCACCCGCTGGACGTGCGACTGGAAATTGTTTCGGGGGAAGGCGACTACCACATCTGCAGCCGCTCTGCCGAATCGACGGCCGAGACACCCTGGTCCAGACACTCGTCCGGCCGCATCAACACGATGCATGACCGGTTCAATAAGGCGACAGTCACTCTCGACGAAGTTCGGAAAAAGTTCGCCGAAGAAGACAGCCTGCCGGTGGAACCGTTTTACGAAACGATTGCCGCAGTCGGCCTGGCTTATGGCGAGCGTTTCCGGTGCATCCAGGAGCTCTGGCACCGCGACCACGAAATGCTGGCTCGCGTGAGGTTGTCCGACGACCTCGTTCATGAATCTCAGCGAAACGCGATTCATCCGGCGATTCTCGATGCCTGTCTTCATACCGTTTTCGCCGATGTCCATCGGAACGGTGATCCGGATCGCGTTTTCCTGCCGTACAGAATTGACCGTGTTCGGTTTTACCGTCCGCCGACGCAGAATTTGTGGCCGTACGTAGTCGTAACCCGAAACGACGAGAACTTCCTCACGTCGGATACGCTGATCTTTGATGACGCAGGCGAGCTGGTCGCCGAGGTGCGCGGCCTCACGTGCAAGCGTCTTGTCGGCGCGGGCTCACGACAGGCGGATACTCAGTACGAAGGCTGTTACGAGTACGAGTGGACTCTGGCCCCGCGTACCGAGAAGTCTCACCGTCGCAATTCCGACTTCACCACCGCCGTGCTGATTGGAGACTCGTCGGAGCTTCTGACTGAACTGGCGACGAAGCTGGAAGCCGACAACATTTTTCCGCGAGTCATCAGTCACACTCCTGACGAGCCGTTTGATCTGGCGCTGTCGGACGTGGCGCTGGATCGGCGGACTCTGGTCGTGTTTGCGGCCGGACTTTGCGAAGCAGGCTCCACTGGCGGGACAGGCTCCACAGTCGAAGCAGGCTTCTCAGTCGAAGCAGGCTCCACCATCGGCGCGAGTGACTCAGCTTGGACGACGCTGGCGGACTGTCCGCAGGTTGCGTCGCTGCTGGAACTTGCACAAACACTGCATCGTCGAGAGGCGGTACCGCGTCTCTGCGTGGTGACCAGCGGAGCGGCCGGGGTGCCCGGCGATTCGTCGTTGAATTTGCGGCAGTCGATTCTGCACGGCATGTCGCGAGTCATTAACAATGAATGTCCGAACGTGCCGCTTTCGGTGATCGACCTGAGCGAGTCTCTGCCGCCGGGTGAACTGAACGAGCTGTTTGACGAGCTCCTGCACAGTCACGTGGATCTCGACGAGTCGGAAATTGCGATTCGCGGTGAGCGGCGTTTCGTGAGACAGCTTGCCGTTGTCGATCGCGAGCGGGCAGAGTCGGCAGCGATCACCGAAGAGGTCGGGTACGGCGGCGACTACCACGCCGAAGTCAGCGACCCGGGGCAGCTCGATCAGATTGTCTTTCGCCGGTTGCCGTCGCGAGAGCTCGCCGAGGACGAAGTGGAAATCGCCGTCGAGGCGGCAGCGCTCAACTTCAAAGACATTATGAACGGGATGGGGCTGCTGCCGGAGAATGCTGTGTCCGGCGGGCTGGCCTGCGACCGGCTTGGCCTGGAAGTCGCTGGCCGCGTGCTTCGAGCTGGCCGTCTCGTGACGCACGTGAAATCGGGCGACGAGGTCATTGCAAGAGTTTCGGAAGGTTTCAGCGGAAAAGTGACGGCGCCGGGACACTGTGTCGCGAAGAAGCCGAAACACCTGACGGCTCAGCAGGCCGCGGCCATTCCGGTTGTTTACATCACCGCCTGGTACTCGCTCTGCTATCTCGCGCGGATGTCTCGCGGAGAGACAGTGCTGCTCCATTCGGCGGCTGGTGGAGTGGGCGGCGCGGCGATTCAACTGGCGCATCGTGCCGACGTTAAAGTGATCGCGACAGCAGGGACAAAGGACAAGCGGGACTACCTGCGAAGTCTAGGTGTTGAGCACGTCTTCGATTCGCGGTCGCTCGACTTCTCCAATCAGGTGATGGAGGTCACCGCAGGACGTGGCGTGGACATCGTGCTGAATTCGCTGACGGGGCGGTTCATTACGCAGAGCCTGAAATGTCTCGCCCCGTTTGGACGATTTGTGGAGATCGGCAAGTCGGATATTTATCGAAACAGCAAGATGGGGCTGGAGCGACTGGGCGAGAATATTTCGTACTTCGTCGTCGATGTCGACCGGCTCGCCGCGCAGAAACCGGAGCTGCATCGACAGGTGATGACAGAAGTGGTGGAGCTGTTTGAGAGGTCGGAGCTGACACCGCACGAAATCACGGAGTTCCCGATTTCGAAGCTGACCGAGGCCATGAAGTTCATGACTCGCGCCGCGTATCGCGGCAAGATCGTCTTGAACATGACAGACGATCGAGTTCCCACGTTGCCGCCACGAATGGCTTCGTTCAGCTCGGATCGGTCTTATCTGATTTCCGGCGGGGCGAGCGGTTTCGGGCTCGAAATCGCACGCTGGATGGTCGGTCGCGGCACGCGGCATCTGGTGCTGCTCAGTCGGAGCGGCAGCAAAAGCGCAGCGGATCACGCGGCGATTGTTGAGATGCGGGAGCTCGGTGTTGACGTCAGAGTGGTCCGCGCGGACGTGACCGATGCAGTCGCGGTGCGAAGCCTCGTTGACGACATCAATCGCGAGTCGCCGCCACTCGCCGGTGTGGTTCACGGTGCCGCACTGCTCGACGACGCCTCGATCCCGAACATGGATATGGCGTGTTTCGAACGAGTGTTCGCGCCGAAGGCTCAGGGAGCCTGGAATCTGCACGAGGCGACGGTGGCTGCCGGAGCCGACCTCGACTTCTTCCTGATGCTCTCTTCGATTTCGTCGGTGCTGGGGCTCGTCGGGCAGGTCAATTATGCCACGGCGAATTTCTTCGAAGACTCGCTGGCTCAACTGCGACAGCAACAAGGCCTGCCCGGCACGTCGATCAATCTGGGCGTCCTCGGGCAGTACGCCGGAATGTCGAGCACGGAGAACGATGCGCGGGACATCATCGGCTTGCTCGAAGGTCACGGCATGCTGGTCATGCCGCTCTCCGATGTGTTGGGGAAAGTTGAAGCGGCTTTGGTTCAGCAGCCTGTGCAGCGAATGACTGCCCGGTTTGACTGGAGCCGTTTTCGGTCGGCCTATCCGCACCTGGCTCGAGATTCGCGATTTGTCGACCTGATGAGCGACGCAGCGCTGGCTCGCGGAGGCCGACCGAAAGGGGCGGGACTGCGAGCAGCGCTGGCCGACCTCGATCCCGCTGAACGGCTCGAGCGGCTGGAACTGGAACTTGCGACGAAGCTGGCACGAATCCTGGATGCGCTTCCGGAGAAGCTCGACATTGCGGCTTCGATTGACAATCTCGGCCTGGACTCACTGATGCTGACAGACCTGCAGGTCTGGATTGTCAGGATGCTGGATATCAATCTGCCGCTGATCAAGCTGCTGAAAGGTCCGAGTATCTCAACGCTGGCGGCGGATCTGCTGACGCAACTGGAGAGCGGTGATTCCGCCGAGGCCGCGTCAGCGAGTGATTCTTCGCAAAGCTCGTCGACCTTCACGCTCGCCGATCTGGAGGGAGTCAGCATCCTCAACCCCTGGCTGATTCGGGGTGGCGACGACGCGGCCGCACCGGCGCGGCTGATCTGTTTTCACTCAATGGGAGTCGGCGCGTCTCTCTTCACGAACTTCCTGCTGAATCCGCCGGAGAGCTTCGACATCCTCGCCGTGCAGACACCCGGCCGCGAGAACCGCAGCACTGAGCGAGTTGTCGAGAGTGTCGATGAGCTGGTCGATCGAATCACACCTCATTTGACGTCTCTGTTCGATCGACCTGTCGTCATCTGGGGACACAGTTACGGTGGCATCGTTGCCGCTGAGGTCATCCGTCGTCTGCGTGAGAAACACGATCTGGAGCCCGACCATTTCGTCGTGTCCGGGACCGTGGCGCCTCACCTGATTCATCTCTGGCAGAAACGTGAAGTGCTTCTAAAGGCGATGGTTCAGGACAACAGTCCGGAATATCTGATGTCGCTTTCCCGCTACGTGGATGATCCGGATTTCATCAGGGCGATCCTGCCGCTGATGCGGCGTGATTATCCCATCCTGAAGAATTACCGCTTTGAGGCCGGCTCTCCGCTGAACTGCCCGGTGACGGCCTTTGCCGCACGGCAGGACGATTTTGTGTACACTGACGAAATCCAGGAGTGGTCGCAGCACACACACGGAAGGTTTGAGTTGATCGAGGTCGATGGCGACCACTGGTTCCTGAACAGGAATCGCGAACGAATCGGAGAGACTCTTGCGGAGATCGCTGCCAGGTTACTGGGAACGACAGCGGAGCCTGTCAGTCGTTAGCCACTCCGTCGATCGGACAGGCATCCGGAGGTTTGCGATGTTTCTGAGAACCGCAGGGAAGCGTAAAGCGAGGTGGGCATGACGACGGCCCCTCGAAGTTCGCAGGCGGATTCCGGTCTCCCTGATGAAGCGACGAGTGAGAGGCTGATTGCCGGTCGCTACCAGGTGTTGCGTCCGTTGAAAAACGGCCTGGACACCGCTGCGTATCTTGCAACGGATCTCACCTGCGGTACCGAGGTTGTCGTCAAGACGGCGTCCGCTGCGTCTTTTTCGGCATCGGTGAAGATGCGGCTTGAGCATGAGGCGCACGTCCTGTCCCAGATCAGCGACGAGGAGTTCGCACCGCTGCTGGATTTCGGATCGGACGACGATCAGGTCTATCTGGTCATGCCGTTCATTCCGGGCGTCACGCTTCAGGAGCGACTGAAGCAGGGCCCGTTGCCGGTTCGGGATGCGATCGCCGTCTGCCGGGATCTGCTCAAAGCGCTGGCGACTGCCCACGATCGCGATGTGCTGCATCGTGATGTCAAACCGGCCAACATCATGGTCAGCGAGTCGGCACCGCGGATTCGGGCGACGCTGATTGATTTTGGCCTGGCCCGCAGCACTCGCCTGGACGCGAGCATTCGGGATCAGTGGGTGGGGACGGCTCAGTATTTTTCGCCCGAGGGGGCAGGGCTTCTCGATCAGGAAGTGACTGCGTGTTCCGACCTGTACTCAACGGGAATCGTTCTCTTTGAATGTCTCGCCGGACGACCGCCCTTTGAGGCGGACAGCGTGGGTGAGGTGTTGCGGCAGCACATGTCGGCCCCGCCGCCGGACCTGCGAAGACTCGGGCTATCGGTGCCGCGCGTGCTGGATGAGGTCGTGCAGCGCCTGCTGAGGAAGGATCCGCGTGACCGCTACCAGTCAGCCGAAGCCGTGGTCGGTGACCTCGACGTGATTGCGGAAGCGCTGGATCGTGGCGAGTCCGAGCCGGCGCTTGTCGTCGGACTGTTCGATCGGCGGCAGACGCTGACGGAGCCGGCCTTCGTGGGACGCGGGCATGAGCTGGGGATTCTGACGTCTCAACTGGAACGCGTTCAGGCCGGACAGGGAGGGCTGGTACTGCTGGAAGCGGAGTCTGGTGGCGGCAAGAGTCGACTGCTTGCCGAGTTTGCCCAGCGCGGTGCGCAGCAGGGCGTGTGGATTCTGCGTGGCCAGGGTCTCGATCAGGCCGCTCAGCGTCCGTTTCAGGTACTGGCCGGAGTGGCGAGCGGAATGATTACGGCTGCACAGTTGGAGCCGGGTGTTGATGAAAAAATCCGCGCCGCGCTGGGTGGTCACCAGAACGCTGCTGTCTCCGTTTTGCCGGAGCTTGCGGCGCTGCTGGGCGAGGCCGAACCCAGTCAGCTGGGGCCGGAATCATTTGCGGAAACTCGAAGTGTCCAGGCCTTGACGGCTCTTCTGGATGCCCTCGGAGCGACCGGACGGCCAGCATTGGTGCTCCTGGATGATTGCCAGTGGGCTGACCAGTTGACGGTCAAAGTCCTGAGCAACTGGCAGCGGCGAGCAGAAGAGACCAGCCACGCCGTGCTGCTTGTCGTCGCGTTTCGATCGGAGGAGGTCCCGGCCGCTCATCCACTGCGGGCCCTGCATTCGGTCGTCGATCTGGCACTGCCGGCATTTCAGCCGGGCAGCGTGCGACAGCTCGTCGAATCGATGGCCGGGCCATTGCCGGACGAAGCTGTGAGCGTCATCGAACGCCTGGCGGAAGGCAGTCCGTTCATGGCGGCCGCCACGTTACGGGGGCTGGTGGAGTCGGGTGCGCTCGTCCCGACGGCCGCTTCTGAATCTGAACCAGGAAGCGAAGGTAGCGGAGGATGGCGCGTCGAACCGTCTGCGATGGCCGACGTGCAGTCCTCGCGACATGCCGCCGCGTTCCTTGTGCGACGTATTGAACTGCTGCCTGAAACGACACTCAAACTGTTGTCGGTCGGTGCCGTACTTGGCAAAGAATTCGATCTGTTCACCGCGGCCAGACTGGCTCACCAAACTTCTGCTCAGGCGATGGTCGCGTTTCAGGAAGCAACCAATCGGCACATCGTCTGGGCTCGGGGTGAAGAAAGCCGCTGCGTTTTCATTCATGACAAGCTTCGTGAAACTTTGTTGAACCGCCTTCCGGAAGACGAGCGCAGGTCACTGCATCTGGATGCGGCGCTCAACCTGGAGGCGGAAGCTCCCGACCGGGTTTTCGAACTGGCCTACCACTTCGACGCGGCGGGCGAGAGTCAGAGGGCGTTGCAATATTCGCTCGCCGCGGCTGAGTTGGCGCGGGCACAGCATGCTCTTGAAAGTGCCGAGGAGCAGTACCGGATTGCTGAGCGCGGAGCCCCTTCCGACAGATCGATTCGATATCAGATTGCCGAAGGACTGGGCGATGTTCTGATGCTGGGCGGCCGGTACGACGAGGCCGCGCAGCGGACCGAAGAAGCTCGGGAGCTCGCCGAAGACGACGAGGCCGAAGCTCAGATTGAAGGAAAGCTGGGTGAGCTGTCCTTCAAACGTGGCGACATGAAAACCGCGATGGGGGCCATCGAACGCGCACTGGCACGGCTGGGGCACACGCCTCCTCAATGGTCAGTCGGCATCCTGATCGGGATCGCGCGGGAAGGATTTGTGCAGATTCTGCATACGCTGTTTCCGGGCGTCTTTCTGAATCGCAGGACGCTCGAAGGAGTGGAAAGAGAACTGCTCCATATTCGGCTGCAGAACCGCCTGGCGTACGTCTACTGGTTCAAGCGAGGTCGTCTGCCGTGTTTGTGGAGCCACCTGCGCGGGATGAATCTGGCCGAACGATATCCGCCCACGCTGGAGCTCGCACAGACTTACTCGATCCATGCGCCAGTCATGAGCCTTGTTGCGTTCTTCAAACGCGGCAACGAGTACGCCCGGAAATCCAAAATGATTTACAAGTCATTTGGAGACCAATGGGGACAGGGCCAGGCATCGTCGTTTCAGGGAATCGTTTTTTATACAGCCTCGCAGTTTGAAGAGGCGATTGAGCGGTTTCGCCAGGCGGTGACGCTGCTGGAGCGAACCGGCGACTACTGGGAAGTGAACATCGCCCGTTACCACATCGCCAACACGCTGTATCGAATGGGAGATCTCGAAGCGGCTGCGGCTGAGGCAGAACGAATTCATCAGGCTGGTCTGGAGATCGGCGACGTCCAGGCGTCTGGAATCAGCTTTGATGTCTGGGTGCGGGCCAGCGGTGGCAAAGTCAGTTCGGAAGCGTTGAAGACGGAACTGGAACGGCCTCGCGAGGACGCGCAGGGCAGCGCGCAAGTGATGCTCGCCGAAGGGGTGCGACTCTTCATGCTGGGCCAGTTCGAGGACGCGGCGGCTGTCTTCGAAGAGGGGTACCGGAACGCGGATGAGGCTGGTGTCACAAATTCGTGGGTTTACCCTCTGCGTTGCTGGCTGGCCTCGGCCCTGAGATGCCAGGCAGAGAAGACATCGCACCTGGTGGTCGGCAAACGAATCGCGCTGCTGAGCCGGGCGGCCCGGGCAGCCAGGCAGTCACTGCGTGTCGCACGGACGTTTCAGAATGACCTGCCTCACGCACTGCGGGAAGCCGGTCTCATCGCTGTGATGCAGGGGGCAGCCAAACGCGGGCGACGGTGTCTCGATGAGAGCCTCGCCGTTGCAGATCGGCAGGGGGCTCGATTTGAGCACGCTCAGACTCTCTTTGCTCGGGGCCGTGTCGGAATGGAACTCGACTGGCCGGGGGCTGCCGAAGATGTCGTGACTGCCCGGCAGGCTCTGAATTCCCTCGGTGCGGGCTTCGCGCTGGGTGATGAGCAGAAGTCTCAGCCCGAACCGGCGAAGACGGCCACGTTGTCTCTTGTCGATCGTTTCGACACGGTGCTGGTCGTCGGCCGGCGAATTGCTTCCGCGCTGTCGCGGAAGGAAATTTTTCACGAGGTGCGCGAAGCGGCACATCGGCTTCTCCGAGGCGAACGCTGCCTGCTGCTCAAACTTCAGGGCGACGAGGCTGAAGAGAACCTGACGATGGTCTCTGGAGAAGGCGAGACAAACTACAGTCGGAACATGGCGGACCGGGCACTCGCAACAGAGCGGGTCATCGTCTTTACGGAAGGGGATTCCGATGAAGAGGATGCTGTCTTTTCGGGAGTTCGCTCGGCCTTGTGTGCTCCTGTCTTTGTGAGAGGACAGCCGGCCGGTTGTTTTTACGTCGACCATCGCAATGTCAGCGGGCTGTTTGGCGAGGACGAAAAACGGCTGGCGGAATTCATCGCGACGATCGCCGGTGCGGCCTTGGAGAATGCCGAGGGCTTTGATGAACTGAGGCGTTTGAACGAGACACTCGAACAACGCGTCGCTGAACGAACCGCCGCTGCCGAAGCGCGAGCTGGTGAGCTCGCTGTGTCGAACACAGAGCTGGAACGCACCGCGGCCGAACTGCGTCGATCGGAAGACGAGCTGCGCGTTGCGAAGGACGCGGCGGAAGAGGCGAACCGGGCGAAGAGCGACTTCCTCGCCAACATGAGTCACGAAATCCGCACGCCGATGAATGGGATCATGGGAATGGCGGAGCTCGCGCTGCAGACGACGCTGACGCACCAGCAGCGCGAATACTTGAACATAGTTCTGCAGTCAGCCGACTCGCTGCTGAGACTGCTCAACGACATTCTGGATTTTTCGAAAGTGGAAGCAGGGAAGCTCGAACTGGAGACGATTGATTTCCAGTTGCGGGACAGTCTCGGCGATGCGATGCACACGTTCGGTCTGCGAGCCGCCGAAAAGGGAGTGGAGCTCACCTATCTGGTGCCGCCTGACGTGCCGGATACGCTCGTGGGCGATCCCGGACGGCTTCGACAGATCATCATTAACCTCGTCGGGAACGCCTTGAAGTTCACGGAGGAAGGCGAAATCGTCGTTGTCGTCACCGTCGAAGAGCGACAGGATTCGCAGGTGGACCTGCACTTTATCGTGACGGATACCGGGATTGGAATTCCGGTCGAAAAGCAGCAGCAGATTTTCGAAGCGTTCAGTCAGGCGGACACATCGACGACGCGGCGGTATGGCGGCACCGGGCTCGGACTCAACATCTCGATGCAGCTGGTCAAGCTGATGGGCGGGCAGTTGTGGGTCGAGAGCGAACTCGGCGAGGGCAGTGCGTTTCACTTTACCGTCCGCTTCGGAGTCGCCACAGACGCTCCGGCGCAGTCGTGGTTCAAGCTCGAAGAGTTGACTTCGATGCCGGTGCTGGTGGTCGACGACAACAAGACAAATCGACGAATCCTCGAAGACGTACTCACAAACTGGGGGATGCGGCCGAGTATGGCTCCCGGCGGCCCCGAGGCGCTGGCGGTCATGGATGAAGCGGTTGCCCGTGGCGAGCCGTTTCAGCTGGCTCTGCTGGATGTGATGATGCCGGACATGGACGGTTTCGAAGTGGCCAGACGGATCCGGGAGAATCCGCGGTTCTCGGCCTGCACGCTCATCATGCTGTCGTCGGCTGGTCAGACTGAAAATTCGGACCGCTGCGAAGAACTGGGAATCGCGCGGTATCTCATCAAGCCGGTCAAGCAATCGGACCTGCGGGAAACCGTTCTTCGCGTGATGAATTCCCGATCCGAACCGGGTCAGCCAGTGATCTTCGCTCCGGTCGAAGCGGAAGAGCGTCGGCCGTCGCGGCGCATCCTTCTTGCCGAGGATGGACTGGTCAATCAGCAGGTCGCCCGCGAGTTACTGGAGTCGCGCGGGCATCGAGTTGTCGTGGTGAACAACGGACGCGAGGCTGTTGAGGCGGTCCAGCGCGAGTCGTTCGACCTTGTGCTGATGGACGTTCAAATGCCGGAGATGGATGGGTTCGAAGCGACCGAGGTGATTCGACGAAGCGAACAGACGACGGGGGATCATATTCGAATCATCGCCATGACCGCCCATGCACTGAAAGGGGACCGCGAGCGTTGTCTGAACGCCGGAATGGACGCTTACCTTTCCAAGCCGATCCAGTCGAAAACACTGTACGAACTGGTCGAAGGTGTTGGCGCGTCAGGACAAGTCGATAACGATATACCGGTTGACACGGTGTCAGTGGAGTCGGTCATGGACTGGGAAGCTGCGGTGGACCGGATTGGCGGGCGTGAGGATTTGTTAAAGCAAATGGTGACTCTCTTTTACAAAGAGGCGGGAAAGCTGGTGCCGGCCCTTCACGAGGCGATCGGTCAGAAGGACTCGGTCAAGGTGAGACGTCTGGCGCACTCGATCAAGGGGTCAGCGTCCTGCTTCGCTGCTCCTGCGGCAATTTTGGCCGCAACTCGTGTGGAGTTTATGGGCCGTGACGACGATCTGACTGACGTCGAGGAAGCTTTTACCGTTCTCGAGCGCGAGATCGATCGACTCAGTCAGGCTCTGACGCATTACGCGCCGAATCTGCTGGCCCTTGAGAAAAGACAGGACTAGCGCATGGCAATTGTGTTGGTGGTTGACGATGTCGCGATGGATCGGCACCTCGCCGGGGCGCTGCTGGAAGAGCACCACGGGTGGAGTGCCGTCTACGCAGAGGATGGTCAGGAAGCTCTGGCGATGATCGCTGAAAGTGCGCCCGACCTCGTTCTGACTGACCTGCAGATGCCGGAATTGAATGGGCTGGAGCTGGTCGAGGCGATTCGTCGCGACTACTCACAGGTGCCCGTGATTCTGATGACGGCTCACGGTAGCGAAGAGATCGCCGTGGCTGCTCTCAAAGTGGGAGCCTCCAGCTACGTTCCAAAACGCGACCTTGCCCGCGACCTCGTGCCCACCACCGAAAAGGTGCTGGATATGGCGCGGACGAATCGGAATCATCAGCAGATTCTGGATTGTCTGATTGAGACGGAGTTTCGCTTTCGGTTGTCCAATGATCCGATGCGGGTCCGTCCGCTCATCAGTCATCTTCAGGATCACATGACGATGATGAACCTGATGGACAAGGGCGGATTGATTCGAGTCGGAACGGCGCTGCATGAGTCCCTCGTGAATGCGATGGAGCATGGCAACCTGGAGCTCACTTCTGAATTGCGCGAGAGTGAGCGTTTTGAGGCGTACCGAAACCTGGTCGACGAGCGCCGCAAACTGCAGCCGTATTGCGATCGTCATGTCATGGTCACGGCACACTTTTCTCATGACGAGGTCGTGTTCGTCGTCCGTGATGACGGGTTCGGATTTGACACTTCGAAACTGCCGGATCCAAGAGATCCGGCCAACCTTCAGAAGTGCAGCGGGCGCGGTCTTTTCCTGATCCGCACATTCATGGATGAAGTGAGTTTCAACGAGAAAGGCAACGAGATCACAATGATCAAGCGGCGTCAGCAGGTTGTGGTCGAGCCGAAAGCGGAACTGTAATTGTTTTCCTTGATGCTGAAGAAATTGTGGAATTGTCCGGTAGTTTGCCGAATCTGACGGTCCACTCACGTGACTTTCCTGACAATCCACGACAGCCGGCGAATTGCGTTGTTTCTTGAGTCTGGCGTCGTAGAATGGCTTGCCCGCTTCGAAGGATCAGCTTGCGGTGATGCAGACCCACCCGTGCGACTCTCTCAGTCGCCTCTTTCCGCACGGACGTGTTCGTCGATCCTCTTTCTTACTCAAGAAAACGCATGAATTATCACATTCTACTGACCGGCGCCACCGGTCTGCTTGGTCGATATCTGCTCCGCGATCTGATGCTCGCGGGAGTCTCTGTGGCGGTCGTCGTCAGACGATCTCGCCGTCAGAGTGCTCAGCAAAGGGTCGATTCACTCATGGCGACCTGGGAAGATCGGATGGGGCGGGAATTTCCTCGTCCGAAGGTGCTCGAGGGAGATCTGACCGAAGAAAATCTCGGGCTGAGTGCGAGCGATGTGGCGTGGGTTCGAGCGAACTGCGACTCGGTACTTCACAACGCAGCGAGTCTCACGTTTGTCAGTACCGATCCGGAAGGTGAACCGTGGCGATCGAACGTCAAGGGAACGCAGAACGTTCTTGACCTTTGCGAGAAGACCGGCATCAAGGACTTCCACCACGTATCGACATCGTACGTCTGCGGGCTGCGAAGTGACGGGGACACAGTGCTCGAGACTCAACTGGACGTCGGACAGACGCTCGGCAATGACTATGAAAAGAGCAAGGTTCAGGCGGAGAAAATGATCCGCTCCGCCGAGTTCCTTAGCCCGCCGACGGTCTACCGCCCGGCGATCATCGTCGGCGACTCCAACGATGGTTTCACGACAACCTTCCATGGCTTTTACGCGTCACTCCACCTGGCGTACACACTGATGAAGTCGTTCAACGAGAACGAAACCCGCCAGTCCGACATTCCGACGCGGGTCACACTCGACGGCACCGAACGAAAGAATCTTGTCCCGGTGGACTGGGTGTCGGCGGCGACGGTCCACATCCTGACCAATCGTGAGTTTCACGGTGAGACCTACCATCTCACGCCGACGGAACCTGTCACGGTCAGCACAATTCGCAACGTGCTCGAAGAGGCTTACGGATTCAAAGGAGCTGTGTTCACCGGCCACGGATCGGAAATCGAAGACCCGAATGAAATTGAACAGCTCTTTTACGAGCACTTCAAAATTTACGACTCGTACTGGAGAGACGACCCGACGTTCGATGCGTCTCAGACGATTGCCGCCTGCCCGCACCTGCCGTGCCCGATCGTTGATCAGGAAAAGCTGCTGATGATGGCCCACGCGGCAATCGACATGGACTTCCGCTGGAAGGACGCTCCGGTGAAGACGGAAACTCCGAAAGACGCGCCGGCAAAGAAATGATTGCCGACGTTGTCAGTGAACTTGAGCAGCCGCCTGGAGAGTTTCCCGGCGGCTGTTTTTCTGCGCGGTTCCGATGAGGTCGCTTGAGTGTCGCCTTTCGCTCCGCGAAAGGGCGGTCTTTCGCAGAGCGAAAGACGACAATGACGCCAGTCATTAGTTCGCTGGTCTTTAAGGCATGGCAGGAGAGTTTTATTGCTGGCGCGTTTTCGTGTTCAGCCGGAACAACTTCGATGCCGCGTCGATGCCGCTTTGACCAGCGTACTCGTCCGAATCCCGCTCGCCAATCCACCATTCGGCGGGGCTTTCGAGGACGAGATCAACTTTGCCGCGCAGCTCAGGCCGCGCGTTGAGTGCTCGTGCGATCGCGACGGGAAACCGGGCTCCCGGATAAATCGGAGCTCCCGTCTCGGCGATTGACCACAAGTCCGCGCGGAAGAAGACCCGCCCGTCATTCAGGCGACGAGGTCGAAGGAACCTCCGCAGCTCATCGGGCAGCTCGCTTGCCGCCGGTTCGTTAATCAGAATCGTGACCCGCTCCGGTTGCGAAGCGTAAACCGCCCAGGCTGGCCACGGGTCGCACAGCCCGGCGAAGCGGAGCGGAGGCAACAGGATGGCAACGAGCAGAATCATCGAGGCAACAACTGACGGAATGAGTCCCAGTCGTGAAGTCATGGTCAGCTGATTGCTGCCTGAGTCTGTCGGCAGCCGAAATCGCTCCGTCAAATCTTCCGGCGAGAGAGCCCTGATCCTGCCCCAAAGAAGGAGATTCTGGGCGATGAAATAGACGTTCCAGATCAAAACTCCCGGTTGATGATTCAGCCCGAACGGACCAACGGCGAGCAGCAGAAAAACGTGCATCACGACTGACAGGAGCAGCCCGGCGAGCCGCGTCTTCGGCAGCACAATGAGAAACGCGACGACGATCTCGCCGAGCGGAAACAACGCTGCGCCGTTCGTACGGGCGGACTCGGACCAGAATCGCGACGAGGCTCCGACGATGTTCAGCAGAGCTTCAAGAAACTGTCGCCCGTACGACTGAGTGAATGTCTGATCGCATTTCGAAATGGCGGAAAACAGATAGAGCGAGATCGTGAAGCCGAGGATTCCGTAGAGATCGAATCGCCGGGGAACGACTTGTTCCAGCCACGACGCTTTCCGAGCCAGCAGCGGCGTGATCAGAAGAAAATGCCACGCCCACGGTTGAAGGCGATGCTGGTTGAGCAACATTGCGAAGCAGAGTCCCACCGCCAGGATCCACGGTCCTGCCATTTCAAGTCGGTGGGCTTTCCGTTCGAACGACTCGGCTTTCCAGTCCACGGGTGACCGGAGAGACGCGGCGGCGCCGAACAATGTGCTGACAGCTCCTGTGAGGACCAGTGCCAGGCTGAGCGTGTCTGCCCACGGGCCGATTCCGCAGAGCGATTCGAAAAACGGAACCTGTGGAAACGATGACGAGCCTGTCCACAGCGGCCACGTGCTCGCGATGAGGCACAGCACGGAGATGGACATCGTCAGTCGAACGGCCGGCAGAAAACGGTGGTGGCTCACGATGCTCTCAGTGGGGTCGGCCCAATGGGGTCGGCCAATTCTTCGTCGAGACGAACCAGGCCGTGTGGTTGTTCAAACTCGACCTATAGTTGCACAGTCATCGTGAGGAACCCGCTCAACGCGGTCAACCTGTCGCAGTCATGTCGATTGTAAGACGGCATTCTGGGGTCACTGTGAAACCGACCATCGAAATTCGTGACCTCACCGTCAAGTTCGGCAGCTTCACGGCTGTCAACAAACTGACGCTGGATGTGAATCCCGGCGAGCTGTTTGGTTTTCTCGGGCCGAATGGAGCCGGGAAGACGACGACGATTCGCGTGCTCATCGGTGGGCAGCGACCGAGCGGTGGAACCGTCCGTGTCGCGGGCTTCCGAATCCCGGATGAGTTTGAAAAAGCCAAAGCCATCTTCGGCTACGTCCCGGACACGGAGAATCACGTCGAAGAATTTACCGGGCGGGAAAATCTGGACCTCTTCGCGCGGCTTTACAACGCACCGCTGTCGCGCGTCGACGAACTGCTCGGCAAGCTGGAGTTGTCAGAGGCTGCGGATGTGGCCGTGCGGTCCTACTCGAAGGGGATGCGGCGGAAGCTGCTGATCGCCCGGGAATTGTTGCACCGCCCGCGAATTCTGTACCTCGACGAACCGACCGCAAACCTCGATGCGCACTCGACAGAGCTGGTGCGAAATCTGTTACGCGAACTCGGCAAGGATGGCGTGACGGTTTTCCTCACGACACACAACATGGAAGAGGTCGAGCAGATCTGCGACCGCGTCGCGATCCTCTGCAAAGGGGAACTCGTCGAGTGTGACACGCCGACAAACTTCGTGACGCAGAACGCGACGCGGCTTGTCAACACGACGTTTGAGCGTGACGGCGAGGTCATTCGCGAATCGCTGGACCTTGACCTTGACGACCAGCGGAGCCGTCTGGCGGGGATCATTCAGGATGAAAAATGCGTGCGGGTTCACTCGCAGGAGTTCGACTTTGAAGACGTATTCCTCAAGCTGACCGGGCAGGCCTACGCATGATTCGCTGGGAAATGATCCGTGTGCTGCTCGACCGGGAAATCCGTCGGCTGCAGAAGAATCCGTCGGCCCTCATGCTGATCGGACTGCTGACGTCTGTTGCCGTTTTACTCGCAACCAGCAAGCCCGTTGACGATCAGCCAGGAGAAAAGTCATCGGCTACTGCCGCGGCCACACCCGTCATTCTGATTTACGAAGAGCGGACCGAGTGGCTGAATTATCTGCAGCGGAATCTTCCCGAGTCTCCCGAAGTGACGGTCATCCCGGCCGACGAGGTTCAGCGGAGCGAAGGCGGCTTTCAGATACCTCAAGGTTACGCCCTCGTAGAAATTCGCAAAGGTCAGCGGGAAGGCGTCAACGGGTTTCAGATCATCGGCCACTACACCGGGGCGAGTGCCAGCAGTCTCAAACCGTTTTACGACTGGTTCTGGCCAGTGCTGACGTTTTACCACTCGCAGCCAGATCTGTTTGAGCAAATTGACGTGCCGTTGAATCCGGCGGCTTCGCAGCTCAAATCGCTGCAGGAAACTTCCGTCGCCGAGCTGGTTCAAACGGAACTGATCGGCACGATGCTGGTGCTGATTGTGCAGTTCTTTTCGTGCTGCCATCTGCTCGTGTCGTTCACGTCGCAGGATCGCGAACGGGGAACGCTGATGGCGCTCGTTCTGAGCCCTGCGAAGATGTCGGAGATTCTCGTCGCGAAATTCCTGTTCCATGCAACGCTCTCCGTGCTGGGCAGTGTGTTGATTATCTCGATCCTGCAGCCGGCGGCACTGGTGAGACCACTGTTCTGGCTGGTCCTTGTAGTGACAAGCGTCGGGTTGATGTGTGTCGGCACGTGCATTTCGACTCTCACAAAATCACAGTCCGCGGCGGGACTGCTCGCGCTGTGTTACATGCTCGCCGGAGCGCTTCTGTATTACCTGGCAAGTCGGTTCAGCGCGTTTGTGTATCTGAAGAAGCTGACGTTTGAGAGCTACAGCTTCCCGCTGCTGTACGGAACCTTGAAAGCCAACATCAGTGTCATGAGCGTGACGAAAAGTCTCGGCACGATGACTGCGATCATCGGTGTCTGGCTGCTGTTCGCAAGGCACAGCTTCTACCGCTACGGCTGGCGCTGAGACGTCACGCAGATCGTTCGTTTCACACATCCTTGCTGTCGAATTCTGCATCATTATCCTGTGATGCCTCCTCGCCTTCGGGCGAACTGAATTCCGCTCGACAAGGATGCAGGATGATGGATTCTCGATTGCCGCGCTGGCTTCCGGCTGTGGCCGGACTTTTTGCCCTGTCTTCGGTCGCATCGTTGGCGGCCGTTCCGAAACACCCTGCGGTCTCTGGCGTGGAGCGGGTTCTCAATGGTGAGGACGCGAAAGCCGCGGCCGGCAGAATTCTGCTCGCCGAGCTGAACTGCGTCTCGTGCCACAAGGCCGAAGACGCGACACAACTCAAGCCGAAGCAGGCGCCGATTCTGGATGAGGTCGGCAGCCGGGTTCAGGTCGAGTGGCTGCAGGGGTACCTGACGTCGACTCACGCCGCGAAGGCCGGCACGACGATGCCGGACCTCTTCGCCGGTTTGAGCGAAGCCGACCGCGCGGCGAAGGTCACCGCACTGACACACTTCCTGGCGAGCACCGGGGTCGTCGCTCAATCTCGCGCCGACGGCGGTGCTGTCGGGCGAGGCGATCAGCTTTACCACGAGATCGGCTGTTTCGCCTGCCACGGCTCGCGGAAGGACGCGGCCGGGAATCCCGCTGCGATCATTCCGCTCGGCAATGTCGAGAAGAAGTACACGATCCCCAGCCTGACGGCGTTTCTGAAGGATCCGCTGGATGTGCGACCGGGCGGGCGGATGCCGAGCTTCAATCTGAACGACCAGCAGGCGCGCGATCTGGCGTGCTATTTTCTGAAAGATCTCAAGCTGCCGGCGACGGTCAAGTATGAGTACTTCGAAGTCAGTTGGAACGACTTTGGCGACTTCGGGCAGCTCAAACCCAAATCCGTGGGAGAATCCGAGGACTTTGGCGTCGAGGTGCGGCAGCGAAACGACCAGTTCGCACTTCGCTTCACCGCGTTCGTCCACATTCCGAAAGATGGCAGATATCGCTTTCACCTGGGGTCCGACGATGGCAGTCGGATGAGCGTCTCCGGGAAAGAAGTTGTCAACGTCGGGGGAGTTCATCCTCACCAGACGAAGACCGGTGAGATCGAACTGAAAACGGGAGCTCATCAGGTCGTCGTTGAGTATTTCGAAGCGGGCGGAGAGGAGTCTCTCAAAGTGGAAATTGAGGGGCCGGGAGTTGCTCGCCAGCCGCTCGCCGGGCTGTGCTCACCCGAGAAGGAAAAAGTAAAACTGAAAGACGACGGTCAACCGGAATTCGTGCTGGACGACGCTCTGGCGAAAGACGGTCGCGTCCTGTTTGCCTCGATCGGCTGCGCGTCGTGCCACCAGATGAAGTCTGGCCAGGAGACGATCCAGTCGAATCTGGTGGCAAAATCTCTGGCGGCAATTTCAGCAGGGCAGGGAGGCTGCCTTGCGAAGGTCACGATCAAAGGTCTTCCAGACTACCACCTGAGCGACGTTCAGAGAGGGCAGATTCAGGCGGCTCTCAAGTCAGGCTTCGCTGGCGAACGAGACTCCAGTCAGACGATTCACGAGTCGATGGCTCAGTTTAATTGCTTCGCCTGTCACGAACGCGGCAAGATCGGCGGAGCGGAACCAGCACTCAACGCGCTGTTCAAAACGGCGATGCCGGAAATGGGCGACGAAGGTCGCATTCCGCCGGCTCTCGACGGAGTCGGCGACAAGCTCACCGAAGCCTGGTTCAAAAACATTCTTGAGAACGGAGCCAAAGATCGAGGCTACATGATGTCCGTCATGCCGAAATTCGGCGGCGGAAACGTCGGGCATCTGCTCACCTCGTTCCGGAAAGTCGATCTGAAGACGGAGGCAGAGATCACAAAGTCGTCGGCTCCACTGGCTCATCAGAAAGCCGCGGGCCGTCGACTGGTCGGCGAAAAAGGCATGGGCTGCATCAAGTGCCACCCGTTTGGCGGCAGCAAGGCGACCGGCATCCAGGCGATGGACCTGCAGATCATGTCGAAGCGGCTTCGGCAGGACTGGTGGTATCGCTACATGGCTCGCCCGGGTGATTTTCGCCCCGGAACGCGGATGCCCGCGCCCTGGCCGTTCGGCAACGCCAGCGTCCGCGACGTTCTGGACGGCAACGTGGGACTTCAGATGAACGCCGTCTGGACGTATCTCGAAGACGGGGACAAAGCGGGAATTCCGCTTGGCCTGCAGTCCGGCGCGATCATTCTTGCGGCTGACAAAGAGCCGATCATCTACCGCAATTTCTTCGAAGGAGTCAGTCCGCGAGGCATCGCCGTTGGGTATCCGGAACTCGTCAATCTCTGCTTCGATGCCGAGCAGTGTGCGCTGGCTCTCGTCTGGCACAACGATTTTATGGATGCCTCCATGCACTGGAATGGGCGAGGTCAGGGGAATCAGCGTCCGCTCGGCGACAATATTCTGTCGCTGGTTCGAGGTGTGCCGATCGCAAGTCTTGCAAACGTCGAAACTCCCTGGCCGACGGACTCTGCAGCGAGTCTGGGGTATCGATTCCGTGGGTACCGCTTCGACAAGCAGCGCCGACCGGTCTTCCGGTACGACACAAAGTTGATTGAGGTTTCGGATGAAATGAAACCGGCAACGATTCGCAAAGTGCCCGGCTTTGAACGGACGCTGACGATCGTGCAGAAGGATCAGAACGAGGACGCGCCGAAGCTCTGGTACCGTGCGGCGGAAGGCAGTTCGATCAAACAGCTCGACGGCGAGTGGTTTCAGGTCGACGAGCGGTTTTTCATTCAGGTGCAGTCCGATGGCCAGCCAGGACCGATCGTTCGGCCGATCGGAAATCGACAGGAACTTGTGATCGGTGTCGATCTGCTCGACGGGAAGACAAAGATCGTGCAGCGTTATGCGTGGTAAGGCGGTTTGTGCTGCGACGAGGCGAGTCTGTTTCCAATCGCACCCGACTGCGGGCGAATCATCAAAGGATGTTGAAATGCGAAGTCTGTTTCTGCTGCTGATTGCCGGCACGGTGGTGTCCGTTGGGAGTCGCGTGTCTGCTCAGGAGAAACCGCCGACGGAGAGTGACTACTACAAACTCGAATCGTACGAGATCCCGGAAGGCGTCAATCTCGAAGCGGGAGGGCTGCACTTCTACGGGGAGAAGCTCGCGGTCTCGACCCGTCGGGGCGACATCTATCTGATTGAGAATCCCCTCGCCGATGACATCACGCAGGCGAAATTCCAACTGTTTGCCGGTGGTCTTCACGAGGTTCTCGGTCTGACCGAACGGGATGGCTGGCTGTACGCAACTCAACGATGCGAAGTCTCGCGACTGAAAGACGAAGACGGAGACGGTCGAGCCGACGTCGTTGAGACGATTTGCGACAACTGGGGCATCACCGGCGACTATCACGAGTACGCATTCGGGTCGGACTTTGACAAGGATGGCAACATGTGGGTCGTGCTGTGCCTGACCGGTTCGTTCAACAGCAACGCCAAATACCGTGGCTGGTGTGTCCGAGTCGGGGCCGACGGCAGGATGACTCCAACATGCAGCGGCATTCGGTCGCCAGGCGGAATCGGAGCCAACAGCGTCGGCGACATTTTCTATACCGACAATCAAGGCCCCTGGAACGGCACCTGTAGCCTCAAGCATCTTCGGCCGGGCTCGTTTCAAGGACATCCCGGCGGCAATGGCTGGTTCTCGGAGACGAAGGCAATCGGGGAACGACCGCAGGAGCCACAAAGCGGCAGCCGCATGATGGTTGAGGCGAAGAAGATTCCCGAACTCGAACCGCCGGCGATTTACTTTCCGTACAAAAAGATGGGGCAGTCAGCGAGCGGTGTTGCCTGTGATCTCAGCAAGGGGAAATTTGGTCTCTTCGAAAACCAGTTGTTCGTCGGCGATCAGACCTTCAGCACGATCATGCGAGTCACCCTTGAAAAAGTGCAGGGGCACTATCAGGGAGCGTGCTTCCCGTTTCGAGAGGGCTTCGGCTCCGGCAGTCTGTCAGCGGAATTTATGCCGGATGGAAGTTTGATCGTCGGCGGAACCAACCGCGGCTGGGGCTCACGCGGCTCGAAGCCGTTTGCTCTGGAGCGACTTCGCTGGACGGGAAACGTGCCGTTCGAAATTCACGAAATGCACGCGAAGAAAGACGGCTTTGAGCTGACGTTTACTCAACCGATCGATCCGGAATCCGCAGGCAAAACGGAGTCGTACAAACTTGAAACCTACGCCTACATTTATCAGGCGTCGTACGGCAGCCCGGAAGTCGATCACACGACTCCAACAATCGACAAAGTGACCGTCGCACCCGACGGCAAAAGCGTTCGCCTCTTCGTGACGGGACTTCAGGAAGGACACGTTCACGAACTGCACTCAGACGGCGTCCGGTCGAAAGACGGGCTCCCGCTGCTCCACAAAGAGGCGTACTACACGCTGAATTATCTCGTTCAGGAGTAACGGCCCTAACTTCAGTTGCCGTTGAAAAAGCAGCGACACGGCGTATGCCGTCCGGTCCGAGCGAGTTTTTCCATGCAAACCGGGCGGCTCGCGCCGCTCCGCTAAGTCGATTCGACAGACTCAACAGACTGCTATGCGTCGACCTGTTCCCGCACCAGCTCGCCAAACAGTTCCGGGCGGCGAGTGCGAAGGGTGTAGTTGGGCAGGCTTCGCTCGGCGGCGATGAGTCCTGCATCAAGGTCGCAGACGATCATTTCGTCCTGAATGACTTCTCGTGGAGTCGACTCCAGCAGGTCACCGTTCGGCGCGAAAACGAGTCCGACTCCGCAATGATGAGGCTGGCCGGGAGAATCTCTGGGGTACATCTCCACGTAGCCGGCTCGTCCCGCCTGATTGGCAAACACAGCAAAGCACGCGTTCTCGCGAGCACGCTGGCCATAACACGAGACGAAGAAATCGTGTGAGTGATTCCGGGCCGCCGCCATGGATTCGGGATTGTCGTCTTCCCACATTTTGACGCGGGCCGCGTGAGGCATGAGCAGGACCTCAGCCCCTTTGAGCGCGTGAATCCTCGCGACTTCTGGAAACTGATTGTCGTAGCAGATGATCGTGCCGACTTTGCAGAAGCCCAGATCGTGCACAACGATTTCCCGCCCGCCTTTGTAGAACAGAGTCTCGTCGCGCGACATGTGGATCTTCCGCTGCTTGCCGATGTAGCCGTCTGGCCCGACAAGCACCTGCGTGTTGAACACGACGTCGGCCTGCATTTCGGAGATGCCGGCTGAAATAACGAGCCCTGTTTTCCTGGCGATCTCAATCAGTCGCTGAGTGCCCGGGCCGTCGGGAACAGATTCGGCCAGCTCCCAGGTCTTCGGATTACAGTGGCCGTGGATCAGCAACTCGGGGAACAACGCCAGCCGGGCTCCCTGTTCGGCGGCCTCACGGCACCGATTCTGGATCTGCTCGAAGACCCATTCCAGCTCTCCGAAGGGGCTGTTCATGCTGACGGCAGCAACTCGAAACGACTGCATGGGAGGCTCCGCGCTCAAGGACCGGCTTCGTTCAGCCTGCCGGCATTTCGCATGCCGAGGGCCAGTCGCGGATGATGCCTCATCGAGAGGTCAGCAGCAAACGAGCATGACGCTTTCGTTAGCGGACGGATCCGGAACTGGCGTCCGGAGCGTCGGCCCGAAGATGATCCAGTGTCACGTTTCTCACGACGCGGCATTTGGGAAGCTCAGTTCGCAGTTCGATGAGCCGCTTATCGGTCAACTCGGTTTTCGTGAGATTGACGTAAGTAAGCTTCGGGCAGGATGACAGGTAAGTCACACCGACGTCAGTGACCTTTGTTCGGTCGAGTCCCAGAAATTGAAGCTCAGGCAGCTCTGGAAGTCTGGCGCAGGACTTGTCCGTAATTCGTGTGGATGCCATTTGAAGCGCGGCGAGCTTCTTGAGGGCAACGATGTGCTTCATGGCGTCGTCAGTGATCCTGGTGCCGCTGACGTAGAGCATGACCAGATCAGGAAGGCGGTCGATGTATCGCAGGCCGTGATCGGTGATCCGTGTCCAGTTCAGCCGCAGCAGCCTCAGACTGATGATTCCCTCGATATGGCCAAGACCTTCGTCTGTAACGGGAGTGGCCTGCAGACTGAGCAGAAGGAGATTGTCCAGAGTCTTCAGGTCGCTCAGGCCTTCGTCGGAGATCGGAGTTTCGTCGAGGATCAGGAAGCAGTTCTGCAGATACCGTAACTCCGCAAACAGCTCAGGAAGGATGTGCCCTTTTTCGTCGATGTGTTCCGGAAAGAGCTGCAGAAGAATGCCGGCCTCACCGATCCACTCGTCGGTGCGCTCTTCCGCGTGGCAGCCTTTTTCTTTGAGACGCTCGATCGCTTTCCGCTCTCGAAGCATGGCTTCGTCTTCCGTGAGCGTCACCGCAGCGGCGTCGTTGTTGCCCCACCACCCGAAAACAAAAACTGCAGACCCGATCGCCGCCAGAGTGGCCACCAGAGTGACAGTGAGAACGGCAGGGCGGGACATGTGATGACTTGCCTGTTTGATCGGTTAGCGAAGCTGGCCGATGGAGAATTCCGGTCGGTAAATTCATGAGTGAGTTATGGTTGGGGCCGATCAGGAGTCGACAGGTCAAAGTTGATCTGGTTCTCGCCTTCCTTGACGTCCGTGCTCTGCACGATGCGAACCTGCCCGACGATGATCAAGACCTGATGCTTCCCGATGAGAGCGCCTTCAACGTCGGCTTTGTAGTTGACTGTGTAGCGACCGTCTTTGCCCGAACTGCCGAGCGAAGAGGACCCCGAGTTGCCACCACCGCCTCCCGCACCGTTGTCCGGCATGAAAGTGAGTTGCGCCTCGACCGGCTGGCCATCGAGCTTGACGACTCCCGTCACTTCTCCAAGCGGCGGCAAATCAAGGCCTTCCCCGGCGTTAAACAGGAAGAAGCTTCCGGTTGCCAGAGCGATGCCGCCCAGAATCAGAGGGAGTAACCGATAAAGCAGCACGTAACGGACTGCGGAAAAGTCGTACTCAGTCGACTCGTCTTTGGGATCCTGCCAGTCGTCAGGTCTGTTTTTCTTGCCGGTTTTCGAAAGCAGCTGCCCGGCGATGTTTGATGAGTTGTCTGTGGGTGAAGGCGGCGACGGAGCATGTCGCTTCGGTGCCGCTTTTGGTGAGGCAATCTCCGCATCGCTGTCGTCAGTTGCCGTCGGGGTGACGGCGATCGGGCGGGCTGGAGCGCTCTTCTGGGTGAAGAAATCTTTGCCGAAGATTGCGTCTTCTTCGCTGAATTCTTCTTCCGTACTCTGCGGCGCATCGGCCTCGACCGAGGAAGGTTCCGGCACGCGGAAGTCCGTCTTGCACTTCGGACATTTTCCGGCAGTGCCCGCGAGGCGATCCTTGATCTTAAGGATCGAGCCACACTTTTCGCATTGGTAACGGATCGTCATGTCCGCCTCGAATGGCCGGGGATTTCTGGCGAGTCTGTTGTGAAACAGTCAATTTGTATTCGGTGAACGCAGATCGAAACGGTCAGAATTGCGTCGAGCCTTCGTCACAAATCTTCCTGGTCTCTTTCTGGTCAACGAACTCTGATCATATCAGGAGTCTACGCCAGTTATGAAAGAAGACTCTGGTCCGAGCGGGTCGCACCAGAGCCTTTCAGGACTTTCGAAGCTGTTGCCGGACTTATCAGTACTTCGGGACGGGGCCACCAAAGCTCTTCGTCGCCAGGTTCGTATAAATCACATAATCGAGATTTTCGGTCATACTTCTGACCGACCCATCAGCCAGCAGTGCGAAGACGATTCCACCGGAGTGCTCGCTTCCCGAGGCATCGAAATGCAGTTTCTTGTTGATGCCATTGCGTGACGTGAAAAGTGTTGCGGCTCCACCCCACGCCCAGCCGTCACTGCTCTGCCTCTGAATCTGAAGCTGATCGTTGAGACGCTCGACTTCCATGACGGCGATCACGTTGCTGGTGCCGTCCGAGATATCGCGGAACTGGGTATTGCTGTTTGGATAAAATATACCCAGAACATTCTGATGTGGGATCGGGCTGAATGTGCTCAGTGGGCCAACGACTCCAAGGTTGGCAAGCTGGGTCGCCGTGAGATTGTAAATCGGCCGGTTCACCAGGTCAGATTGCGGAACAATTTCGCCAGATCCGGCACATCCCGCATAGTCATTTCCGCCTTTGGTGAAGTTCGGGTCAACCCGCTGCACGAACGAGTATTTTCGGGTATCCATATCACTTCGCCGGGTTGGGCAGTACAGCGCGGGGAGATCGGTTTGAGCCGGAGTGAATGCGTTCAAGGCGACGTTGGGACCGTTCCCCAGGACGCCATTGTTCTGCACGTTGACATCGAAGTTCCAGACCTTATAGAGCGGCTCTTGATCCATGTACGGCAGGAGATGCACGAACCAGCTGGTTCCGTGCAGTCCAAGTCCGTTTTGTACTCGGGCCTCGGACGGATCTGTCGTCCGGAACCCTGTCGGAGCATTCCCGCCCAGGGAGAGGAAGTTGATCGACCCCGGAGGGAATATCGAATTTGACGTGTGGTAGTTGTGGAGTGCCAGCCCGATCTGCTTCAGGTTGTTGCGGCAGGCGTTTTGACGGGCCGCTTCTCGAGCCTGTTGAACAGCTGGAAGAAGGATGGCGACCAGAATGGCGATGATCGTGATGACCACCAGCAGCTCAATGAGGGTGAACCCTCGCCGACGGATTTGACGCATGACAGACGCTCCTCGAATCAGAGACGAGTCGCTGATACCTGTGAGTCAGCAGCACTGCTCACAAAATACAGGGATGACAGAAAATAACGATCGAAACGATCGTAATGCGGTTTGAAGCAGGTCGTCAACAAGTAAAGGCACATCGATCCCACTTTCTTCTGATCATACCTGATGCAGAAAATCCGGACGGCGGAACAACGGCGGGCCTTCCATTACACGGCGGAAATCGGAAGTCAACTCCCTCTGAATCTTACAGACAGACTTTCCTGTCACACCGGGGCAGGCGGGCAGCGCTGGTCGAATGCCGGACGGCGAAGTCGTGCGAAACTGCCGCCGGAATCGTCGAGGTGTCGCAGGAGATGCCGACGAGGATCCTCGCCGAAAGAATCCTCGCCGAAAGAATCCTCACAGCCAGGCTTTCAGATTCATCCCGTCGACTGGGAACAACCGTCCCAGAACTCGATTCGGTGCGGTGGCTCGATTTCTCTCTCGGGCCTCGCCGATAGATTGGTCAGCAGGCATGAACGGGTGAGACCCGCGATTCCTGAAACGGGATTCTGGCCTACTGCAGAGTTCCCTGCATTGACGCCCGGTTCAATCGCAATCGACACGCCCACCAGATTCTGACTCACATCAAGATTGACTCCTTCTGAGTTCGATTCACCGGTTTATGTTCCCGCGATCGTCGTCACCCTCCACTCCCCTCGGATGGGTGACGGCGATTTTTTATGCGCGTCGCGTGGTTGTCGTGCGAAGCGAGTCGAATCGCGACGGATGCGAATCGGGGGAGGCCTGGCTCGACCGTCTGCCATTTGCCGGTTTCGAAAAATGCCGGTTTCGAAAAATGCCGGTTTCGAAAAACCGCCATTTCGGCTCACATAGCGCGTGCAGAATCTCAGTCTTCCCCATGTGCCTCGCCGGAACTCACCAGCCAAACACGACGGTGTGAGCGACAAGCAGCGCGACAAAGACGGAGCCGCCGACTCGGACGTTGTCGTCGATTTTCGACCGCACGGACTCACAGATTGCGGCCACAACTGTCGCGAAACCGCAGCAGAGAAATGCGTCTCGAAATTCGATGGCTGGCCTCGCCTCGCCCCAGTAGACGATCGTCGCCCACGGAGCCGCGAAGACGAGGAAGCACAGAAAACCCGCCCACGACTTTTCCTCGTTCCAGGGAAGCGGCGGACTCTTCAGCAGCAGGCCACCGACCGTCGCCATTCCATCTCCCATCGCGATGATGGCGAGTGCTGCCAGCCCGAGTTCCGCGTGGGCGGGGACCAGCGCCAGCAGCGTGAAAATCGGCACGGTGTACCCAAGGATACACCACGGATTGTGCGTCTCTCCCTGGCGGGCGATGCGTCGATATTTCACCGCCGTCGCAATTCCAATCCCAACGATGATCGCTCCCAGAATCGCGCGGCAGTCCCACGACAACGGGTCGTGATGAAAAATTTGCCACAGGATCAGCGGCAGAAATCCCGGCAGAATGTGGAGCAGTCTCCTGCGGACCTCCGCCGAGTCCATCCGTCCAAAGTTTCGCGACCAGACAGCGTTGGCATGGGAGCCTGGACCGGGCGAGATGTCTGAACTCAGACCGTCAGGAGTGTGGACACTCATGGTTTCTCCCCGCTGTTCAGTCTCAGGTTTGAGTCTATTTCAAGTCTGACGCTTCGCGTTTGAGCACGATTTTGCTCTGGTAAGGAGTGCTCGCGTTCGCGGCCAGCGATCGGCGGATCCGCAACCGCGCAGCGTGACGCGGTTGCGTACGGAGTCCGCTTCTACAGACTTTATCGGCGAGCCAGCGTCTCAGAATCAGGCAAATTGACAGACTCTCGCCGACTGCTACAGTCGTGCCGCCTGCGTTGTCGATCGTGTCCGCAGGAGCGGCTTGTCGACCGGATGGCGGTGACTTTTCTTACGGTGGCTCAGCATTGCAGGACGCAACTCGGCTGAGGCTGCGATTTTCTGACGACTTTCAATTGCAGGACTGGTTTCGCTCATGTCTGGCAGCCGCCCCGATTTCTATCTCGGAACCGATATCGACGGCTGCCACATCAACGCGGAGCAGCTCAATGTGAGGTCAACGGACCTCAATCAGCTCATTGGATCGGTTAGTTTCACCGAGGCATTGTTCCACATTCTGCACGGCCGGCTTCCCGACGAGACGGAGCGGCGGCTCTTTGACGTTGTGCTCGTCGCGTTTCACGGCGGCTTCGGCCTGCTTCCACCGACCACGTTCGTTCCGCGAATCGTCGCCGGCACAGGCGTCTCAACGGCACAGGCACTTGCTGCGGGGTTCCTTGCGAGCGGCCCGTACCACGTTGGAGCGACAGAAGAAGCGATGAGACTTTACGCGTCGGTCGGTACCCGGTTTCAGGCAGAGCAGGGATCGTCGCCCGAGGCCAACGCGGCTCAACTGGAAGAGTACGCTTACCAGTTTGCGGCGAAGCGGCTTGAGGAAGGTAAGACGGTTGGCGGTTTCGGACACCCGCTGCTCAGAAAGGACCCGCGACCGTCCCATGTCCGACGAACGCTCGTCGACATGAAAGTCGACAGCCCGTGGTTCGACATTTACGACGGCATTGTCCGCTGCATGCGTGAGAAAAAAGGCGTTCCGCCAAACGTCGACGGAATCACCGGAGCCATCCTGCTGCACCTGGGATTCCGAGCTCAGCACGGCACTGGCCTGTTTCTCCTCGCCCGAGCGGCGGCGATGCTCGCCCACATCATCGAAGAGCAGACGGACATGCCGTACCAGACGATGAAGCGGTTCATGCTGCTGCCGATTGCAGCGCCTCGACTGTTTAATGCCGATTTCAAAAAACACGCGCGGCGGTTCAACAAACTGCGGGATTCGAAAACGATCAACGCGGTCCGGAATATCTTCACTCGAAAAGCCCGCCGTGAGGCCGAGAAGAAAGAAGACGCCGACCAGGCGACGATCAGCGAATACCGGCGGACGCGTGGCGAGTCGTCTCTCGGCGATGCTCTGTCAGGGACGGCCGGCATTGCTGACGAAGACAGGTTTGTCGCCGGAGCTCACTCGGGAGATCAGGAATCGGCGGTCTCGTACGAAGCGGAGCCGATCATCGACGACGAACTGGAAGAATTCTCCTCGCCGGAACTGGTTGCCGGAGCGGAAGCATTACTCGAAGCCAGCCTGGAAATGGGAGCCGCATCCGGCAGCGAGGCCGAAAAGCTGCTCAGCCAGGCACTCGAGCTTGTCCGGCAGGCAGGTCGTCTGACCGAACCGCAGAGGTAGCTCTCTCTCGCGAAAACGGCGAGGTTGCCAGGAGCCCGCCCGCCGACCGGCTTGACACCTTGCTCTGGCAAGCTTCGAATGCCGTCTGCAGTCCTAACTTCGAGTTCCGCACTCCCCCGAGGCGTTTATGCCTGCTGATTATATTGTCCGGTACGGTGCCACTCGCACCGTGGCCGAGTTTCACTACAAAGGCGAGCTCGCGATCAACCGCAGCACCGCCGTCCTGGTCCGCAGCGATCGCGGCGTCGAGTGGGGCGAGGTTCTTTGCCCGGCGACCGACCGCACTCGCGAGTATCTCGGTAAGTCTGATCAGGCAGGTCGCATCCTCCGTCCGGCCGACGGTGACGCGTGGAAAAAACTTGACGAACTGCACCTCAGTGAGCGGGAAGTTTTCGAAGGCGGCAAAGCGGCCATTCGCGAACACAAACTCAACATGCAGCTGGTCGATGTCGAGAAAGTTTTCGGCGGCGAGCGGATCGTGTTTTACTACCTGGCTGAGCAGCGGGTCGATTTTCGCGAGCTCGTCAAAGTGCTCGCGCGGCAGTTTCAGTCGCGAATCGAAATGCGGCAGATCGGGGTGCGCGACGAGGCTCGACTGCTCGCCGACTACGGAGATTGTGGCAAGCCGGTCTGTTGCGGAACTCACCTGCGAGAGATGCCGCCGGTGTCCATGAAGATGGCGAAGATGCAGAAGGCAACGCTCGACCCGAACAAGATCTCCGGTCGCTGCGGCCGACTGAAGTGCTGCCTGCGCTACGAATTCGACACCTATGAAGAGTACCGCCGGGAACTGCCGAAAGCCGGAGCGATTGTGCTCACGAAGCAGGGCCAGGGAAAAGTGCTCGCTCAGGAAATCCTCGCCCGCAAGGTGCTCGTCAGTTTCGAAGACGGCCGCCGGACTCTGGTGGACCTTGCTGACATCGTGACCGTCGTCAGTGCTGGCGGAGGGAGCCGCAAGAAAGACAAGCCTGACCAGCCGACATCCGGCGGCGGTGACCCGGCGGCGAAGGGCAAGGAGTCTCCACGATCCGATTCGCCAAAGGTCGAGTCGAAGTCGCCATCCGATGCGTCGCCGGCGAAAGCCGACGGCACTTCGCCCAGCGGCGCCGGCACTTCTGACGGCAACGCTCCCTCCCAGTCCTGAGCCGAGCATGCCCATCGTCCCGCTGGAACTGCTTGCCGCTGGTGAGGCCGCAAAGATCGTCGACATCGAAGGTGACCCCGGCATGGTCTCGCGCCTGCACGAAATGGGCCTCAACATCGACACGGAAATCACAATGGTGCAGTCCGGCGAGCCATGTATCATCGCCGTCGGAAACCACCGCCTGAGTATCCGCTGCGAAGAACTTGTGGTGATCCTGGTCGAGACATAACGCGGACAAGTGGATGTAGCGGCACGGCGTAAGCCGTCCGGTCGTTCGCGCGTGGATGCGCTCGGGCCGGGCGGCTCGCGCCGCTCCGCGACAAGCGTCAACAACCAATCCTGAACGTGGCATGAGGCTACCATGTCTGTCGCCCTCCAACCGCAAACCGCAGAGACGCGCATCCTGCCGCTGCGGTGCCGCGCGGACCTGGACTGTCGCGAGCAACAGATTGGCGGGAGCCGATTCTGGCACGTCAAAGACCCGGTCACGCTGCGGTACTTTCAACTGAAACCGGAAGAACATGCCGTCCTGAAAATGCTCGACGGCACCGTGTCTCTGCAGCAGATTCGGCAGCGGTTTGAGGAGCAGTTCGCTCCGCAGCGGCTTTCGGTTTCGCAGCTCCAATCGTTCCTCGTGATGCTGCACGGCAACGGACTCATCCAGAGCGACGCGCCCGGCCAGGCTGAGGTGCTGCTCGAACGAGGCAACAGCGAGTCGAGAAGAAAGCTCATTGCTGGCTTTTCGAATCTTCTCGCCATCCGGTTTCGAGGTTTCGACCCGACCCGGCTGCTCGATTTTCTCGAACCGAGAACGCGGGTCTTCTTTACTCGCAGTTTCGTGTTCCTGAGTGTCGGGCTGATGCTCGCTGCGTTGTGCCTCGCCGGGCTTCAGTTTGAGACGCTCGCCTCGCGACTGCCTCGCTTTCAGGAATTCTTCGCGCTGGAGAATCTCGTGTGGCTCGCCGTGGCTCTTGGAGCGACGAAGGTTCTGCACGAACTCGCACATGCCCTGGCCTGTCGGCACTTCGGCGGCGAGTGTCACGAGATGGGGCTCATGCTGCTGGTGTTTACGCCGTGTCTGTACTGCAACGTGTCGGACGCGTGGATGCTGCCCGGTCGCTGGCACCGCATCGCCATCAGCATCGCCGGGATGTATGTCGAGCTGCTGCTGGCGGCGGCGTGTCTGTTTCTGTGGTGGTTTTCGGTGCCGGGCTTTTTCAACGCGTTCTGCTTGAACATCGTCGTGGTGTGTTCGCTGAGCACCGTTCTGTTTAACGGAAACCCGCTGCTGAGGTACGACGGCTACTACATCCTGTCCGACTTCGTGGAGATCCCGAACCTCCGCCAGCAGGCGACGGCTCTGGTGAGAAACGCTCTCGGCCTCTGGTTCTTAGAGGCCGGCACGGTCAACACGAGACTGCTTCCGCAGACGCGCCGCACGTTTCTGACAGTCTGGTATATTGCCGCCGTCCTGTACCGCTTCGTTGTGGTGTGGGGAATTCTGTGGTTCGTCTACGCCGTGCTCAGTCCGTTCGGGCTGCAGGTGCTGGCGATCGCTCTGGCCACGATGACCGTCGCCAGCATGGTGTTCGTACCGCTTCTTCGTTTTGGAAAGCTCGCCTCAAACCCGCTCTGGAGCCGCACTGTGAACTGGCCCCGCTTCTGGTTCCGCAGCAGCCTGGTGCTGCTGGTCCTCGCCGCACTGGCGATGATCCCGTTTCCATTTTCGGTGAGGGCTCCCGCCGTGCTGCAGGCCGAGGGAGCGACCAGCCTGTTCGTTCAGCAGACTGGCCGGTTGAAAACAGCACTCCCTGCCGGATCACCCGTCGAACCAGGAACAATCATCGGCGAGCTGGTCAACGTCAGGCTTCAGCGGCAGATCGTCCAGCTCGAAGGCAGCATCCGTCTGCTCGAAAAGCAACTGCAGAACCTCGAAGACCGTCGCGGCGAGGACTCAGAAGCGATCGCCGCTCTCATCCCGACAACGAAAGAACGCCTCGCCGAAAAACAGGACGAGCTTGCGCAGCGCAAGGCGGACGTCGAGAAGCTCACACTGCGCAGCCCGGTCGTCGGAACAGTCCTCCCACCGCGGGACCGCTCGTCCGCCGAATCCAAAGACGGCACGACGCTCCCCCAGTGGACCGGCACGCCGCTCGACGAGGAAAACCGCGGAGCCACAATCGAAGCCGGCACCGAGTTCTGCCAGGTCGGAACCCAGGGCCAGTTCGAAGCGATCCTGGCCGTCGACGAAGACACGATCGAGTTCGTCTCGAAAGGCCAGTTGGTCGAGCTGCTCTTCGACCACCACCCGGAAGAAATCCTCACAGGCCGCGTCAGCGAGATCGCCGAAATCGACCTCGACGTCGCCCCACCCGAACTGATCGCGTCCGGCGCCTTCCCCACCCGCATCGGAGAAGACGGCATCGCCCGCCCGATCTCAACGGCCTACCAGGTCCGCATCACCCTGAACCTGCCCGAGAATTCCACCCTGATCCTCCGAGGCACCGGCCGAGCCCGCATCGAAGCCGCCCCGCAGTCAACGGCCCGTCGTCTGCTGAGATTCTTAAGGCGGACATTCCGGTTTCGTTCGTAGGGCCGGTTCCTACCGGCCGCCACATATCCTCTCCCGATCGGCCGGTGGGAACCGGCCCTACGACTCACAACACGGGTATTCGGACGACGTGAACTTCCGGCTTCGGCTGTTAAACTCCGCTTTGACCTGCGGTTTACGAGGCATCTTGGGCGAGGTTCAACCCTCTCTTCCGGCCACTTCCCTGATTGTGACAGCCATGACTGATCCCACTCGACTCTCCACCATCGAAGAAAAAGTCTACTCCGGCGAGCGGCTTTCGTTTGATGACGGCCTGTTTCTTGAAGAGCACGTTGATCTGCTCACGCTGGGGCGGCTCGCCAACATCGTGCGGGAGCGGAAGAACGGGAACCTCGCGTTTTACAACACGAACATTCACCTCAACCCGACCAACGTCTGTGTTTACCGCTGCGTGTTCTGTGCGTTTCGGACGGATCTGAAGAACGAGCGGGCTTACACGTTTACCGACGACATGATCCGCGAGCGGGCTCGCGAAGCCGAATCGGCCGGGGCCACCGAGATTCACGTCGTCGGCGGGCTGCACCATCAGAAACCGTTCGAGTGGTACGTCAACGTCGTGCGGGTCATCCGCGAAGCCGTGCCCAGCCTGCACATCAAGGCCTGGACCGGCGTCGAAATCAACTGGTTCAGCTTCCTCACCAAACGCTCGTACAAGTCGGTTCTGGAAGAGCTCATCGAGGCCGGCCTGGGCAGCATGCCGGGCGGCGGAGCGGAAATCTTCGACACGGAAATCCGCGAGCAGATCTGCGAGCACAAAGCCGACTCACAATCATGGATCGACATTCACCGGGCCGCTCACGAGCTGGGACTCCGAACCAATGCCACGATGCTCTACGGTCACCTTGAGGAACCACGGCACCGCATCGACCACCTCTGCAAACTGAGAGAACTGCAGGACGACACCGGCGGATTCCAGACGTTCATCCCGCTCGCCTTCCACCCGGAGAACACGGGCCTGGACCACCTGCCGAAGCCCAGCGGTCTGATGGACCTGAAAACGATCGCGATTTCCCGCCTGATGCTCGACAACTTCGACCACATCAAGGCGTACTGGATCATGCTCGGCGAAAAGATCGCACAGACAGCCCTCGCCTTCGGAGCCGACGACCTCGACGGCACGGTGGTCCACGAACTGATCTACCACGACGCCGGCGCCGAAACCCCCGAAGGCCTGACCGTCGATCAAATCCACGCCCTGATCCAGGAAGCCGGCCGAGACCCCGTCGAACGCGACACGCTGTACCGAAAAGTCATCCGCGACGGTACGAAGTGGACGGTGGGTGAGCCGCTGCTGGCCGCGACTGTGTGAAGTCACACTCATCCTGACTTGAGGCACCAATGCAATTCCCACTGTGGAGCCGATCGGCAATCCTCATCGCCATGATTTCCCTTTCGGTTCCAGCTAATCACGCGGTCGCCTACGGAGACGATCCGCGACTCCTGAAACGGAACGCGGAACTTGAAGCCGAGAACCGTGCCTTGCGGAAGATCCTTGGCGGAATTCAGGACGCCCTGAAGTCTGTTCCGAAATCGTCAGTTCAGGAAGCCGCGGATTCGCAGTCGCTGCGGATTGTTGTCGTGCCTGGTGAGTGGGGAGGCTCGGAACTTGCTGATATCAAAAAGGTGTGTGCGTCGGCAGCGGGGACGATTCTCGCTCAACTTCCGGACGATGGATTTGCTCCGATCCTGGTGGAGCGTGGGAAAGGCAGCCCGATCACTCTGTTCCGCCGCGGTGAGGGCAACGAATACATCGTCCGGCTGAATACCAGCGACCGGGCGTGGGCTCAGTGTGCTTTTCAGTTCGCTCACGAGTTTGGTCACATCGTCTGCAACTACCGCGAAGTCGAGAATCCGCAACTGTGGTTCGAAGAGTCGCTCTGCGAGTGCGCATCGCTGTTTGCCTTGCGGCGGATGGCGGTCGAATGGAGAACGAATCCGCCGTACTCCAACTGGAAGAGCTACTCGACGTCGTTAACAGACTACGCCTCCAATCGGATCGCACAGTTCGAGGAACGCAAGGAGTCAACCGCCGAGTTCTACAAACAGCACCAGAAGGAGCTCGAAAAGACGGCGACGAATCGCGACCTGAATGGGTTTGTCGCCTTGAAGCTGCTGCCACTCTTTGAGAAGACGCCCGGAGCGTGGCAGTCCTTGAGGTATCTCAACCTTGGAGATCCAAAAGAAAACAAAGCGTTCGCAGACTACCTGTCTGGCTGGCACGATCGTGTCCCGGCTGAACACAAAGCGTTTGTTCGCTCAGTTGCCGCCGAGTTCGAATTCGACCTGCTGAAAAAGTGATGCATGACAGTCACCACTCGGCGGTCCGTCTGGAGGACAGGATGACGAAGATTTTTAACACAGAGGCACGGAGGACACGAAGCTCTCTCATCCGCCAACTCAGTGTCCTCTGTGCCTCTGTGTTTCAACTTCTTCCGTATCGAGTGAATGCAGGGCCGGTTCCCACCGGCCGGCGCAGTTTCAGAGTTGGCCGGTAGGAACCGGCCCTACGGAGTTACAGAGCAGTCCGTCGAATCGGTAGCGGAACGGCGTAAGCCGTCCGGTCGGTTGGCAGTTCACCCCGCGCTCGACCGGGTGGCTCGCGCCGCACCGCTACTTTGAAAGACTCATTCGACGTTTTTGATTACCTGTTGGTGCAGTTGAGCCGGCGCTGCGGACTCGGCCTGCTCGGCGACGCATTGCGGTTGGTAATTCGTGAAGTGAGAGACAATCGGGAAATGAGAGACAAATGAAGAACTGTGTCATCGCCGCCGGCTTTCTTCTGAGCAACTTCGTCGTGGATATTCCTGCGGCCAATGCTGGCCTCGGGCCGGAGAACGTTGCGGTCGTCGTCAATTCCGCCAGCGAGTCCTCAAGGAAAGTCGCGGCGGAGTACGCATCGCTGAGGAGGATTCCCGCTTCGAACCTGATCGAGCTGCAGGACGTTCCGGATTCGGAATCGACAACCGTTGACGAGTTCCGCGAGAAGCTGCTGAAGCCGGTGCTGGCGACACTCGACGAGCGCGGGCTGCGGGGGCAGATTGACTGCATTGCCTGGTCGAGCGATTTTCCGACGGCGATCGATGTGAAGGGAGACATCGGCGAGACGAAACCGCAGCGCGTGTTTACGCCGGTCGGATCGATCAACGGCCTGACGTTTCTGCATGAGGCCGTGCTGAAGAAGGACACGGGCGGTTATCTGTCGCTTGTCTGTAACGGCTACTTTCGCCGTACGGCAGCGTGGCCGGTGCCGAAGCCGCTGTCTGTTGAGGTGACTCGCCAGTGTGCGGAGGCCATTCAAAAGGCAACGAAGGAAAATACCTGGGCCGAGGCCGCCGAAGTTCTGGGCGCAGCTCTGGCTGATTCGCCGGGAAATACGCGGCTGCATCTGGCGCTGGCTCAGTGTTACGTCAAGCTGGAGAAACCCGACGAAGCGGTCGCTCAGCTTCAGAAACTGGTCGAGATTGGAGTTTCCTCGGGGCTGGTAATTCAGCGCGATTCGATTCTGAAAACGCTCGCCGAGCGGGAGGACGTCAAAGAGGTCCTCTCGAAGATGGATGAGAACGAGGTCCTGCTTCAGCCGACGGTCGGATTTCGCAGCAGCGATCGCTGGAATCCTGTGGCGGGCGAAAAGACCGACGACGAAGCGGGATCGCGGTATCTGCTCTCGACCGTGCTGGCCGTCACACGCGGCCGCGGCACAACCGTCGAAGAGGCCATCGAGAATCTGCGGCGGAGTGCGAAGGCCGACGGGACTCAACCGGTCGGCACGTTTTATTTTCCGGTCAACGGCAACGTCCGCTCGACCTGCCGCGATGGCGAGTTCGAAGCGGCCGCACTCAAACTGCGAAAGCTCGGCCACAAAGCCGAGGTGTTCTCAGGTGTGCTGCCCGAGATGAAAGGCGACGTGGCGGGAGCGATGATCGGCACAGCTTCGTTCGACTGGAAGAAGTCCGGCAGCTCGATTCTGCCGGGAGCCATCTGCGAACACCTCACCAGTTTCGGCGGCATCATGCGGGACGGGGCCGGCCAGACACCGCTCACCGAGTTCCTCCGCAACGGAGCCGCCGGAGCCAGCGGGACGGTCACCGAGCCGTTTGCGATCCCGCACAAATTCCCGAGCCCGTTCATCCACGTTCACTACGCCGGTGGCTGCTGCCTGGCAGAGGCGTTTTATCAATCCGTCTTCGGTCCGTATCAGTTGCTGATCGTCGGCGACCCGCTCTGCCAGCCGTGGGCCACGGTCCCGGACGTCACGCTGAAGGGGATCGAATCCGGCCAGAGCGTCTCCGGAACCGTCGAGTTTCAAGCCGAGTCCAAACCCGCAGCAAAGCAGTTTGAAATCTTCATCGATGGACGGCGAACCGACGTCGTGAAACCGGAAGAACCGATTCAGCTCGACGCAAAGAAACTTACGACAGGAGTTCACGAGGTCCGCGTCGTTGCAGTCGGAGCCTTGCCGATAGAAACTCGCGGCCGGAAGATCATCACGATCACCGTGCCGGAACCCGAAACGAATTAGAGACTCATGAGCGACTCAGATCAGATTGACCAGCAGTCCCGACCTCGCCGCAACCGGCGGACGGCGGCGATTCGTTCGATGGTCCGCGAAACGCGGCTGGATGTCGGGCAGTTGATTTACCCGATGTTTCTGCACGCCGATCCGGACAACGTGCCGATCGACTCGATGCCGGGCCAGACGCGCTGGTCGCTTCCTGGGCTGATCGCTGAGGTCCAGCGCGTCGCGTCGCTTGGCATCGACAAGATCGTTCTGTTTCCGAAGATTGACGAGTCGCTCAAGTCACCGATCGGCGAGGAATGTGCCAACGAGGACGGCCTCATCCCCGAGGCGATTCGCCGGATCAAGGACGCCTGCCCGGACACGTGCATCGTCACGGACGTGGCCCTCGACCCGTACAACTCGGACGGCCACGACGGGATCGTGTCTGAGGAAGGAATCATCCTGAACGACGAAACGGTCATGGCACTGGCGGCTCAGGCGATCTGCCAGGCGCGCGCGGGAGCCGACATCGTCGCCCCCAGTGACATGATGGACGGCCGAGTCGGCGTGCTTCGCGACGCGCTCGACGTGTCCGGCTTCGAACACGTTTCGATCATGTCGTACACAGCGAAGTATGCCTCGGCGTTTTACGGTCCGTTCCGCGGAGCCCTCGATTCCGCGCCGAAGAAGACCGGGAGCAAGCCGATTCCCGGCGACAAGAAGACGTATCAGATGGACTCGGCCAATGTCCGGGAGGCTCTGCGCGAATTGGAACTCGACGAGGGCGAAGGGGCCGACATCGTGATGGTCAAGCCGGCCGGAGCGTACCTCGACGTGATCAAGGCGATTCGAGACGAGACAAATCTCCCGGTGGCCGCGTACCAGGTCAGCGGCGAGTACCTGATGATCAAGTCTGCTTCCGCCGCAGGGTGGCTCGATGAACAAGCCGTCGTGCTGGAGACGCTCACCGGAATCCGCCGCGCCGGAGCCGACATCATTTTGACGTATTTTGCGCCGCAAGTGGCCGAGTGGCTCAACGGGAACTGATGGAGTGCAAAGTGCAAAGTGAGGTCGCTGCTCCCCACTTTTCATTTCTCACTTTGCATTTTTCATTTTGCACTCTCTGATCTTTCGCCAGGTAGCGATTGCATTTGCTCGGGGTCCTCCGCCTCGCCAACTTTTGCCTTCGGAACAACCTCCCTCTTGAGCGTCAGGTCGTCTTCGGTGTTCCGCCGCTGATCGCTGCCGGTGCTGCGGATGAGGTACGACGTCTTGCCCGTGACTTCGTACGTCACCGGGTTTCGCCAGCCGTCCTCGTGCGAGTGCCGCAGTCGGGCGTTGCCTTCGTCCTCGAATGGGAGCCGACCCAGGCGGCGGGTCTCCTGCTGGATCGTGTCGGAGGCTTTGGTGAGGACCGCTTCTGTTCTGCCGGTGGCCCGCAGTTCGATCTCGGCCTTTTCGTTCTGGTTGTGCCAGTAGAGAAAGGCGAACAGGCCGCCGAAGAATATTGGAGCCACGATGCCGGCGATGAGGCAGCCGACAAAGTTGTCGACCAGGACGTAAAGTCCCAGCAGCCCCAGAATGTTCCCGCAGCCAGGCCGCACCGGTTCCGGGCGGCGATGAGTCGTTCGGCTGTGAGGTCGTTCTGGCATGTGGGAGTTTCTGTGAGCACGTCTCAGTTCCGCTACGTGCAATTCTCATTTGAACTCAGAAAACAGATCGTGTGCCGGCCAGGACGCGACTGATTTCACGGCCTGTTCCAGTTGCGGCACGGCGTCGCTGGTGATGCTTCCCGTGTGTGGTGTGGCCCGCGTGTTGAACAGGACGGCGATGTTGATTCCGTCGGGGCGTCGAATCAACGCGGTGTTTGTGCCCGGCAGCGATCCTCCGTGCGAGGCTGTTGGCTGGCCTGCCTCCGATACGGAAACGGACCAGCCCAGGCCGTAATAGCTGCCGGGCTTGCTTTGATCTTCGGCCTTGCCGGAGGGGTGAGTGAGAAACGCCCGCACGGATTGCGGCTTCAGCAGGTAACACTTTTCGGGATCGTCGAACGCCGTGGCGAATCGAGCCAGGTCGACCGCCGAGGCGATCCAGGCTCCGTGAGAATCCATCGCCTCCAGGTGCCAGGCTCCGTACGGACTTGGAACTCGCAGGCGAAGATCCTTCGCGAAGACGGACTCGCCCACGAATTGTGAGTAGTAGCGCACTTCGTTCTTCTGCCGGCCCTCCAGGTGCGTCTTGCCGATCGACATCGACGTCACACCGATCGGGGCGAGGACGTGCTCCTTGACGTACGCGTCGTACGGCTGGTCGGTGAGTTTCTCGATCACCCGCCCCAGCAGGCAGTAGCCGTAATTTGAGTACGCGTACTGCGTGCCGGGGTCGAAGTCGAGCGGCAGGCCGAGCATCATCCGGGTGATCTCAGTGGGTCCGGCTGGCGGCTTTGCACCGAGTGCCTCGGCAAACCGGATCGGCTGAAACATCGCGTCGAACGACTTGCCGCGGTCCCAGCCGCCTCGATGCTGGAGCAGATGCTGGATCGTGATGTCGTTCTGCCGTTCGTCGAATTTCGCATCGCCTTCCAGGTACGGCTCGTAGCCGTCGAGGATTTTAAAGACCGGCGTGTCGAGGTTCAGCTTGCCCTGGTCGACGAGTTGCAGAATCGCCACGGCCGTGACTGGCTTCGAGATACTTGCGATCCGGTACAGGCTCTGCGGAGTCGCCGGCTCGCGCGCCTCGACATCGGCGTAGCCATAGCCGCGCGCATGAACCAGCCGGCCTTTGTGAGTTACGGCGAGTGCCGCGCCGGGGAGGCGGTGCTTCTCGATCATCGACTGCATCAGCTCGTCGAGCCGCGTGAGCTCGTCGGCGGATTTCCCTGTCTTGATTGAGTGTGGATCCTGATCTGGATTCCAGCCGGGCCCGCGAAGTACTCGCCCCGGCCGCTTGCCCGTGAACTTACCGTCATCAAGGACGAGCTCGCCATTTACGAGTACGAACGTCATGCCGGTCGCAAGTTCGTGCGGATTCGCGAAGGTGGCTTTATCGGCCAGAGCCTCATAGTCAAACGCGATGATGTCTGCAGCCTGGCCGACGGCGATGCGGCCTCGGTCGTAAGCCAGCAGATCGTTCGCTGCCGTCGCGCTGGCCTGCGCGATCGCTCGTTCCAGGGTGATCGCACCCAGATCGCGGACGTATCGCGAAAGCAGACGCGGGAAGGACCCGAACGCTCGCGGATGCGAGGCAATGCGCGAGCCGCCAGCCGGGCCGACATCCGTGCAGAACGAAACGAAGTCCTGCTGCATCGCCAGAATCTTGTTGGCATCCGTCATGCTCTGCGGCAGAGCGAACGCGCCGGAGCGGACGAGGTTGAAGAACGTGTCCCAGGGTTCCTCGTCGGAAGCCTTCGCAATTTCGGCGACGGTCTTCCCGATGAATTCCGAGTAGCGAGGATCGTTCGGCTGGCCGATGACGACTCGGTTCCAGTCGTAGCCGACGTGCCGGTACCAGTTCTCCCAGCCGTCTGTGGTCTCCATCTCTTTACGGATTTCGGCACGCAGTTTCAAATCGTCGAGCTGGCGGATGAGCTTCTCCCGGCCCTCGCCAAAGTGTCGCGGATGGATAAACGCGGCCATCCCCAGACCGTTATTCACGTACGGATAAATATCCGCGGTGACCTGGTGGCCGGCAGCCCGCGCGGCTTTGATGCGGGCGATGGCGAGCTGCATCTTGCCCCAGTTTTGTCGGCCGGCGGCTTTCAGATGAAAGATGTGGACTGGAGTCTTTGCCTTCGCTCCGATTTCGAGAGCTTCGTCGATCGCTTCGAGCAGCCGGTCGCCTTCGTTTCTCATGTGCGTGTAGTAGCGGCCGCCGAATTCGCCGGCCGCGCTTGCCAGAGCCGTGATCTCTTCCGTCTGCGCGTACACGGCGGGCGGATAGATGAGTGCGGTCGAGACTCCGATCGCCCCGTCGCGCATCGCCTGTCGGACCAGTTCCTGCATCTGCTTCAGTTCGTCGTCAGTCGGTCGGCGATCAACTTCACCGAGAATCTGCCGTCGAACCTGAGTGTGTCCGACTGTCTGAGCGACGTTGACCGGAAGTCCTTTCAGGTCGAGCAACTGGAAGTAGCCGGCAAACGACTTCCAGCCGTACCGCCGCTCACCTTCGTCGTCCAGCGGAGCGGCCGATGCGCCCTCACCCGCATTGATCGTTGTGATTCCCTGAGTCAGCAGGTTCATCGCCGTCGCGGGATCTTCGAGCATTGGCGTCGCCGTCTGCCCCATCATGTCGATGAAGCCGGGCGCAACGACGAGGCCCGTCGCATCGATGACTCGCCCCGCAGCGGCATCCGCCAGCCGCCCGATCCGAACGATCTTCCCGTCGCGAATCCCGATGTCACCGATGTACCACGGAGCCCCTGTCCCGTCGACGATCCGGCCACCGCGGACCACCACGTCGTATGTGTCGTCGGCCCGGGCGGAAAGACTCAGCGTAAGCAAGGCGAAGGCAAGCAGGACGGTGGAGCGTCGAAGGGAAAATCCAGGTCGCATGTCCAACTCCGGTCGGGATGGTTGTTAACGAAGACGGAGTGGCATGATGACTTCTTCCGTGAGATCAGCAAGACGCCAGCTCGTGAGGACCTTTATGGGCGTTCCGACCGGTTCCTGTCGTCAATCGAGTTTGACCCCTGACTTCGGGGGGCAGAGAATGCGCGCAAAGCTCAGTCAGTGAGATTGAGAGTGTTGATTTTCCCGATGTTTGAACTGGATGCTCCATGTTGAGAGTCCTTGCCTCGTTGTTCTGCGTCCTTCTGGCTGGCTTCCAGGTGCGGGCTGTCGCTGCCGATGTGGTTCGTCGGCCTAACTTCGTTGTGATCATGGCCGATGATAACGATCAGGTATCGTGGACAATTGGTGGGAATTGCTGCAAATTCCCGTGTTTTGTTGGTGTTTCGGGGGAATTTTAAATCGCCGTTGTCTCAGGCGAATTCATGGGAAATCGGGGATGTTAGCTACACTTTACTACACCGAGTGCGGGTCTGGCCGGTAGCTGTCCAATTTTGAAATTGAAAACAGGGCCAGGCGCAGGGCAGGGAATCTGATATCAGTCGGGAATGGACGCAGAAACTCCGACAGGCACAAGTGACGGCGAAGCGTTGAGTGTCGATCGTCTCGTGGCGCTCGTACGGCGACTGGAGCAGACGATTGCCGAGTTGCAGGTCGAGAATGCGCGGCTCAAGAGGCAACTCGAAGATCGCGACGGGCAGCATCCGACGCAGCGACTGGAGGCAGAGTATTCTCTGGAAGCTGAAGACAAACGCTCCGGTCGGCCAGCCACAGAATATCAGACAAACGTGTCTTTTGAATCTGTCCGGATTACCCACGCCCTCGGACTACGGCACCGGTGGGATGGCGGATTCAAGATGCACGGACCTGAGTAAAAGGAAAGAGACCTGATGGCAACAGTTTCGAAACCACTGAAATGGCATGGCGGCAAACACTACCTCGCCGATCGGATCATCAGCCTGATTCCGCCACGCACGCACTACGTTGAGCCGTATGCGGGTGGGCTGTCGGTGCTGTTCGCCAAGCCTGCCGGGCTGAT
>JAQBVJ010000034.1 GCA_027623235.1 Planctomycetota bacterium
CCATGCCTGCGAGGTTCGCTGCTGCGCTGATCTCTGCAAAAATCCCCGGCAGTGCCATTCGAGCCGGGCTCAAATTTGAGCCCGGCTCTTTTCGTTCAATCTTATTTCGAGTGAGCCTATTCCTCTTTGCTCTTTGCAGCTTCTTCAAACCTCAGTGCGGCGGAGTTCATGCAGTAGCGAAGTCCGGTCGGCTGAGGACCGTCGTCGAACACGTGGCCGAGGTGCGCACCGCAGTTTTTGCACACAACTTCTGTTCGAACGGAAAAGAATGAGCGGTCTTTGTGTTCGGCGACCGATTCGCTGGAGTCTGGCTGAAAGAAGCTCGGCCAGCCGGTTCCAGATTTGTACTTGGTCTTCGAGTCAAACAGCGTCTGACCACAGCAGAGGCACAAATACTTTCCAGTCCGGTTGTTGTCCCAGTACTCGTTCGCATGGTGTCGTTCCGTGCCCTTTTCCTGCGTCACGTAATACTGCTCTTCGGTGAGGCCACGGGCCAGCCAGCCTTCTTTGGTCGTCGGCAGTTTGTCCACGGGTGTTGCTCCTGTTGGCTCGGGGTCTGCGGTGGTCGACTCGCCGACCGTCTGAATGGGGGGGGCCGCGTTCTCTCCCGTCGCGGAGATCGGAGTCTCCTCTTGCCCTGCGTCAGAAGAAACGTTCACATTCGAACTCTCGGAACAACCGACGATCAGCGCGAGAGACAGAACCGGCAGGATTCGCTGTAGCGACATTCGACTGAGACTCCGGTAAGGCCAGGGGATGTTGTTGACTGCGGCAGTGATAAACGAGATTCAGGAATAACTCAACGGGGTTTCGGCTTTACGAAGTCGAGCCGATGGGCATTGGCAGGACGAATTCAAGTGAGACCAGGGATGGAATTGCTCAGCCAGATCAGCAGGAAGCAGCCACCGCTCGAAGACGTGCGGGAACAGGTTCGTGAGATTCACGATATTCTGCTCTCTGAGTCACGGTCAATCCGAGAGACAAACTTCACGTCGATCCACAGTGATGATCTTTCACTGCTTTTCGAGCTTTACGACGAAATGTTTTTCGACAGCCAGCTCGGCCCGGCCGCCCGCGCCAATGACACGCCATTGAGTTTTCGCGTTTCAAAGAGGATGACACGAGTCGGCGGGACGACCACCCGCTACCGGCACTACCGGAAACACGGCCCCAAGTGGTCGTACGAGATTGCGATTTCCTCGACGTTGCTGTTTTCGACTTTCTACGATGTCAACCGGACGATCGAAGTCACGGGAATCGAGTGTCAAAATCGTGTCGAGGCTTTGCAGCGTATCTTCGAGCACGAACTGATCCACCTGACCGAAATGGTCGCCTGGGGAGATTCCAGTTGCTCGCAGCAGCGGTTTCAGACGCTTGCGTTTCAGTTTTTCACTCATACCGAGGCGACCCATCAGCTCATCACGCCAGGTGAGCGGGCGGCGGAAAAATTCGGCATTCGCCCTGGTGACCGGGTGCGATTTCGGATCGATGGTTCGCAGTTCGAGGGCTTCGTTAATCGGATCACCAAACGGGCCACAGTGCTCGTTGAGGATCAAAGCAGCCCGCTTTACTCGGACGGGAAGCGTTACGCGAAATTCTATATCCCGGTTTCCCTGCTCGAACCGATGTCAAAGTCGAGTCGTTGACGCAGCAATTTCTGAGGCGGGCCTCCAGCTCAGCAGAATTCTGTGCGATAATTGGTGAAGCGGGTTTGGACTCGCTGCGAGGTCTGCTTCAAAACACGACCGTGGAACAGCCAGATGCTCTCAATCGGAAATGACAGTCATCCCCTTGGCCGCAGGGACTTTCTGCGAGTTGGCGGCCTCGGCCTTGGCGGACTGACGCTCGCCGATCTCATTCGAACGAAGTCGAATGCAGCCAGCGGCAGCGACCTTGCGACCGGCAAGTCCGTGATCTTCCTGTTTATGCACGGAGGACCCAGCCAGGTTGAGACGTTCGACCCGAAAATGGATCGGCCGTCCGAGGTCCGCAGCGCGACGGGCGAAGTATCGACCACGCTTCCCGGTATCACCTATGGCGGAACGTTTCCGAAGCTCGCGAAGCTGGCGCATCGCACATCGATCGTCCGGTCGTTCCGAACCGGATCGGGAGCTCACGATATTAAGCCGATCGTCGGCAAGGACAGTTTCGGCGCGAACCTGGGCTCGGTCTATTCGCGGATCGTCGGGACGAACCGGCCGGAAGACGGCATGCCAACAAACGTGGCTCTGTTTCCGCAGGCCGTTGATTCGACCACGATGCCACGTATCAGCCAGTTCGGCAAGTTTGAGTCGACGGGTGTCTTCGGAAGCCTCTACTCGCCGTTCATTCCTGGTTCCAGTGGGGATGCGCAGCAGAACCTCAAGTTGAATTTGTCGCTCGACCGGATCGATGATCGACGCTCGCTGCTGAAGGGGCTCGATGGGGTCAAGTCGCAGCTCGACACGGCCAGTCAGTTTGGCGGCCTCGACGCTGTTCGCGAGCAGGCGTTCTCAACGATTCTCGGTGGAGTCGCCGACGCGTTTGATCTTTCGAAAGAGGACCCGGCAACGGTCGCGAGGTACGACACCGCGCCGCTCGTCAGGCCAGACGACATCAGTCGCCACTGGAACAACTACAAACGCTACGTCGACAACGGAAAGGCGCTCGGCAAACTGCTGCTTCTGGCGCGTCGGATGTGCGAGGCCGGTGCTGGTTTCGTCACGGTCACGACAAACTTCGTATGGGACATGCACGCCGACGTGAACAATGCCACCGTTGAGGAAGGCATGCGATACATGGGCGTGCCGTTTGACCACGCGGTGTCCGCGTTCCTGGAAGACGTCGAACAGCGAGGACTCAGCGACGACATCCTGCTGGTCTGTTGTGGTGAAATGGGGCGGACCCCGAAGATCAATGCACGGGGCGGGCGAGACCACTGGGGCAACCTTTCTCCGCTTCTGCTCGCCGGCGGAGGTCTGTCGATGGGGCAGGTCATTGGGCAGTCGGCTCGCGACGCGGATGAGCCGCTGACGACACCGATCGAAAATCAGCATCTCATCGCGACGATCATGCACACACTGTTCGACGTGTCTGAGTTGAGAATCGCACAGGGTGTCCCGCCGGAAATTGCCAAAGTCGCCGGTGAGTGGGAGCCAATTCCCGGTCTCGTCTGATCGCCGCGTGAGCACGGAGTCGTGCCGGGCGATTGACTTTGAGTATCTCCGTTCCGGCTGGAGCGATCGGTAATATCGCCGCGCTTTCTTCCCAGCTCGACTTTGCCAGCGCCGCAGTTCTTTTTATCGTTCGTGGCTGACCCTCGAGGTTTCTTAGCAAACTGCGTTTCCTCTTAATTGAGCCCCGGGACGTGTTGTCCTGCCAGAACCGAGACCCCAATGGCGAACCGCGACTTTTCCCCGCATCAGCAGAAGATCATCAAGCGGTACTACGACAACCGCGAACAGATCGACGAGCAGCGACTCGCCGAACTTGTCACGAACCTTTACCTCGCTTCAGAGAAGAAGAAACCGAAGCTCTGGGAACAGGCCGAAGAATTGATGAAGCGTCTGAAGGTGCCTGAGACTCGGATTGCCCACGTCGTGAAGACGGCTGATCCGGCAATTCTGGCCGACGTCGTGCAGGATATTCAGAACGGAAATATCTGAGGTGAGCATGGACCCGCGAGTCACACTCAACCCCAGAGGCGGCTACCGTTTTCTGCCCGGTATCGCACCGTACTCGTCGGGAGTCATCGCCGAGCCTGGTCACGAGATCGTTCATGTGACGCTTTCTTGTCCGCTGCCCTGGCACAAAGGGCTCGTCGCGGCACGCCGCTATCTTGAGTGGATCGAGTTAGAACGCCATGGACTATGCGGCGTCGAGCTTCGCTGTCCGGAGCCGCACTCGATGGAGGGATTCATCGACTTCAACAAGGACTACCGGGCTCTGCTTGAGGAGTGGGACATCCTTGTCGACGGAGAAAATCCGGTCGCCCGGACGAACGTCGCCCCCGTCGTGGCGCCGCCGAGTGAAACAGTCCTGTTCGGCTTTTCTTACTCGCGGCCGTCGCAAACGTATGCCACGACTTTTGTCGTGGCTGGTGGAGGCGAACTGCCGACACGCAAGCTCGATGAGCAGCGGATCGTTCGGCTGGGCGAAGTAACTCCCGAAGCGATGCTCGAAAAAGCCCGCTGCGTCGTGGACATCATGCGAACGCGGCTTGAAGGTCTCGGCGCGACGGACGAACAACTGACGATGATCGACGTTTACACCGCGCACGATCTGCGAACGCCTCTCGCCGAAGTCCTGGTCCCAGGTCTGCCCGCAGCCGCAAATGTCGGGGTCCGCTGGTTCTACTCGCGCCCGCCGATCAAGAACATCGAGTTCGAGATGGACATGCGAGGTGTGTGCCAGGAACTGGTCCTCGACCTCGCGTAGATCTTTGTGTCCGCTGAGCAAGCTTCGCTCACCGAAATGCGGAGGCGACCATGTTTGAGAGATGGACCAGTCGCCACGGCGCGCGCGAGCGGATGGCCGATGTCAGCAGCACGCAGAAACCGTCGCGGTCGGGGTCCATCCAGCACATCGTGCCTGTGGCTCCGGTGTGACCGAAGGTTCGCGGGCCGAGCAGAGCGCCCCAGCTTCGCGACGTGCCGCGATGGTTCAGGCTCCAGCCAAGTCCCCACGGGTGGGCGCGTCGTTCCAGTTCCGGAACCTCTGGTTGAAAGACAAGCTGATTGGTCGTCATGGACTCAACGGTGGCGGGAGAAACGATGCGTTCCTCACCGAGCGTTCCGCCGTTGAGCATCAACTGACAGATGATTGCCAGGTCTTCCGGGGAAGCAAACATGCCTCCCCACGGCGCACCGAACTCCTGCCAGTACAGGCTGTTCCAGCCAAAGTCGCTGCCTGCCTGGTATTCGGGCGTCTCAACTCGAACCAGCCGCTTTCGATCAAGGCCCTTTGAGCCAAGACCGCTCGACGACATCTTGAGAGGCTCAAACAGCTCGTCGTGAAGAAACTGAGCGATCGACTTTCCACTGATTTTCTGAATCAGTTCGGCCACGATCAGCGTGCCCATGCTCTGGTAACTGCGACCAGTTCCAGGCGGAAAGAGCGGCACAAGGTCCTGAGCTTTCTTGATGAAGACGTCGAGCGGCGCATGCTGACTCCGCAGTTCGGCATTGTCCGGCAGCATGTCCGGCAACCCGGAAGTATGCGTAAAGAGGTGCAGGACGAGTGTCTCTTCTTTGTGATGTGCGGCGAAGTCCGGCAGATACCGCATCACCGGGTCGGACAGGTTGAGCTGACCTCGCTCGACGAGAATCATTGCTGCCAGGTAAGTGATCGGTTTGGTGATCGATGCGAGCAGAAACATTCCGTCGCGGCGGATCGCTTCGGCACCGGTCTCTGGTCCCTGTCGCCCGAAGAACTGCGGTTCGACGATGCGTCCCTTGCGGCCAACGAGAATGGCTCCTCCGGGCACGGGAGCCTGGCCGCCCTTTGGTGTCGTCCACTCGTCAAGAAGCTTCGCGGCTTCGGCGAGCCGGTCACCGTCGAGTCCGATCTCCGCAGGTTTCGCATACTCCAGTGCCATGATCATCTCCTTGCCAGATGGGAACTCGCCTGTCTGTTCAATGACTCGTCACAGCCGGGAGCCGGTGCAAACTTTCTTCGTCGTTTCGGACACGCACACGTCTACTCGGACGCTGGCACGCCCAACACCGGCGCGTCCATGACAAGCAGCTTTGTCTTTGAGCCGCCACCATTCCACAAATCAAAACGCGGGTCGGCATGCCTCTTGAAAAAATCATCCAGCCGTTTCTGCAGCGCGAGCTTGATGGGACCATGCACAGGTACGTTGGTCAGATTCGTCCGCTCGTCAGGATCGCTGCCGAGTTCGAACAGCTCGTCAGGGCCGTACGGAAACCTCTTGATCAGCTTCCAGTCGGGAGTCCGAATCGCACGCGTGTTTTCGAACTCGTAAAACACTTCGTCCTTCCACGGCACGTACTCGCCCGTCAGTGTTCTGGAAAAGTCGCGGCCCGGTGAGAGCGGCTTTGCCGGCATTTTCTCCTTCAGCCCGATCGACGACAGCAGCGTCGGCATCAGATCGTAATTACTGACAAGCTGGTCGCTCTCGGAGCCAGCGGGAATGGATCCAGGCCGGTTGAAAATCAGCGGGATCTTCAGCATTCCGTCGTAAGCGGTCAGCGGGCGAGTGTGATCGCCCATCCCCCAGAATCCGCCGTGACCTCCGACCCAGCCCTGATCAGCGGTGAACACGACGAGCGTGTTGTCGGCCGCACCGGATTTGCGGAGAGCGGCCATGACCTCGCCGACACCATCATCGACGGCGTTCAGCTCTGCGGCGAATCGACGGATTGAGATCAGGTTGTTGAGGTAGTCGCGATTGTTGAAAAGCCACGGGTGAGCCCGCTCGCGCGGAAACGACTCAAACAGTCGCCCGGAGTATTTCTCAACGTGGCGGTTTTTTGACTCATTGAGCAGCAGTGGCCCGAGACCGTACGGCCCGTTGTAGGACAGAAACAGGAAGAACGGTTTCTGTCCCTTGGAATTGTCCTCGACGAACCGGACGGCGTTTTCGGTCCACAGGTCGGTCGTGTATCCGGGGTGTCGGGTCAACTTTCCGTTTTCAATGATCTCCGCATCGTAGAATTCCTGAGTTCCTCCGTGTGGTGTGGTGATCCACTTTGAGAATCCTTCCTGCGGAGTCATGTTCGCGCCGAGGTGCCATTTTCCGACAAGGCCGCACTCGTAACCCGCTTCCGACAGGACCTGCGGGAGCGTGTCAAATTCGGCGACGGTCGATCGAGCTTCCGGCCCCATCTGTAATGGTGTCCGACGCAGAAAACTGTGGACACCATGCTGGCACGGCATCAGCCCGGTCAGAAACGTGGCGCGGGTCGGCGAGCAGACGGCGTTATTTGCAAACGCCTGAGTGAACTTCATCCCGCCCGCGGCAAGCCGGTCAATGTTGGGCGTGTCGATGTCGCGGTTGCCGTAGCAGCCGAGCGTCCAGGCTCCGTGGTTGTCCGTCATGATGACGACCACGTTGGGAGGCTTCTCCGCGAACACTGTTGAGGAGGCAAGAACGATCGTGGCGAGAGTGAGCAGTAATCGCATTCGCGGCTCCGTTCCGGGAAAGTTGAGCCACAGAGTCTAATCGGCCTCGTTCAATTTCGCCCGGAGTGAACTGAAATAACCTGTGTTGTGAGAACCAGCCGGCGTGTCCGTCCTATTCGGAAGACTCGGCAGCCATTGCCAGCGCGAGGTCGATGCGGCTCAGAACAGTTTCTCTGCCGACAAGGACCAGGCAGTCATAGACGCCGGGGCCGATGGCGGATCCGGTTGCGGCGATCCGGAGGGCGTGGATCAACAGACCTGCTCCCACTTCTTTGGATTCGACGAAGCTCTGCAAAGCAGCCTCGAGCGATTCGGCGGACCACCCGTCGTGTCCGGCGAGGACTGCACGGAATTCGGTCAACAGTTCCGGCACGCCGCTCCTGCTGACCCGCTTTTTGAAGTCCTTCTCGCTGAACTCGATGTCCGCTTTGAAAAAGTAGTCGTAGGTCAGGATGTCGCCGGCGACTTTGATGCGATCGTCGAGTGCGGTGACGACGCGAGTCACCAGCGAACGTTCCGCGTCCGAGGGTGAATCTGAAAGCAATCCGGCTTTCTGCAGAAACGGCAGACACTGATCGGCGCGGTCCTCATGAGAAAGTTCCGCCATCCAGTGTGACTGGTAGCTCATCAGTTTTTCAGGATCGAATGCGGCGGAACTTTTGACGACTCGGCCCAGCGAAAAGTGTTCGATGAGAAAACCAAGCGACATGAACTCGGTCGTTTCGTCGAACGACCAGCCGGTCCGGCCGAGCGAGTTCAGCAGCCCGGCGGGCAGAAAGCCGCACTGCTCGTAAAACCCAACCATCACGGGGTTGACGGATTCTTCATCAATGCCGATCTGCGGCAGCACTCGTGCGGAGAGATCAAAGAGGATCTTGAACGCCGGGCTTTTCCGGTATTTGTCGATTTCGCGTTTTGAAATCTTCTTCTTCGTGCCGGGCGCCATGACGAACGGGATATGGGCAAACACCGGGACGGACTCGCCGAGCGCCTCGTAAAGTAAAACCTGAACGGCGGTATTGGTGAGGTGCTCTTCGGCGCGGATAACGTGCGTGATTTTCAGTTGAGCATCATCGACGACGGTGGCAAAGTTGTAGAGCGGGCTGCCGTTGGATCGTGAGATGTTCGGGTCGAACATCAATGACGAATCCCACTCGACGTGACCACGGATTTGATCGTCTATCTCAATCTTTCGATCGTGTGGCACTTTGAATCGCAGCACCCACGGCTCGTCTCGATCGAGTCGCGTCTGGATCTCGGCGTCGCTCAATTCGAGCGATCGCCGCATGCCTGCCGGCGGCGTGTTGTGCTCACGCAGGTGTTCCTTGTCAGTCTGAACCTGCTCGACGGAATCGAAGCAGCGGTACGCTTTACCCTCGGCGAGCAACCGCTCTGCCGCCGCCTGGTACAGGTCGCCTCGCTGAGACTGAAAGTACGGCCCGTAACCGCCCCCCACTTCCGGGCCCTCGTCCCAGTCGAGGCCCAGCCAGCGGAACGCGTTCAGGATCGGGGCGAGCGCTTCTTCCACGTTGCGGGCCTGGTCCGTATCGTCGATCCGCAAAATGAACTGCCCGCCGTTCTGCCTGGCAAACAGCCAGTTGAACAATGCAGACCTCATCCCGCCAATGTGCATGTAACCGGTAGGGCTGGGGGCGAAACGCGTACGGACGGTCATCAATGTTCTTTCGTGGCAGGGGCTGCGGAGAGCAAGGCTGAGGAGATCGGGCGTCGTTTCCGGGCGAGTTGTAGCAGGTTCAGCCGGGGATCAAAGCTGGGTGAGGTGCCTCGGGACCGGTCTCGCCAGTTCGTGATTTCTGTGAATCTTTGAGATCCGTTCTTAAAAAATGCCCGTTGACGGTCGCTATCGAAGTGATATCATTGCGATGTCACATGAATATCGTTCCCTGCGGAAGGAATTACGACCATGACGATTGAGAAACCGTATCGACCAATGAGTGGATGGTTGGGCCTGGGATCTGTGTTTGTATTTCTGGGAGCTGGAATTTTCACGTTTTACCACTTCGTCATTGAGGCGGACCGACACGGGTTCAGCCCGTTGTTGTTTTTCGGCGCGCTGGGAATGTTGTTCTTCTCGTTTGTTTCGCTCTTCGGATTTCTGGCGGTCGCTCCGAACGATTCGCGAGTGCTGCTTCTGTTCGGAGATTACAAAGGCACGGTCAAGGACAGCGGGTTCTTCTGGGTTAACCCGTTCTACTCCAAAAAGAAACTGTCGCTTAGAGTCAGAAACTTCGAGACCGGTTCGAAGATGACTCCGGAAAAGAAAGGCGAACATGGCCAGGTCGTGACAGCCAGCTCGCGGACAGGCGGAAAACCATCGAAGGTGAACGACTGCGACGGCAACCCGATCGAGATTTCTGCAGTTGTCGTGTGGAAAGTTGTCGACACCGCGGAGGCCTTGTTCGAGGTCGACAATTACGAGGACTTCGTGGAAGTTCAGAGTGAGGCCGCATTGCGAGTACTCGCCAGCCGGCATCCCTATGACCACAGCGATTCGGAGATCTCACTTCGAGGCAACACGATCGAAGTCTGCGAACAGCTCAAGGAAGACATCCAGGAGCGGCTGGAAAAGGCAGGCGTGCAGGTCATTGAGGCGAGGATCAGCCATCTGGCGTACGCTCAGGAAATCGCGGCGGCCATGCTGCAGCGACAGCAGGCTCAGGCGGTCGTCGCGGCTCGAACAGTCATCGTTGAGGGAGCCGTCGGCATGGTGCAGATGGCCCTCGACCATTTGAAGAGGGATAACATTGTCGACCTGGACGATGAGCGTCGCGCGACGATGGTCTCGAATCTCCTTGTCGTTCTGTGTGGCAACTCTCACGCGCAGCCGGTCATCAATACGGGTTCGCTCCATAACTGAGGTCGCGAATCTTTATCGACGCGTTTCGAGTCCGACTCAGAGTGAACGAAAAATGCCGCCCGGTAACCCGGGCGGCATTCTGGTTGAGGAGAAGCCTGTGCCTCGCGAATCCTTCCTGCTGCGGACCGATCCGAAAATCCTGGACGCGTTGCGTCGCTGGGCTGAAGACGAGCTGCGCAGTACTAACGGACAGCTGGACTACATTCTTCGCAAGGCGTTACGAGACGCGAACCGGCTTCCCAAAAAAGATTCGGGTTCTGCCGAGACTCGCCCATCCTGATTGCTATCGTCCCAGGTACTGGCTGCCACATGGCGGCTTCGGAGCACATGGAACTTTGGGAACCGTCACGCAACGCTCGACAGTTTGCGGGACCATTCGAGTGACCGGCACGTCGAACTCCCGCCGAACGGTGATCGGGACAGCGACCGTCTGGTTCTGGACGACCTGTCGTGGAACCTGCCGATACTGCGTCACCTGCTCGGTACGGACCTGCTGACGTGGGACCTGAACCTGGACGGGAACATGGACCGTCTGCTGGACCTGCTGATACTCCAGAACTCGACGCGTCTGTTGCTGAGTCTGGTACTGAGTCACAGGAACTTGATAGGTGAACTGCTCGGTGCAGGGCTGCTGCTGATACTGAATCTGCTCGACGAAATGAGTGACCGGTTGCGAGTACATTGTCTGGGCGGCCATCCCTGGAACAGTGGTGACACACTGGCACTGCTTCGTCACAGGGACCTGGACACGAACCGGGACGGTCCGCAGGACCTGCCGGGTTCCCACTCGATTTTCAACACCCTGAACCGCGACTCTGACAGGCTCGACAATGTCGCGGTAGACGGGCTGGTTGATCGTCTGGGTCTGTGCCTGCAGTCGCGTTTCCGTCGTCATGACGGTTTCGGTCCGGCAGACGTTGACGACGTGTGGCACGGTTTCGTAGACGGTGACCGTTTGAGGTCGACTTTGATATTGAATCTGCTGTTCAAGCACCGTTCGCTTTTCGGTGGTCGTTTGAGGCACCATGATCTGCTGGCGAACGATCTGGGTTTGAGCTGTGGCTTGCGGGACGAATACTCCCGCAGAACTTCTTGCCACAACGTTCGCACTGGTCGCGTGGTAGGCGGTTTTGCGTGGTCCGGATGCTTCCGTCACACCTGAAAATGAAGTGCCAGCAACACAAAGTCCGAGGCACAAATGAGTTACGAATCGCATGGGCGTCTCCTCCTCTCGCGGATTCTCTCCAGCCCTACGGCCTACAATGGCCATGTGGCGTCTCAACATGATTGTCACGTCGTGAGGATTATGACGGTTGTGCAGACTATGTCAATTATGCATGTTGCCTATTTGTCCTGAATGATGGTGATACTGGTCCGTGACCCGGTTCCTGGCGGAGCATTGAAAATGAGCGATCGAGTCGACGTCGTCGTGCTTGGAACGGGCGGATTCGGGAGCGCGTGCCTGGCTCAGCTAGCTCGGCGCGGGGTCAGCGTTCTGGGCCTGGACGCGTTTCTGCCCGGGCACGATCGAGGCAGTTCGCATGGAGACACGCGGATCATTCGGCAGGCGTATTTTGAGCGTCCCGACTACGTACCGCTGCTTCGAAGGGCGTACGAGTTATGGCGAGAGCTGGAGTTTGAATCCGGGCGGGCTCTCATGAATCTTTGCGGCCTCATGCTGGCAGGACGGCCTGTTGACGAGGCGGTCTCTGGTTCGCGGCTGGCGGCAAAGATCCACGGTGTCGAGATTCAAAACCTGTCGAAGAAAGAGGCGACTGAACGATGGCCTGGATTTCAGCTACCAGACGGCTTTGAGGTTGTCCACGAGCCAACGGCCGGGTTCCTTTTTGTCGAGGACTCGGTCCGGAGTCACGTCGACTGCGCCGTCCGGGCGGGAGCTCAAGTGCGGATCGGAAAACGAGTTCTCGGCTGGACGTCAAACGGACGCACCGTGACGATCAGAACGGACAAAGGCACAATCGAAGCAGCATCCCTGGTTGTCACGGCCGGTGCGTGGGCCTCTCAACTGCTGCAAAAAGTTCCGGGCCTTCCCACACTTCAGGTTCTGCGAAAAGTCCTGATGTGGAATCGCGTGCGGAATCAGGATTATTCCATCGATCAAGGCGGGTGCGGGTTTCTGTTCAATATGCCCGAAGGAACGTTTTACGGTTTCCCCAGCCTCGATGGAGCGACGGTCAAGATCGCGGAACACACCGGCGGCCAGGTGGTTGCCGACCCACTGCAGGTTGAGCGTCGACTTTTGCCGAGCGACGTTGCGCCGGTTTCTGAATTTGTGCGAGCTGTGATGCCGAGCCTGGAACCGGAGCCGGTTCGCCATGCGACCTGCATGTACACGATGAGTCCGGATTCGCACTTCATCGTGGATCGTCATCCGGAGTTTGCCAACGTCGTTTTTGGAGCCGGCTTTTCGGGGCACGGCTTCAAGTTCACTCCGGTGATTGGCGAGGCACTCGCGGATCTCGCACTGGAAGGAGCGACGAAGCTGCCCATCGATTTTCTTGGCCTGCGGCGGTTCGCATGACTTAGCGGTCAGAGTTTCAGTTGCGATGAGATCGCAGCCAGGTGTCCCGAATCTTCACCAGGCGGCGTTCGACATTGCGAATGTCAATGGAAAGCTGTTCGGCAATTTCGGCGGTTGAAAATCCTTCGAGGCGGGCGAGAAGAATGGCCTTCAACGTGTCGTCCGAAAGTCGAGCGACCAGGCTCTCGCACTCGTCGGCGAATTCGGAAATCACATCCGGTCCCGGACTTCCGGCAGCTGCTTCGTTGTAGTAGGAGGCCGCCGCGTCGCCGCCGCCAACGGACAGAGCAGATTCAAGCAGGACGCGTCCGCCACCTCGCTTCTGAGTCAGTTCGTAGCTCCGTCGCGTGGCAACTTTGCGGGCGGTGATCGTGATGAGCAGGCGTGACAGGCTGTCGAAATCGGAAAGCCCCTCGTACTTGCCTTTTTCGAGTCCTGCGCAGAATGACACGAGCGCGCTCTGCGCGGCGTCTTCTTCGTCGTACGCCTGCCCGGGAACCGTCTTCATCCGACGTCGAGCAAACCGTTTCAGCCGGTTGAACCAGGTTCGCCACAGCGCGTTGATCGCCTCGTCGTCGTTGTCACGTAACGACGACAGCATCAGAGTGATCGTTTCTTCGCTGACGCGGTTGGGAATCATTTGCTCGCACTGCCTCGAATTCGGTCGTGACACATAACGTGTAGCATGCCCGCAGGTAGGGGAATTCCCGATGGCGTGTATGCGGAGGCGTTTCCCGCATTTGGAGTTCGATCGTACCAGCAAGGCAGGATGAATCGCTCAGGAAATCTGTTGCCAGATCGCGCCGTGCTGCGGCAGCGGAGGCGCCGTGCTTCGGCAGCGGGGGAGGATGTCGGTCAGCCGAGTTCCTGGCCGAACGAGAGACGCATCTGCGGGTCTTTTTTCTCGACCCATTCTTTGTAAATCAGGCTGGGCTGAATGTCCTGATTGTTCTGGTATTTATCGCTGCGGTACTCAGTGATGTCGCCTTCGACGGTGTGGTAGAAGATTTCGCAGATGGAGATGCCGGGATAAATCCGGACCGGCTGCACGGCGAAGATTTGCAGAGTCCAGTATCCGCAGAAGCCGATATCGCCAAATCCCGAGGTGCAGTGCACGAACAAGCCAAGCCGGCCAACCGATGATCGCCCTTCGATCATCGGGACGAGATTGTGTGTCTCGGTCCGCTCGACTGTGCGGCCCAGGTACAACTGATTCGGGTTCAGCACGAACCCTTCGGGAGGAATCGTGTAGCGACGCAGTCGATTCGGGCGTCGCATGTCGAGGACGATTTCCTCGTAAACCAGCAGCTCATCGTGAAGCCGGAGGTTGTAGCTGTTCGGGTTGATCTGCTTTTCGTCAAACGGGTCAATGACGATGTTGTTGTCGATCTGTTTTCGAATTTCCTGACCAGTAAGGATCATCGATAGGAGCCTGATGAGGGAACAACCGCAGCGTTTCGGCAAGGTAAGGCGTTCGGACCGGGGATTCAATCCGCGCAGCGGGTTCAATTGGGCCGGCTGGCAATTCGACAACTCTGTCACATTGGCAGTCGCCGATCGCGAGTGAGCTGCTGTTCTGATTCTGCCATTGTGGCAATTGAATGGTCAACAGTTTTTCTTCATCTGGATAGGCGCAAGCCTAATTGTGAAGGCAGGTTGCGGCCCGCATCGTGCTGTCCGTTTCCTATTGGCACGGCCTTTGCTTTTATGATTTCGCGACGAATCCAGACGCCTCTCAGACAGACGGGCCACGACAAAAACAGTCGGCGGTGTGTCAGTCGAGGAGGCAGCCCCGATCTGCAATTTGCTTGAGGCGAGTTTACGAGCCTCAGTTGAGCGGTCAGTTTTCTCACGACGAGATGAGGAGTATTAGAGATGGCAGAAGGTGAAAAGGTTATCGGCATCGACCTTGGTACAACGAACTCTGTGGTTTCCGTGATGGAAGGTTCCGTCCCGAAGGTGATTGCGAACCTGGAAGGCAACCGCCTGACTCCAAGTGTTGTTGCCTTCACCGATAAAGGCGGCACGCTGGTTGGCGAACCGGCGAAGAACCAGGCGGTCACGAATCCGCACAACACGATCTACTCCGTCAAGAGATTCATGGGGCGACGTCACAGTGAAGTCGCCTCTGAAGAAAAGATCGTTCCTTACAAAGTTGTTGGCGGCCCTGACGACTATGTGAAGATCGAAGTCAACGGCGAGGAATACTCGCCGCCGCAGATTTCCGCGATGATCCTTCAGAAGCTGAAGGAGTCTGCGGAAAGCTACCTGGGGCACAAGGTCAAGAAAGCGGTCATCACAGTTCCGGCCTACTTCAACGATGCTCAGCGACAGGCGACAAAAGATGCCGGCCAGATCGCCGGCCTGGAAGTCGCGCGCATCATTAACGAGCCGACAGCCGCCGCGCTGGCCTACGGTCTTGAGAAAAAGAAAGACCAGAAGATCGCGGTCTTCGACTTCGGCGGCGGAACGTTCGACGTCTCGATCCTGGAAGTCAGTGACGAGCTTGTCGAAGTGCTCAGCACGAACGGTGACACTCACCTTGGTGGCGACGACTTTGATGAAGAACTCATCAAATTCATCGCTGATCAGTTCAAGAAGGACAACGGTGTCGACCTGCGAGACGACGCCATGGCACTTCAGCGACTTCGCGAGGCGGCAGAAAAAGCCAAGAAGGAACTCTCCAGCGCTCAGTCAACGGACATCAACCTGCCGTTCATCATGGCGGACGCATCCGGGGCGAAGCACCTTCAGATGAGTATTTCGAGGGCCGACTTTGAACGGCTGATCGATCCGCTGGTCGAGCGAACGCGGAACCCCGTTCTTAACGCGATCAAAGATGCGAAGCTGTCTGCGGCGGACATCGATGAAATCGTGATGGTCGGCGGCTCGACTCGAGTCCCGAAAGTCCAGGAGTTCGTCAAAAGTCTGTTCGGCGGCAAAGAGCCTCACAAGGGCGTGAACCCGGACGAAGTTGTTTCGGTAGGAGCAGCCATCCAGGGCGGCATCATCACGGGCGAAGTCACCGACGTCGTCCTGATGGATGTGACCCCGTTGTCTCTCGGCATTGAAACCGAAGGCGGCGTGATGACAGTTCTCATCGAAAGAAACGCGACGATCCCGACGACAAAAAGCGAGACGTTCTCAACGGCGTCCGACAACCAGCCAGCCGTGACGGTCACCGTCTTTCAGGGTGAGCGGCCGATGGCGACTGATAATCGGCAGCTTGGTCAGTTCAATCTCGATGGGATCCCGCCCGCACCGCGAGGTGTGCCGCAGGTAGAGGTGACCTTCGACATCGACGTCAACGGCATTCTGAAAGTGTCTGCCAAGGACAAGGCGAGCGGCAAGGAACAGTCCGTTCGGATTGAAAACTCAAGCGGGTTATCTGAAGAAGAAATCGAGAAGATGCGGAAGGAAGCGGAATCTCACGCTTCGGAAGACAAAGGCCGACGGGAACTCGCCGAGCAGAAGAACGTTGCTTCAACGCTCGCTTATCAGACAGAGAAGTCCGTCACCGAACTTGGCGACAAGCTGGACGACGCTTCGAAGTCAGCCATCGAGGCGTCGATCAACAAGGTGAAGGAAGCCGCCAAAGGCGACGACATCGACAAAATCAAATCGGCCGTGTCCGAACTGGAACAGGCAGCCAAAGCCTTCGCCCAGCTCTACCAGCAGTCGGCAGAAGGTGGTGCGTCTGCGGAAGACGCATCCGAAACTGCCGGAGCGGCTGCGGGCGCGGACGACGAAGTCATCGACGCGGAATTTGAAACCAAGTAGTCATCGCGAGCTCCGAGGCAGCTGGTCCCCTCCGGCCAGCTGCCTCCGGGGCCGGGCTTCCGCCCCTCAGGCATTCGCCCTGAGACAATCGTCTGCCCTTTCGACTGCCGAACGGCATTCCATTTGCTATTCCCATCTGCGCTCATGATGCGCGCGGATAAGGAGACCAGACATGTCCATTCGATTCGAAAAGCTCACCGTCAAAGCTCAGGAAGCGGTCCAGCGGGCACAGAAGCTGGCCGAAGACAAAGGGCATTCGCAGCTGACTTCGCTGCACCTTTTGAAAGCTCTACTTGATGAGGAGCAGGGAGTGGTCCGCCCGATCGTTCAGAAGATTGGCGCGAGTCCGGATCAGCTTCGGGCGACGACCGTCCAGGACCTCAATCGATTGCCGAAGGTCTCCGGCGGAGGTGGCATGCAGGTCGGCCTCGGTCAGGAACTGCTGCGCGTGTTTGACGCCGCGCAGAAGCAGGCCGATCAGATGAAGGATCAGTTTCTGTCCACGGAGCATCTTCTGATCGGGCTGGTCAAAGTGGATTCTGAGGCGAAAAAGATTCTCAACCTGAACGGCGTCGGCGAGCACGACGTGCTGGAGGCACTCAAGTCGATCCGCGGCGGACAAACAATCAACGATCAGTCCCCCGAAGAAAAGTATCAGGCCTTGAAGCAGTACGGCATCGACCTTGTCGAGCTCGCGCGTAAAGGAAAAGTCGATCCAGTGGTCGGCCGCGACACGGAAATCCGGCGTGTGATCCAGGTTCTCTCGCGGCGACGCAAGAACAATCCAGTGCTCATCGGCGAGCCCGGTGTCGGCAAGACCGCGATCGTTGAGGGTCTCGCCCATCGAATCGTGACGGGCGACGTGCCGCAGAACCTCAAAAACAAAACCGTTGTCGCGCTCGATATGGGAGCTCTCATCGCGGGAGCCAAGTACCGAGGCGAATTCGAGGATCGACTCAAGGCCGTGCTGCGTGAAGTCACCGAATCGAACGGCCAGGTCATCCTCTTCATCGATGAGCTGCACACAGTCGTCGGCGCGGGAGCGAGCGAAGGCGCGATGGATGCTTCGAACCTGCTGAAGCCGGCGCTGGCTCGCGGCGAGCTGCACTGCGTCGGCGCGACAACGCTCGACGAGTACCGCAAATACATTGAAAAGGACCCGGCTCTCGAACGGCGGTTCCAGCCGGTGAAGGTTCAGGAGCCGAACGTGCAGGACACGATTTCGATTCTGCGCGGATTGAAGGAGCGGTACGAGTCGCACCACGGTGTGCGAATTACGGATGATTCACTCATCGCAGCGGCGACACTTTCCGACCGGTACATTTCCGACCGCTTCCTGCCGGACAAGGCGATCGACCTGGTCGACGAGGCGGGCAGTCGGCTGCGGATGGAAATCGACTCGATGCCGGTCGAAGTCGACGAGGCAACGCGCGAACTCACGCGGATGCAGATCGAAGCCCAGGCCCTCGCCAGTGAGTCCAGTGCCGACAGCAAGCAGCGACTTGAGGACCTGCGTCGAAAGATCGCCGACCGCGAGGAAGACGTGAACCAGTTGAAGGCCCGGTGGGAGACCGAGAAGCAGGCCTTGTCCGGAGTGCAGCCGCTCAAAGAGGAAATCGACGGACTGCGGACCGAGTACGAGCGAGTTTTCAATCAGGCTCGGCAGACAAACTCGAACGAGGATTACGTGCGGGCGTTTGAAGTGGAGAAACAGCTCAAGGCCGCTCAGGAAAAGCTCGCCGAAGTGGAAGTGAAGCTTGCCGAAGTCGACGCCGGCGGCGGCGAGAAACTGCTCCGCGAAGAGGTCTCGCCGGAAGATATCGCCAAGGTCGTCAGCGCGTGGACCGGCGTGCCCGTTTCGAAGATGCTCGAAGGTGACCGCGAGAAACTGCTCTCGATGGAAGACCGGATTCACGAGCGGATGATTAATCAGCACGAAGCGGTGCGGGCCGTCTCGAACGCGGTGCGTCGTTCGCGGTCGGGGCTGCAGGATCGCAACCGGCCCATCGGCTCGTTCATTTTCCTCGGCCCGACCGGCGTTGGAAAAACCGAGCTGTGCAAAGCCCTCGCCGGATTCCTGTTTGACGACGAGCGGAACATGGTCCGTATCGACATGAGTGAGTTCATGGAGAAGCACGCCGTGTCGCGGCTGATCGGAGCTCCCCCCGGCTACGTCGGCTACGAGGAAGGCGGCAAGCTGACCGAAGCCGTTCGCCGTCAGCCGTACTCGGTGATCCTGCTGGACGAGATCGAGAAGGCTCACCGCGACGTCTTCAACGTGCTGCTGCAGTTGCTCGACGACGGCCGCCTGACGGACAGCCACGGCCGCACGGTCGACTTCTCCAACACGATCGTCGTCATGACGTCGAACATCGGCAGCCACCAGATCATGGAGATGGCTGGCTCGGCGACCGACCAGGAAATTCAGGTGGCGGCGATGGAGGCACTCCGTCGGGAATTCCTGCCCGAGTTCCTCAACCGCGTCGATGAGACCGTCGTGTTTCACCCACTGGGCCGAGGAGAAATCCGGCAGATCGTCGACCTCCAGTTGGAGTCACTGTCGGCACAGATTGAGGCGAACAACCTGCACCTGGCCGTCACGGACGCCGCCCGGGATTTGCTCGCCGCCGAGGGCTACGACCCGGCCTACGGAGCCCGCCCGCTGAAGCGAGTCATCCAGCAGCGCGTCCAGAACGAGCTCGCAAAAGAGTTACTGGCCGGAAGTGTCCCGGAAGGCGCGACGATCACCGTCGACGCGACAAACGACGGGTTCTTCTTCTCCGTCGATACCGGTGAGGTCTCACTGGCGAATTAAGTGTCAATTGAGGATGAGCCCTTCGTTCACAGGATGAGCCCCGTGCCACGGGAGATGCTGCGGCAGGTTTATCACATGCACACCTCAGTCGGACGATCCTGAATCAGTTTTGGCGGCCTGAGCTTTCGCTCTCACGCGTGCTTCGAGTTACGATGGCTGTGATTGTTCGGGCAGTGTTCAGGAATGTGCTCAATGAAGTTTCGCAAATCCCAACGGGTCAATCTTGTGGTTCTGGGGCTCGTGCTGCTGATCGTGGGGGAATCGACGCACGCGGCGGACAAGTTGGCTGTTCGCCAGAAAGTTCCAGTCGATGCTGGCAAGCTGCTTCCGTCGGTTTTTTATTCGCTGGATGGCGGGTCGGTTTCCCTGCTGGAGTCGGAAGGGCATTTGCGGGAACTGTCGCTGCCGGGGATGAAACTGCTGACTGAGCGGAACCTCAATCTCAAGTGTTCGGCTTTCGGCAAGTGGGAAGAAGGCTTCGCTGTTTATGCGGATGCGACTCAGGAGCTGATCATTCTGGATGTCGTCTTCAACGAAATCGGCCGGGTCGAAACGCCAGGGCTGCCTGGGTTCGCGACGGCTCCGACGCTCGACTTTGGTTATGTCATCGGAAAAAACCAGATTGGGATCGTTGAGCTGAAAAAGGCAAAGCTGTTGAAGGTCAATACGACTCCCTTGTTGCGGGCCGCTTCGCGGGTCAAGCGGACTGAGCCTCGTCCCGCGCCGCTCGATTTTCTTCGGGCGACGTGTACTCTCGACGGCAAATACCTGGTCACGATGGCGGATCATCGGATCAATCGGTTCGCCATCAAGGGGAAGGGAGCTCTGGCCTGGGAAGAGTCCGGCTGGTAGATCGGCATGTCCGGCACACCGAGCGGGCTCAACGTGGGGGGGGCAGCGATCCGTATCTGGTCGCCATGCCGTACGGGGCGGGCAACAACAATGGCATCCCCGGTCATCCGGCATCCCCAGGTTATGGCACGTTCATTTATGACCTCAGCAAGCTGTCCGCTCCGATGGTGACGGTTACTCCCGGAGCGTACCCGAACGCGGTGGGGTTCGATGAAAAACACAAGTTGATCTACGCTCAGAATTTTGACGTCGACCTCATCGTGTACAATCATGGTGGAGCGAAACTCGGCGAGTTCGAGATGGATGATCGCAACGCTCAGACGCGGGCGTTCTTTCCTCATCCGGACGGTGGCAAGGTGCTCGTGCTGACGGGGAAGTCGCTTTTCTGGTGTGAGCTTCCGAAGTCGGTGATCGACAGAGCCGGATAGAATTCCGGATTTCAAGTCAGGAATCAGACATGAACCCGCATGACGAATTCGTACGAGCCATTACTCGCCGGCACTTCTTTGGCGGAGCTTCGCTCGGGCTGGGGACGGCGGCTCTGGCTTCGATGCTGCCGGATCGGGCTGGTGCGGCGGAGGTGACCGGTGCCGGGTTCGGGGCTCTGCCGGGGCTGCCGCATTTTGCTCCGAAAGCGAAGCGGGCCATTTATCTGTTCATGGCTGGAGCGCCGTGTCAGGTCGATCTGCTCGACCATAAGCCGAAGATGGGCGAATTCTTCGACAAGGATTTGCCAGAGTCCGTTCGGCTGGGGCAACGGCTCACCACGATGACGTCCGGGCAGAAGCGGTTTCCGATTGCTCCGTCGAAATTCAAGTTCGCTCAGCACGGCGAAAGTGGAGCGTGGGTCAGTGAGCTTCTGCCTCACACCGCGAAAATGGTCGACGACATTTCCATCGTCAGGTCGGTTCACACCGAGGCGATCAACCACGACCCGGCGATCACTTACATCTGCACCGGAACGCAGCTTCCGGGACGGCCGAGCCTGGGAGCGTGGCTGAGCTACGGACTGGGCTCGCTCAACCGTGACCTGCCGGAATTCATGGTCATGACGCCGCAGTGGAGCGGCCGGCAACAGGCACAGGCGATTTACAACCGGCTGTGGGGAGCGGGATTTCTGCCGGCGAAACACCAGGGCGTCGCGCTGCGGCGGTCGGGGGATCCCGTGTTGTTTCTGTCGAATCCGGCGGGAGTCTCACCGGACATTCGGCGGCGAGTGCTCGATTCTCTCCAGCGGCTGAATCAGGAAACGTTTGCGAAGGTCGGCGATCCGGCAACGCAGTCGCGGATCGATCAGTACGAGATGGCGTTCCGCATGCAGACCTCCGTGCCGGACCTCATGAAAATCACCGACGAGCCGAAACACTTTGTCGAGATGTACGGCGAAGAGTCACTCCAGTCGGGCACGTTCGCGAACTCGGCGCTGCTGGCTCGGCGAATGGTCGAGCGCGACGTGCGCTTCGTGCAGATCTTTCATCGGGGATGGGACCAGCATGGCAACATCGCGAAGGACCTGCCGGCTCAGGCGAAAGACGTCGACCGGGCATCGTGGGCTCTCATCCAGGACCTCAAGCAGCGAGACATGCTCGACGACACACTGGTGGTCTGGGGCGGCGAGTTCGGCCGCACGATCTACTGCCAGGGAAATCTCACGAAAGAGAATTACGGCCGGGACCACCACCCGCGCTGCTTCTCAATCTGGATGGCGGGCGGCGGAATCAAGCCGGGTCAGGTTTACGGCGAGACGGACGACTTCAGCTACAACATCACGAAAGACCCGGTCCACATCCACGACCTCAACGCGACGATCCTGCACTGCCTGGGCATCGACCACAAACGGCTCAGCGTGAAGTTCCAGGGCCTCGACGTGCGGCTGACGGGCGTCGAGGATCACAAGCCGGTGGATGCTCTGCTGGTGTGAGACTGTCGGTGGGTCGAAGGCCCTGACGGGTCACCGTTTAACCCGTCGCCGGAGGCAAGGTGCAGCGACATCCAACCTGGCCTGCGGCCACGGGTTAAACAGACGGCTACTTTCGGGCTGTCCACGGAAACGCGAATGTCGGGGTTTTTGCGTAGCGCGGCGTTTTCAGAGTGAGCGTCGCGCCGCAGCCGGGCTGCAGCGTCACAGTGAATGAGCGTCCGGAGACGGCAGTTGCCTTTCCGCCCGTCGTGACGAGTTCGATGGAGTGCTCGGCGTAGGACCCCGCCTGGATCGTCACGGTTCTTGGTTCAAGCTGGTTTGTGTTGACGAGGGTCACGGATGTTGTGTCCGCTTCGAGCCTCTCGATCAGAGCCGCGCAGTCTGCCGGCAAACCGGCTCGGCGTTGGATCGGGTCGAAGTAGCGCAGGCGGCTGTGCAGGACCAGGCCCTGTTTGTTCGTCGGCAGGCCTCCGCAGGCCAGTCGGACCAGGGACGCGACGCTCGCCGGGTTGTACTTCATCGGATCGTCGGCGAGCCGCGTGTCCGGCGTCGTTGTGTCGTTTCTCATGGCGAGCACTTTGCGACGAACCTGCGCGAGGTCGGCTCGCAAGGAAGCTTCGGCGTAGGCGGTGTTTCCGTCTTTGAGATTTCGCCACCAGGCACCGGGAGCTCGATCGATGTCGGATGGCTTCATGGTGAGATAGGCGATCTCCTCGATGCCTGTCGTGTAGCGGGAGGGCGAGTACGCGTACCAGCCGTCGTCGCCGTACATCGTCGGGTACTGAGGCTTGCCGTCGATCATCTTTTTCTGGCCGTTGATCACGTCGATCTGTTTCCGCCACGGGTCGAGGTAGCTGTCCTCACCGGTCAGCAGGTACGCGTTCATGAAGCCGGGCAGGCCGAGGTAGTGCGTGTTGCGGTGAGCGGTCGAGCCGTCCTGCGGGACCTCGACGCTGAACGACCAGCCATAAACTCCGCCGTACCATTTTCCGCCAGCCGCGGTGCCGGGTTTGCCGTCGAGCCCGATGTTTGTGGGGATGATGTTGTCGTTGGCCGTCATCCGGTCGACCCAGGCTCCGACGTATTCGAGGATCCAGTCGCGGTACTTTTTCTCGCCGGTCAGCATGAACGCGTTGAGGGGCAGGGCGGTGCTGAGAAGGTTCTGCGGGTGGTCGCCGATGATGTCGTTGTAGTCTTTGAAATGAGCGACCATCTCGGAGTAATTCCGCTCGCCGTGCCCGAGCGAAAAACGGTTCTCAATTTCGATGGGATCGCCGGCCCAGTCGAGCCCCGTCGCTTTCCTCATAAGAGGGCCGCGGCTGCCGTTGAACATGCTGCGCATGATTTTGTGAGTTGCGTCGTAGTTTTTCGCCTGAGCATCCTCGCCGATGTAGAAACCGGCGTAGCGCTTCGTGCGAGTTTGAAATGCGCGCGAGTCTGGTTCCGACAGGCCCTGGTGACAGAACACGACCAGCCCTTCGGCGTTGTGCAGCCAGTCGAACTGACAGGGAAACTCGCGGTAGTACATCCCGTCGCGGGCGAATGGCACCTCGACGGTTTTTGCCAGCGTGTACTGCCGGAGGTGGCCCTCCCACGCTTTGCGGTAATTGGTGAGGACCGAATCTCCGCCGCCGATCGCGTGCAGGATCGGCCAGTGAATGCAGTTCTCGATGGCGTCGTCAGGTCCGTCGTCTCCTCCCCAGCGCTCGACGCAGAGCAGGAAGCCGCGTTCGTCGAAGTACTTTTGAAAAAACTCTTCGCAGGCTTTCGTGTTGGCGTCGAGAAGTTGTCGCTCGAGCAGAGCCCACGTCGGGGGACTCATTGGAGTGTCGATCGTGAGTAGTGGCGTCGTGTCGTCCGCTCGCAGGTTTCCAGCCATGACCAAGGCTGAGAGAAGCAATGCGGAAAACAGGCGAGTACACGAAAACTGCAGTGACTTGAGCATGCTCAACTCCCGGGATGGCCCCTCTCAAAATTGAAAATCCGATTCTCCAGCGAATCGGCTGTGATCCCTTTGGGCGGTTCGCGGTCTACGATAGAGACTCCTCGATTTGTCGAGTACCGTTACGGCGTCTCGCTTTGTTTTCCTCCAGGCCGGCCCATGACTCAGCGTCAGCGTAACATTCTTCTCAACGTCGCCATCTGTGCCGCTGTCATTGCGGCCGGGGGCGGGATTTTCGCGGGGCTCGCGGCACTCAGAAAAGAACCGGAGACGAAAGAACCGCCGCGACAGGTCTTCAACGTGACTGTCTTTGAAGTCGAGGCCGCGGATCTGCGCGAGATCATTTCCGGCTTCGGCACCGTCGTCGCGGACAGGGAAGTCGAGTACTCGGCACAGGTCGGTGGCGAGATCGTCGAGATCAGCCCGCTGCTCAAAGTCGGGACGCTCGTTGCCGGCGCCTCGCGTTCTGAAAGTGAGCCACTCGATCCGCTCCTGAGAATTGACCCGAAAGTTTATGTCGAGCGGGAAACTCAGGCGGAGAACGCGCTCGCCGAAACCGAGGCTCAGAAGAATCTGCTCGCTGGCCAGAAGGCGAACAACGGCCGGCTGGTCGAGCAGGCCGAGCAGGATGAACAGGACGCCAAAGCCGAATACGACCGGGCCAAAGCGAACTTCGCAGGGAAGATCATCACCGACAGCGCGTTCACGCAGGCTCGGCTCGAATACAACCGGTATTACAGCGCACTGTTGACTCTGCAGAATGAGGCGACGCTGTTTCCGGCTCAGGAAGAGACGCTGAAACAGCAGATTCTGTCGCTCAAAACAAAAATCAAGCTGGCGTCGATCGAAGTCGGACACACTCACGTGAACGCTCCGTTTTCCGGAGTGCTCAGTGAAGTTCACGTTGAGAAAGGGCAGCTTGTCCAGCCGGGCTCGAAGCTGTTTCGAGTGACGAATCTCGACGTTGTTGAGATCGCCGTGCCGCTGCACGCGCTCGACGCGGCGAAAATTCACGAACGATTGAAGACGGGCAGGCAACCATCCGTCGAGATCGCAGTCAACGAGACAACTCAGTCGATCTGGACGGGTCGAGTCACACGAATCGCACCGCGGGCGGACGAAGCAACACGCACCATCGACGTTTTCGTCGAAGTCACCAACGAGCCGGGTGCGATACCGCTTCTACCTGGCACGTTCGTGCAGGCTCGCATTGAGGGGCCGATCCTGAAAAACGCGATCGCGATTCCTCGGGACGCGGTCCTCGGCAGCCATCCGGAACACGGGCGTGTGTTTGTCGTCAAAGAGGGTGTCACAAAATCGCGGACCGTGAAGATTCAGCGGCGACTGGAGGGGATGGCCTTCGTCGAGGACGAGCTCTCGCCCGGCGAGCAGTTGCTGCTGACGAATCTCGACGTGGTCAAGGATGGCTCACACGTGATCGTGCAGAGCCAGCGCTCGCTCAGTGAAGAACTGGCCGGGCAGACGACTCTGCAGCCGCACTCGACGCCGAAAGCAGCTCCACCGGTGGGCGTTTCCGGCGAGTAGAGTTTGCTCGCGCGGGTCCGATCCTGTTGAGAGTGCGAGGCTCCTGCCGAGCCGAGCCGCTCAAGTAACCCGACGCGTGAGCGAGGGCGCGCTTCGATCGACTTTCTCCCTCGCTCACTCACGCTTCGGGTTAGGGATGGAGCAGTCCCGCGCTTCCGGTTCGGCGGAAACCTCGCCGCCTCGCCATCCCGAAAATTGAATGACCGTTCCATGGGCCTCGCCGAGTCAAAGTTCCAGAGCTGTGCCAAGCATCTGGCAGGCTTCTTCAAATGGCCGCTGCGATTTGCGTCGGACGAATTTCTTCTTCGGAGTCGGAGGAGCTTCCGGTTTTGGCGGTGGGGGTGTGCCGACGATTTTGAGGGCCTCTTCCGCAGCCTTCCGGACGTCCGGGTGCGGTGACTTGAGCCCCTCCTTCAGGCCGTCGAAGACGCGTTGTGACCGGATTTTTGCCAGCGTCGTCGCTGACCAGTGTCGGACTTCCGGATTGCCGAAGCACAGGGCGGAATTGATCAGCGGCTGCACGGAGTCGTCGCCGTGACGGATCGCTTCGTCGAATCGACCGAGCATGATTGCCTTGAGCACGCGGTGCCGATTGCTGGCCGGTTCCCATCCATTGTTGGAAAGGTGCTTGAAGGCCGTCGCTCGAAGTGGCCAGTCCTCATCGTCGAGGTACTCGACAATCGCCCGCTCGGCCGCGGGAAAACGAAGTTCAATCAACGCGTCCAGGGCGGCAGTCCGGATCCGCTTCGACTGGTCGGTCCGTGCGTGCTGCAGACCTTCGACACAGGCCTCCTGACCAATCCCGGCGAGAGTTTTCGCGGCGAGCTCGCGCATGGACTCGGTCGATTCGTTCCGCAGGACACGCGCGACTTCGGCGATCGCTCGGACTTCACGGCGCTGGCCGATCGCCATCAGAGACGCCTCGCGAATCTCGTAACTTGTGTGCCGCAGCGCGACGTCCGGTTGCTGGCAAACGGAGATTTGAAAACTCTCCCGAGCGAGGCCCGCCCGTTCGATTGCGATGTCGTTGCTTTCTTTGTGGAGCAGCGACAATGCGTGCTCGTGCCGAACTTCTGCGAGCTCACGGAACGCCGCCTTCCAGGTCTGCGGGTCCGGTGACTTTGCTTCCTCTTCGAGTTCGACCAGCCGTTTTGGCAGCATTCTGAACCTCCGTGAAGAAACTGTGGCGTGCCACAAAAAGAATGTCTTCCTGTCTGGTACGGACCCGAAGCCTGACAGGAGAGTTCAACTGAAGAGGTAACCCGGCCCGCGAGCGGAGAAGCGTACGCAGCTTTTACGACACCGGCTACCCCGATCGGAACACCGCGCCCGCACCAGGGACACGTCCGGGACACAACAACTTCTTGATGAGATCAGTAATTCCGGGTACCGTCTTCAGTCCTTCCCCCCACACGATTTCCTCCCCAATTGGCACCTCGGCCGCCCCCGCCCATGAGACTTTCCTCTGCCGTTCTCGCGATGGCCGCAATCCTTGCGCCGGTCGTGCCGTCCCGGATTCTCGCCGACGACCTGCTTCCGGCAGACTCGGCTGTCGAGACCGTCATTGACCATTACGTGGATGCGTTGCTGTCCGCAGACAAGGTTGAACCGGCGGCTCAGGTCGACGACCTCAATCTGCTTCGCCGGCTGATGCTTGATCTGGCCGGACGGATTCCAACGACCGTCGAGGCGAAACAGTTTCGCGACGACCAGTCACAAACAAAGCGACAGGCCCTGGTGGATCAACTTCTCGCCAGTCCCGATTTTGCTTTTCACCACCGGAACGAGCTGGATCGAGAGCTGCTGCCGGACAATCCAGGCGATGGCGATTTCCGAAAGTACCTGCTGTGGGCGGCTCAGCAGAATCGGCCGTGGAACCAGATGTTTGAGGATATGGTCGTTGGCGATGAGTCGGATGAGTATCAGAAGGCCGGGATGCAGTTTCTTCGGACGCGTGTCGGCAGCGTCGACGACCTCACGAACGATACGAGCATTCTGTTCTTCGGCGTCAATGTCAGCTGTGCTCAGTGCCACGACCACCCGCTCGCCGACGACTGGAAGCAGGATCACTATTTCGGCATGCAGTCGTTTTTCTCACGGACGTATCTGACCAAGTCGAAAACGCTTGCCGAGAAGTTTTACGGAGACGTGAAATTCAAAACGACCAAGGGTGTCGAGAAGCAGGCGCGATTCATGTTTCTCAACGGGTCCGTTTCGGACGAGCCGGACAGGGCGCTGTCTGACGACGAGCGGAAAAAGCTCGACGAGGAAGTCAAGACGCTTCAGAAGGACGACAATGCGAAGCCGCGGAAGCCTGACTTCAGCCCGCGGAGCGAACTGGTGAAGCTGGCATTGAACGAGGAAGGAGCCTCGTTTTTCGCCAGGAACATCGCCAATCGCGTCTGGAATCGACTGTTCGGGCAGGGCATCGTTCATCCGCCCGATCAATTGCACTCGGGAAACCCGGCGAGCCATCCGCAGCTCCTGAAGTGGCTCGCGCGGGACCTGCGAACTCATGACTACGACCTCAAGCGACTGATTCGGGGGACCACTCTCAGCAGGGCTTACTCACGGTCCAGCCGCTGGGAGAGCGACTCCGAGACTCCGGCAGCCTATTACTTCGCGCTGGCTCAGCCGCGCATTCTGACTCCGCGGCAATACTCGATTTCTCTGTTTATTGCTTCTCAGAATCCGCCTCACTGGGATCAGTGGGCATCGAAGCCACCGGAAGACTGGGCGAAAGAACGCGAGAAGTTGGAACAGCGAACGGACGGCTGGTTCCGCATGTTTGAGCCTCCGACCGCGAATTACCAGGTGCCAGTGGATGAGGCGCTGCTCTTCAGTAACAGCTCACAGATTCAAGACGACCTGTTGAGAGATTCCGCCGACCGCCTGCTGGGACACCTCAAGGGAATTGACGATCCGTCGGAAGCAATTGATGCTGCGTTCTGGGCAATCGTGTCGCGGCCGCCGACGGACGTAGAGAAACAGAGCATCCGCGAATACCTCAAATCCCGAACAGAAGATCGATCGGCTGCGATGAAGCAGGTCCTCTGGGCTCTCATCTCAGGGCCGGAAGTCCGATTTAATTATTAGGCAGCGACTGGAAAGTAGGTCAGGCTCTGCCTGACGAAGCCTGTTGAAAAACTCAGAGCGGTCACAACGCAAGAATTCGTGGCAATCAAACTCCGTCAGGCAGAGCCTGACCTACTGTCATTGACCAGGAAACAACCATGAAACGCCCCGGAAGCATCTTCTGCGGTTCCAGTGACCACGGCCTGTCCCGCCGTGCTTTCCTCGGAACCGGTGCCGCCGCGACGGCCGGCACGTTTGCTGCCGACATGACTCAGCTCGACGCCTTCAAAAATGAAGTGGTCGCCGGCGAGCTGAAGAAACAGGGCAAGAAAGTGATTCTGCTCTGGCTTGCTGGTGGAGCCAGTCAGTTTGAGACCTGGGATCCGAAACCGGGTCGGCCGACCGGCGGACCGTTCCGGGCGATTCAGACGGCCTCGACCGGAGTTCAAATTTCCGAGCTGCTTCCAAAGATGTCGCAGCACATGGACAAGACGGCGATTATCCGGTCGCTCAACACACGCGTCGGCGATCACGGCGGCGGAGCGGCCCTGATGGAGACTGGCCGTAAGAAGGATCCCGGCATTCTTTACCCCGACCTCGGGGCTGTTGTCGCTCGGGAGCTTGGTCGGGCGGACAGCCAGGTCCCCGATTACGTGTCGATGTACACGTCGACCGAGGGGCGACGCAAAGGGACGAGCGGTTTTCTCGGGTCGCGCTACGCTCCGATGTTCCTGGCCGAAAAGCCGATTCCGGAAAACATGCGACGTCTCGACACGATCTCGGACGTCGACCATCAGGACCGCGCGGAGCTTCGCAGCCTGCTCTCAAAGCAGTTCGTCCAGGGTCGCAAAAGTGACACGCTTGGCAGCCACACCAGCGCGTACCAGCGAGTTCGCGGGCTGATGGCGAGCGAACAGCTTTTCAATATCGAAAATGAACCGGATGCCGTCCGGGCCCGGTATGGCCCGCGGCAGTTTGCTCAGCAGTGTCTGGTCGCTCGGCGTCTCGTCGAAGCCGGCGTTCCGTTCGTCAAAGTCGCGCGAGCCTGGTGGGACAGCCACGGCCAGAACTTTGAGACTCACCGTGAACTGTGTGCCGACCTCGACCACGCCATGTCGACCCTGATCGACGACCTCGATGAACGCGGTCTTTTGAAAGACACGCTCATCATAACGCTGGCTGAATTTGGCCGGACGCCGACGATCAACGCGAGCCTCGGGCGTGACCACTTTGCCAACGCCTGGAGCTGCTCGCTGACCGGCACAGGTATTCGTGGCGGCGTCGCCTATGGCAAGACCGACCCCGACGGTCACAACGTGGCCGAGGGTGAAGTCGGAGCCGGACAATTATTCGCGACGATCCTTGAGGCTCTTGGAGTCGACCCGGAGAAAGAAATCTTCGTCGGCTCTCGTCCGATCCCACTGGCCGACTTTGGCTGCCACGCGGTGAAGGATGTGCTGATCTGAGCGGCCGATCCTGCTCAGCTTACAAAACCGTCGATTCGCAATTCCGCCCAGAAGTCAGGCAGACTCATGACCGCCGATCCGACTCAACTGAAAATCACAACGCAGATCAACATCAGCGGGACAGCGCTTTGCGTTACGAGAGTGCCCGAGTCCGGAAAGCTCTATTTCGGTGGCTCTGACTTCAAGCTGTACCGAGTTGATTCTCTCTCCGAGAAGCCGACGCCGACGGCACTCGCCGAGAAGGGTCACGACAGCTATGTCACCGGCGTTGCGCTTGCCGGTGCCTCACTTGTGTCCGGCGGCTATGACCAGCGGCTGATCTGGTGGAACCAGGAATCTGGCGAGCAGGTGAAAGCCGTCGATGCGCATGACCTCTGGATTCGCAAAGTTGTCGCGAGCCCGGACGGTTCCGTCGTCGCCAGCGTCGCGGACGACATGCATTGCAAACTGTGGGACGCGGCAACCGGCCAGCTGATCCACCAGCTCGATGATCACAAGGCGGAGACACCACACAACTATCCGTCGATGTTGTACGCGGTCACGTTTTCGCGGGATGGCAAGTGGCTTGCGACGGGAGACAAGGTCGGGCACATCGCCGTCTGGGATACGGAATCCGGCCGAAAGATTGCCGAACTGGAAGCACCGAAGCTCTACACATGGGATCCCAGACAGCGTCGCCACTCAATTGGCGGCCTGCGTTCGCTCGCGTTTTCGCACGACGGTCGCCTCCTGGCGGCGGGTGGGATCGGGACGATCGGGAACATCGACCATCTCGGCGGGCCATCGCGGGTCGAGATCTTCGACTGGCAGAAAGGTGAGCGGGTTCACGAAATCGAAGACGACAAATACAAAGGACTCGTCGAACAGATGCAATTTTCTCACGATGGCAAGTGGTTCATCGCGGCGGGTGGAGATAACGGTGGCTTCTTCAGCATCTACAACACGGAAACCGGCAAACTGATTTCGCAGGTTAAGGCACCGATGCACATCCATGAGTTCTCGGTCAGTGAGGATTCAAGCTCGGCGTTCGCAGTTGGACACGGAAAGATCGCGTTGTTCGAACTCAAGTCAGTTCGCCCCGACGTTCCACCGGCTCCCGAGACGAAAGCCTGACCCTTCTTTTTTCTGTGAGGCTGCCTGAATACGGCGTTCCAAAGCCCGGCCCAGTGCCGCGCTTTTTGTTTGCGCGCTGCTCGGAGCGGCCATCAGCAGGAATTCCTGCAACCGATTTCTGCGATCCGGGAGCCGCGGCTATACTGGAAACCGTTCGTTCGATAGCCCGCTCTGTCCTGTTGGAGAAGTGAAGTGACCGGATCTCACCAGACAGTCTCACGTCGACAGTTCCTTGCCTGTACCGCGGCTGGTTTGACGGCGTCGCTTGCCCCCGGAGTTGTCACGGCAAGCAGAACGAATTCGCAATTGATCGTCGGCGAGGGCGAACACCGATTCGAAGTGACGCATGACTGGGCTCAGCTTCCGGACAAGTACACCTGGCAGACGACTCATAATGTCGCTGTCGATCAGGCTGGAAACCTGTACGTCATCCACGAAGGGCGGGCCGAGCAGAAAGACCATCCGTCGATCTTTGTGTTTGATCCGGACGGAAAATTCATTCGTGCCTTCGGGAGTCAGTTTCAGGGCGGTGGCCACGGCATCGAAGTCCGCAAAGAAGGCAGCGAAGAATTCCTTTACGTGTGCGCGTACCAGCAGGTGAAATCGTTCGCCAAGATGTCGCTCAAGGGTGAGACCGTCTGGCAGAAGTATGCTCCGATGGAGTCGGGTGTCTACGCGGACGGAGAGGACACCAACCCCCAGAAGCTCTGGGGACGCGACCGGTTTCTGCCGACGAATTTTGCCTTCCTTCCCGATGGCGAGTTTCTTCTGGTCGACGGTTACGGCTCATACTGCGTGCATCGCTACGACAAGGATGGCAACTGGAAAAGCCACTTCGGCGGACCTGGAAACGGCGAGGGGAAATTCGCCACACCCCACGGAATCTGGGTCGATGATCGCAAGCCGGGCAAGCCGCAACTGGTGATCTGCGACCGAGCCCACCACACAGTGCAGTTCCTGACGCTCGACGGAAAGCACATCGAAACGCAGGCCGGCTACGGACTGCCGGCCAACGTCGACACGTGGAAAAATCTGCTGCTGGTTCCGGAGCTTCACGCTCGCATCACGATTCTGGACGAAAACAACAAGCCGGTCGCACGGCTCGGGGCGGACGTTGACCGGATCAAATCCGTCAACGGAATCCGCAACGACAGCAATAAGTGGATCGACGGCAAATTCGTCCATCCGCACGACGCGTGCTTCGGAGCCGATGGCAGCATCTTCGTGGCGGAGTGGGTTGCAACAGGGCGGGTCTCGAAGCTGAAGCGATTGAGCTGACCCAACTCAGGTTTCAGAGCGACAGGTCTTCCGGTGGATTCACTCAAGATTGTCGAGAACCCGATAAAGACCGACGGCTACGGAATCAAAACGGCGTGGCGGATTCTCGTGAACGGTGTCGAAATTACCGACCATGCAAAGCCGTTTACGGCCTCAGATGAATCGGGAATCCTTCACGAGTGTCGAAGCGGTTTCATGTGTAGTGGTTACGATCTATCGATTCGGCGATGGGGAGATTCAATCATTTGGTTCGGCGATGATCCGTACATGAAAGAGGTTGAACCTGGGTTGCCCAAGCACAGCATTTCTGGTTTCAAGTCGGACGAATATCAGGCAGATCAGGCAGAAATGGGTGCGGGAAATGTCGACCTGCTTCCAACTCTTTCAGATAGCGAACTTCGCAGGCTCTTCGCGTTGCAGGAAGTTCCAGACTGGAGAGCCGCCTTGTACACGATCCCAGACCTCGTCCGTGATAAGAATGGGCAGACGCTACTTCGATTGATTCATAAAGTCATTGCAGACCAAGCTGTTGATTGTCAACCGGCAACTCCGCCACAGAAATACTTGCAGGTCGCTATCGGCCTGGATTATCCAGACCTGCCGGAGAGCATTATCGAAGTTGGAATAAATTCTGAGCCAGCTCTTCGATTGATGCACCGTCCGTGTTTTCCGATCTGGATTTCGGGTGGTTCCTTGATCCGGGAAATCAGCTCGCTGGTTAACCGCGACAATTTCCTGTGAAGACACTACCCAGAGACAGAAAACGCCCGGCTGGGAATTCCAACCGGGCACTCTGGGTCGATTCAATCAGGATTCACGAAGCTTACTTCGCGTCCCACCACCATCGGCGGGCGGGAAGTTCGACACTGGCCTGAGCCTTTTCGGCGTCGTCTTCCATGCGGGGTCCGGCGGCGAGTTTGTTCGTCAGCACTTCGCCGAGGTCAGCTCGGACACCGCCGGCCACTTGGACCACGATGTCGCGGCCTCGGTAAACGCGGTGGTTGACGACCGAATCGACTTCCAGCGGAGCGTCGTAGACTCGAGTGCGGTAGGCACCGTCGTTGGCGAAGCAGCCGAAGTCCCAGCCTGTCTGGCGGGCGATCTGTCGGTGTTCAAGCAGCGAGGCGACCAGAGCCAGGTCGAATACGTTTCGCAGATCCGCGAAGACCAGGTCCTGCTGAGCGAGTTCTTCGTACTTCGAGGTAAATGTCTGAGCGAAGACCAGGTTGGCTCCTTCCGATTTTCCGGTGAGAACCTGCTGTCCCTGCGTGTTCAGGAACTGGTTTTCAGACAGGCACTGCACGGACGAGCCGACGAACTCAAAGGCGTCCGCGTCGCTTGAGTGCAGGACGGAGTCGTACTTCATGGTCAGCCACCATCGCAGGGCGTCCAGCTTGCCGGACTTCTGCTCTTCAGTGGTCATAAGGTCGAAGATGCTCGGGATTTGTGATCCTGTCTGGAAATCGAACTTGCCGATTCCGATCAGCTTCATCCGGTAGTCCGCTTCAATGATGACCCGAGCCACTCGTGACTGCGGGTTGATTCCCGAATAGACGATGTCCTGTCGGCCAAGCTTCTGCTGCAGTTGTGTTGTCCAGTTTCGAACGCCGGCACCGGCGTTGAGCGGCCGAGACGAGGTCGAGGCGACGTAATCTTTGAGTGCCTTCAGGCCTTCCGGTTTCGGATCGATCGAGCAGGAAAAGAACTTCTGACCGCTGCCGGAGAAAGCCCGCAGAACGTCGACGAAATCGTCGAGCTGCAGAACCGGGCGACCGCTCTCGACGCCAACCGGGACGCCGTTTTCGTTGTACTTCCAGCTTTCGGCCGGTCCGGCCACGACGACTTCCCCATCTTCGGGATAGACGAATACGTGAGTGATCTTCGTCAGGCCACCCATCAGTCGCTGTGATTCGACCGGCAGTTTGCCTTCCGAAATCCGTTGAGCGACCGCTGATTCCAGACGCGTCAACGAGACGACTCGCAGGTTGCTCTGCTTCGCGAGGTCACCGTTCAGCAGAGCGGAACGGGCTTCGATTCCCAGCTCCTTCAGACGTCCCGAGTGATCGGCAGCCGAGGCCAGTTCCAGAATGCCGGTCGGGTCGACGTGGACACCCTGCTGAAACTGCGAGATCGTTCCGCCAGAGCCGTCGACGTCTTCCCACATTCCATTCGTTTCGGACTGGATGAGGGCGATCAGTTCGGTGAAGTCGGCCTGCGACCCACCGGCCATCGCCTGTTGAGCGGTGTGCTCTGCGCGGGCTTCGAGTCGCACGTTGTGATCCGGCATCCCTCGGATTGAGCCCATCGCTGCGTCGAAATCGCCAATCTTCATCTGAGCGAAGGCGATCTGCTGGAGCAGTTCCGATCGCTTTGTGGAGTCTTTCTCATTCTTCGCAAGTTCGATCGCGTTCGAAAACTCGCCGAACTCAAGGTGAGCAGCGACGACCTTGGCCCGATCGATCGGTGCGACAACCAGTTCGGCATCGCTCGAATCGTCGCTGGCTGAAACGGGAACGTCGAGAAGCTCGCTGGCCGTTCCGGGCTCACTCATCGCCACAGCTTCCGCTGCGATCTCTTCTTCGCGAGCGTTCACTTCGGAGTTGGCTTCCGCGGCGGCCGGCTCAGCGTGAGCGACTGCTGCCGCTTGCTGCATCATCGCTTCGGCCTCTCCCTGCCGCGCCAGCTCACCTGCGATGTTCATGCGGAAGAACAGGAAGCCACCGGCGACCATCATCCCGAGGACACAGACAACCGCCAGCAGCGTGGCTTCGGTCGAACCACTACGCGTCGAACGAACCAGTCGAGGTCGACAAAGCATCTCGCTTCTCCTGAAAGTGATTTCGCGCCGCTCGAGTGGCTCGGTCGGCAAAGCGAATTTCGGTCGGTTCTTGAGCAAACGCAGACTTCGCGTCGGCCTCAACAAGCCGGTGGTCAAAATTCGCGGAAGATTCCGAATTGACCGGTCGAACCGACCAGTCAGGTTACAACGGAGCCCTCGCGAAGGAGAGCCCCATTTAGCTTTACTCTGGCATCAGGATTGACGGAGGCCAAACGATCGTCAAGAAGTTTCAGCAGAACTTTGCTTCTCGCGCTTCACTGACCGGTGCATCCGGATGTTCCGAACGAATTGTCACGTTGGGGGACGAGCGAAATAAGGCCCTGTGCGATAGCCATTGGCCTTCAGAAACGACGCGACAGTTGGGCGGTCATCCTCGATGAGGGGCGGGCCGTAGCCGTCCTGCACGCCGCTCTTCAGTCGGCTTCTCCAGCAGTACCGACCGGTGAGCAGCCCGTATCGCGTCGGGGTACAGACGGCTGACGGTGTATGGGCGTCGGAGAAAAACATTCCTGACTTCATCAGTCCGTCCAGGTTCGGTGTCGGGATCTCCGAACTCGGATTGAGTGCGTGAACGTCGCCGTAGCCCATATCGTCTGCGAGGATCACGACAAAGTTCGGACGGTCGGCGAGAGCACTCGAAGCGGTCGCGGCGAGGATGGCGAGGGCGATGAAAAAACGAGGCATGGTTGTGGCTCCTGACAGCGGCGCATCAGACTGCGGGCGAGGTGCGATCAGGAAGCGACGTGAGCTCATCGATCGCGGACTCGCCACGGATGCTGACTTGCCTGACGCAAAGTCGCGAAGACGCAAAAACTCGCAAAGGAATTACGACATGAGAATCTGCCGCAAACCCGCTCGAAACTCACTTTGCGAAGCTTTGCGTTTCAGCGCCTTTGCGTCAGCCGTCGCGCTGCTCGTCATCCCGCAGCGAGCTGACGCTCAGCAGAAGCGGTTTGAGTTCACGAAAATGGTGGCTCACTGGGCGCAGTACGACGGCGATGATTATCTGCCGTTTATCGAGGAAGCTCAGCCGGACCTGGCTCAGTTTGGTTTTTATGGAGCTCACTTCTGGAGCCTCGCCCACACAGAGTGGCACAAGGGCTACCCGGCACACCTGCCAGTGCGGGGCCACGACGAGTGTGGAAAGTGGTTCGAGGACAAAAACCGCGAGCTCCACAAACGAGGCGTGAAGGTCATCGGCCATTTCAACGTTGAGTTTCTGGTAGGTGATCCGAGCGGCAAGCTCGATGTCAGCGGCAGCGAAGTACCGCGTGGCTTCTTCGACTTTTACCGGAATCACTGGGATGAAAAACGCTTCGGTCCGAAGCCTGTTGAGGACCCGCTCGACTTCATCGAGAAGAACGCGGACGGAACGCTCATCGGCAGCGACTCGTACAAAATCGGCAACATGCGCGAGTACTGGGCGTGCCTGCGGAATCCGAACTGGCAGACCGTCCTCAAGGCGTGGGTCAAAGACGGCGTGCGGCGGGGCCTCGACGGCTTCATCGCGAATTATTTTTACCGGCACAACTGCCGCTGCGAGCACTGCGAACGCGGCTTCCGCGAGTACCTCTCCTCACGGTTCAAAGCGGACGAGCTGAAAGCGAAGTTCAAGATCGACGACCTGGCCGCTCACAAATTCGACGAGATCGTCTACTGGCACAGCCCGGCGGAGTCGACGCCGCTCCGCCGCGAAATGTTGCGCTGGTCGCAGATCTCCAACAAGGAAGTTTTCGACGAGGTCTTCGTCAAGTACGGCCGATCGCTCAAGCCGGACCTCATCGTGGCTCAGTGGAACCACCTGTCGAACTTCAGCCAGATCGGTGGCGACGAACGCTGCCTGCTCCCCGCCGACCTGTGGGGCAAGGGCGAGGATTACCTGTGGTACAGCCTGGGGGCGAGCGGCCATTACTCGGACATTGAAAACCGGTACCTCGGTGAGGGCACGCTTCAGGCCCGGTACATCCGCGGCACGTTCGAGGACAAACCGTTTACGCTCGGCAAGTACGAGAGCACGCGGACGCGGGTCGCGATCGCGGAACTCGCCGCAAACGGGGGAGCTCCGATGGGCTTTTACACTCGCTTCACCGATCCCGAGGCGCGCAAAGAAATCGCCCGCTACTACCAGTTCCTGAGGCGTCAGGATTCGATTTTGCGGGGCAATCGATCTCACGCGGAAGTCGTGCTGCTTTACCCTCGAAAAGCCGTTCACGAAGGGGACCTCAAACCTGTCGAACTGTTCCGGTCGCTCGGGACGCAGTTGCTCGACGAACACGTTCTGTTTGACGTTCTGCCGGATGACATCGCGACCGAAGAACAGCTGACGAAATATCGACACGTCGTTCGGCCGGCAGAATTTATGAAGCCTCGCAGCCGATCAGGGCCAATGTACCAAAGCGAAAGTGTCAGTCGATTTGAAGCGGACTGGACAGTCCGCGTCTCCGCCAGCCAGCCGGCGACCAAAGCCGATGGCGAATTTCTGACGGTCCACTTCGTCAACTACAACCGCGACGAGCCGCCCAAAGGCCGAGACGGAAAACCCAGCGCCGGGGGAGGCATCGTTGACGAAAAACCGATCGCCGTGTCGAGCATCGCCGCCAACGTCATCCTGCCGCCAGGTCGGACAGTCTCGCAGATTGAGGTCTCTTCACCGGAGAGGCCCGAACCAGTGAAGGTCCAATACAAGATTTCAACGGGTGACGACTGGCGGGTGGAATTCACGATGCCCGAATTCCTCGTGTACGGCATGGCGAATCTCAAACTCAAGCCGGTTGAGTAGTGCGATGTCCTCAGCGCAAAGACGCAAAGGCGCGAAGATTCGCAAAGAGGTGTGAGTCGAGACCGAGAAGTGAGCTTCTGTAATAGGACGGGCACTCCTGCCCGTCTCGTACGGGAGGTGCACAAGGCGGGCAGGAGTGCCCGTCCTACATGTCGCCCTCGCCAGAGATTCTCTTTTCGATCCTTTGCGTCTTCGCGACTTTGCGCTGCAGACCGCGCACCTTGAACGCCTCTTCCGGCAGGGCTATAACCGCTCCCCCCTTTTCTGCATTATCACTGCTCTCGTCCGAAAGCTGCGCATGCCTGACCAGACTCCCGAACAGACGACTCCGGTTTCCAGTGGTCCTCAAAGTGAAATTCAGGAGCCGCCGTCGAATTTCGGAGGCATCATTCGCCAGCTGGGCCCGGGGCTGATCATTGCCGCGAGCATCGTGGGCTCTGGCGAGCTGATTGCGACGACAAAGACCGGAGCTCAGGCGGGAATCTCACTGTTGTGGCTGATCGTCGTCGGTTGTGTCATCAAGGTGTTCGTGCAGATTGAGCTGGGCCGGCTCGCCATCGGGCAGGGTGAGACCACGCTGACGTCGCTCAACAAAGTGCCAGGACCACGGCTCGTCGTGAATTGGATCATCTGGTACTGGCTGATCATGATGCTGGTCGGGTTTGGCCAGCTGGGGGGAATCATCGGTGGTGTCGGTCAGTCTCTGGCTCTCGCGCGACCTTTGACCGGGGACTACATCGAGGCAGTCCGGCTTCCCTCTGAGACCGAACTGAAACGCTTTATCGCCTGGACGGACGACGACACGAACAACGACGGTGCCGAGCTGAAGAAGCTTTCGGACGATCAGCAGACACGAGTGACCCGCGGACAGGGAGTCATCGCGGGCCGACTGTCTGAGCTGGAAAAATTCGAGAAAGGGAAGGGCCAGGAAATTCTCGGACTTGTCCGGACACTGATTGAGAAAGAACGAGCTGCAGACGCCGCACAAAGTGGCAATGAGGAATTCGACAAGGGAGCGTTCGTCAAACAAGAACAGAACGCCGTCGACGCTGAGCTCGACCCCTGGACCTGGGATGACAAGTACTGGTCCGTCGTCGTGGCAATCCTCACGATCTGTCTGCTGGTGCGGGGCAAGTACGGGCTCATTCAAAACGTGTCGACGGTTCTCGTCGTCGCGTTTACTTTTGTGACGCTTGGGAATGTGATCGCGCTGCAGTTTGAACCGGCTTACGGTCTCTCGATGGCCGAGATCTTTTCGGGGCTCATACCGAGTCTGCCTCCGGAGGGGATCGTGCCGCCTGGATTACCGTACTGGACTGTCAGTCGGCCAGTGGCCACGGCGCTCGCCACGTTTGGCATTATCGGGGTTGGAGCGACAGAACTTGTCGCCTACCCGTACTGGTGCATCGAAAAGGGCTACGCAAAATACACCGGCCCGAACACGAAAGATGCCGCCTGGTACCAGCGGGCCAATGGCTGGATTCGTGTCATGAAGTGGGACGCGTTTGCTTCGATGGTCATTTACACGATCGCGACGATCGCTTTCTTCTTCATGGGTGTCGCTGTGATGTATGCCCAGGGGCTGGATCCGGAAGGCATGCGGATGGTCAGCACCCTGCTCGAGCAGTACGTGCCGATTTTCGGCGGTCATGCGAAGTGGCTGTTTCTGGCAGGAGCCATTGCCGTTCTCTACTCGACATATCTCGTCGCGAATGCTGCCTGGACGAGGGTCTACACGGACGCCTTCAAGGTGTTTGGCCTCATGAGCCGCGACAACCAGAAAGCTCATGACAAATCAATCTTCATCCTTGCCATCGTGCTGCCGCTTATCTCGATGGGCCTGTGGTGCAGCGGAATCAATCCGGTGAAGCTCGTCCTGCTGAGCGGCTTGATGCAGGCGGTCATGCTGCCGATGCTGGGCTTCGCGGCCCTCTACTTCCGCTACACGAAAACAGACAAAGAACTTCAACCCGGCCGAGCCTGGGACGCGTGCCTGATCATCTCGAGCATCGGCCTGTTGATTGCCGGAGGCTGGGGGGTGTACAGCAATTTGTGAAGGATGGGCATTCGGCAGCGCAAAGCGCAGAGGCGCGAAGGATCGCAAAGAAGAAATTGAAACGGTGTCAGAACAGCTTTCCGGTCTTTGCGATTCGCTATGCCTTCGCGTCTTCGTTTGAGGTCTGATCAATCAAGACGAAGGCCTCTCGGCGCCGATCTGAATTGGCTGGTACGCTTTTCGGAGCCACGACAGAAGTCCTCAGTGGCTTCCTCAGTGACAACATCCCTCCTCCGGCCAGGTCCATCCCACTCGAAAGGCTGACCGATGAGCGTTTCCCAACGTGCCCAGTTCTGTGACGAAATCTCTCGACGAGGTCTGATTCAGGCGGGTCTGGGTGGAGTCATCGGCCTGTCGATGCCGGAACTGCTGCGGCTTCGTGCGAGTGCCGCCGAGGAAAACGGAACAAAGCTCGACACGGCGGTGATCTATCTCGAGCTGGCTGGTGGACCAACTCAGCATGAGACCTACGATCCGAAACCGAACGCTCCCGCCGAATACCGCGGGCCGCTCGATTCCATCGAGACCGCTCTCCCCGGAGTCCGCTTCAGCCAGTACATGGAGAAGCAGGCGGCGATTGCAGACAAGCTGGCGGTCATTCGCTCAATCCACCACGACTCAGGCAGTCACGGGACCAGCAGTCACATGACGCAAAGTGGCTACTACCTCAGCGATCGTCAGGTCCGCGACAACGAAATGCCCTGCATCGGGTCCGTCACGGCCAGGCTGCGGGGGGCGAATGCGGAAGGCGTACCGCCGTTCGTCTCGATTCCCCGGCTCATGAGGTTTGGCGGAGCCGCGTGGCTGGGAAAAGGATTCAACCCGTTTGAAACGGGAAAGAGTGCCGACGCGAAGGACTTCCAGGTTCCAAATCTGACGCTGCTCAACGGACTGACGTCGGACCGGCTCGCCGATCGACGGGGACTTTTGAGCGGTTTCGATTCTGCAAAACGGATCATCGATAACCGCGGTGCCGCCGAAGCGACCGACGATTTCACTCGGCAGGCCTTTGACATGGTCACCGGCGATGCGGCGCGAGCGGCCTTCGACATCGAAGCGGAAACGGTGGAGACTCGCGACCGCTACGGCCGCAATCCGCTCGGACAGGACATTCTGCTGGCTCGGCGACTGGTCGAACGCGGGGTGACCTTCGTCACTGTTCGAGCCAACACGAAAGGCAGTTGGGACGACCACACCGGCATCGCCGATCGGATGAAGGCCAAAGGCCCGTTCATCGATCAGGGTATCGCCGCGCTCGTCAGCGACCTTTACGAAACGGGCCTCGCTGAAAAAGTCATGGTCGTCGCCATGGGCGAATTCGGCCGGACTCCGAGAATCAACAAGAACGCCGGCCGTGACCACTGGGGACAGGTGATGAGCGTGATGATGAGCGGCGGCAATCTAAAGGTCGGCCAGATCGTTGGCGCATCCGACTCGAACGGAGCCGTCCCGGCCGAACGACCGTACCGCCCCGAAAACGTCCTCGCCACGTTGTACCATCATCTCGGGATCGATCCGCAGCTCACGTTCAACGATCGATCTGGCCGCCCGCGGTACATCCTCGAACGACGGAACGTCGTTCACGAACTCGTGTAGGGTGGGCCGAGTGAAGCAAGTCCCACCGTGACTCGTCGCCGCACGGTTGCACTTCCGGTCTCTGTCAATTGAACTTCGGGGTTTATCGGCCGGTCTCGTGGAACGCGACCGAATCCTTCCTCGGAATTCACTCCACATGCTGAAGTTCTTTGCGGGCATTTTCGCGGTCGCCGGGCTCGCTGCGGCGACCGGGCCGATCATTATTCACCTGCTCAATCGGCGGCGGTTTCGCACGATTGAATGGGGAGCGATGGATTTTCTCCGGCAGGCAATGCAGAGAAACCGCCGGGCCGTTCAGCTTCGCGACCTCATCGTTCTTGTCTTGAGATGCCTTGCCGTCGCGGCGTTCGGAGTTGCACTCGCCAGGCCGTTTCTCTCGGGCGTCTCCTCGACGCAGCTTCTCGGTGCAATCGGGACCGGGCTGGCGTTGATTGTCGGGGTGGGAGCCGCCGCGTGGGGGATTCTGACTTCAGGAAGCAAACGCACGGTTGCGTTCGGAATCAGCGGCCTCGCCGTTGCCGGATTATTGTTCGGGCTGGCCAGCATGTTGAGTGAACCGACATCGGCCAGCGAAGCGGCTGTTTCCAGTCGGCACCCTCTGCACGCGATCGTCATTCTCGATAACAGCATGAGCATGGCCTACGAGTCGCTCGAAGGGGCTCTGCTCGATCAGGCAAAAACGCGTGCCGCGGAGTTTGTCGACGCGCTGCCGGGCGGGAGTCGCGTCCACGTCATTCCACTTTGCGGTGGCGAAGCTGCCGGGGCCGACAGCGCGTACCGGAATAAAGCGGACGCCCGGGCGGCGCTGGATCGGATTCGAGCCGTCGATCGAATTGGGCGGGCGTCCCATGGTTTCGACCTGGCGATCCAGGCATCGCGTCAGATTCCGGAGCTTGAGACCAAGCGGATTGTGTTTATCAGCGATCAGCAGGCGAGCCTGTGGGCGGGCGGTGTTGCGAAGGAACAGCTCAAAGAACTCGGCGATGTGCAGATTCTTCAGGTTGCCTCGGAAACGGTTGAGAACATCTGGGTGAGCGATTTTTCGTTGCTTGATGGAATCGCTGATACGGAAACGCCGTCTGTCTTTATTGCCACGATTCGGCACGCAGGAGCAGATCCTCTCGCTGACGTTCAGGTGACGCTCAAAATTGACGGCCTCGACGTTGCGACTCAGCTGACGGAACTGGAACCGGGTCAGGCGCGGGAAGTCGAGTTCCGGCACAAGCTCGACGGTGTGACCGACACCGGCGACCAGACGGACTCGGCCGGTCGAAGCGCGTTCGTAAAAGCGACTGTGACGGTTTCGGCGGAAGGCGGCGTTGGAGATCGGCTCGCGAGAGACAATTCACGGCATCTTGTTGTGCCCGTCGTCGCTGGTCTGCCGGTCGTCTTCATCGACCAGTTTGGTGATACGGAAGACCTGGACCGGAACGAAATCGGCGAGACATACCGGTTGCGAAGACTGCTCGCCCCGCAGACGGCCAACGAGGACGAAGTTGGCCGGCAGCTCATACGAATTCGGCACCTTTCGATGGATCGAGTTGATGAGGCGGCGCTCAGCGATGCCCGGCTGGTCGTCGTGGCCGGTGTGGAATCGCCAGGCGAGGCCGTGCCCGTGCTTCGTCAGTATGTCGAGCAGGGCGGCTCGCTGGTCATCGCTGCCGGAGCCGACTTCGACGCAGACCGCTGGCAGGAATCGGGCTGGCAGAACGGAGCAGGCATTCTTCCCGCACCGCTCGACAGTGAGCCGATCGGCCAGTTGCCGGAAGTGGCTCTCGCGCAGATCGAACCGTTCTTTCTGGACTTCCGCTCGCTTCAACACGATTACTTTCTGATCGAGGGTGAGTCGACGGAGGCCTTGGAAGACCTTTACCGGATGCCGATTTTCTTCAAGGCGATCGGCGTGAATGCCGGCACAGCGATGTCGCACGATCTGGTCGAAGCCGAAGTGAAGCGGATCGAGGAATCGCGTCAGGAATTCGCCGAGATCGCCGAGCGGCGTTCGAAATACGAGGAGCTTGAGCGGCAGGGGAATGTCGATGATGACTCGGCTGATCAACGCGCGATCGATGAAGAGCGGCTGCGGGAACTTTCTCCCGAGTGGCTCGTCTGGGCCGACACGGATCGACGCGAGCACCTGAAGGAACTCTCTCCACAGGACCTTGCGCTGGCGAGTCGACCGCGAGTGCTCGCGCGGTACAGCGGCAACAACAACCCATTCCTGGTGGAGCGGCAAATCGGCGCCGGCAAAGTTCTTTTCCTGAGCACGGGACTCTACTCAAGCTGGAATATTGAACTGACATCGTCGAACGCGATTTTGATGTTCGACCGCATGCTTCGGCAGTTGCTCAGGGAGAGCCTGCCCCGCCGTAATTTCGAAACCGGCGACGACGTCACGCTGCCAGCTCAGAAGGCCGATCGCCTTCGCTGGGATCTCAACCTGCCGGACGGCACACAGCAGAGTCTCGCGGTGGAAGCACTCAGCTCGACACGTTTTGGCGTCATCGTGCGAAACGCGAATACGCAGGGGCATTACGAAGTCCGTGCGACCGACGCGTCGGACGAAAGTGCGAATGGAGCTTCCAATGCGATAGCCGCTGAAGGAGAGTCAAAAGCCGGGAAGGGCGTCTCGGCCGTGCCGCTTGCGTTCAACTGTCCCAGCGAGGAGTCCGAAATCGACACCTTCGACTCACTGGCTTTTCAGGAGCGGATGGGAAACGGCACGTGGCGCTGGCTGGAAGCGGGCGAGTCGATCAGCATGGAGGGCTCGCAGGTCCGCGGCCGCGACTTCTGGAAATGGCTCGTCGTCGTGGTCATCGTATTTCTGCTGACCGAAATGACGATTCTCGCATGGCCGAATCGAGGGACCGCATCCGTCGAAGTCGTTCCGGTTCCTGACGCTTGAGCGTTGTGGTGATCCGAGTGTTCGTCAGCTCGCGTCGCGGCATCGTTTCCTGTTTGGAATCTCGCCCGCGCTGACGCATCGAGTTGTCTTGTCGCGCCAACCGTATCACCTCGGAGGTTTCGATGCAGAACGCAGCTCGACGGACACTGTGTCTCCTGTTGATTGTCACGCCTCTAAGTCTCATTGAAAGAGAGGCAGCATCGGCCGAGGATCGCCTTAAGGGAAAGGGCTTTGCCACACAGGCGACGCCGGAGGGGCTTCTCGTCAGTGACTCCGGCCAGAATGTTCTCTTCTTTCAGAAGAAACCAAAGTCGCTGGACGACAAGTTCGAGCGGGCCGGCTATGTGCATCCGCTCTGGGACCTGGACGGCAATGTTCTGACCGAGGATTTTCCGGAAGATCACAAACATCATCGCGGCATTTTCTGGACCTGGCATCAGTTGAGCGTCGGCGGAAAACGGATCGGTGATCCCTGGCTCTGTAAAGGCTTCCTGTCTGATGTGCGATCCGTGACGCCGACGATTGGGGACGACGGGACCGCTCGAATCGACGTGCTGTCGCACTGGAAGTCTCCGCTCTGGAAAGACGATGCCGGCATTCAGAAGACGATTATTGAAGAACGGACGGCGATCCTCGTCCACCCGATTCAGGGTGAAACACGAGCGATCGACTTCTCAATTTCGCTGCAGGCGGTCGAGAAGGACGTCCGCATTGGCGGGTCGGACGACGTGAAAGGCTACGGAGGATTCTGCACGCGCTTTCGGCTGCCGGACGGCTTGAAGTTTCGATTGAAGTCCGGCGACATTGAGCCGCAGCAGACTTCGGTCGAGGGCAGCCCGTGGCTCGACATGACCGCCGCGTTTGGCGCCGACTCGCGACTCAGTGGAGTGAGTCTCCTGACGCACCCTTCCACGCCGGGCTTTCCGCAGCGATGGATCCTCCGCCAGAAACGAAGTATGCAGAACCCCGTCTTTCCCGGGCGAGAGTCTGTTGCCGTGCCGGAGGACAAACCACTCCGACTTTTTTATCGGGTCGTCCTGCACCGCGGGGAAGTGATGACACAGACAGTTGACGGATGGCAGTCGAACTTCGAAAAGACCGATTGATTTTGGCGAAAACGTCGCCACAAAAAGTTGTCAGGCTCAGGCTGAGCCACGATGCGGAGTGTTGAACGTGGGATTGATGGACCGACTGAAGAAGACTTTTCGCCGGGCCGAAATGTCCTGGCGGGAGCCCTTTGCGTTTCGAATCCGACTTCGAGGCGACTTTCCGGCGCGGCTGTTGATCACGGTCGGTGGCTGGCTGATTGGCACGGGATTGCTGTTTGTGCTGCTCTGGTTGACTCAGAATCCGACCAGCTATTTCACGGTGTCTGGTCTCGGGCTGGGCCTTGGGCTCTGCGCTTCCTGTGGCATGGTCATGATGCGGTCTCAGGTGTCGGGGACTGTTCAGCTTCACAGGGACGAAATCTGCCGATCTTCAGTTTCCTATGAATTCATCTTGATGAATTTTACCGATGAGCGATGGGAGTTTACGGGCATTGAAAGCTGCACCATCGTGCCGGGCGAAGTGATTGGCCAGTCGTTTGCTGTCATGATTCTCAGGGGCGACGGGTTTGAAGATCTGATCGGGATCCCCCCGAAGACCAGTGCCAGGCAGGTCGCGAAGTTTCTGCATGACCAGGGAGTCGAGCTGAAGAAAGGCACTCGCCTCCCAGAATCGGCAACATCACCAATTTCCAATTCCATCGGCGCCGTACTCGTTGTTATTGGAGCCGCAATCCTTGCGGTCGGATTGTGGTTGAGCTCCGGCGCGGGACCCGTCAATCCCAACCCCCTTCGGGAACCGCCAGCGTTCTTTCGCCCGGCACCGCCTCCCGTGGTTCCCGCAAACCCAGTGATCATTCCGGGAAAGCAGCGACCCGGTGTCGTGATTAATCCCGTCCAGTCGACCCTGCCGTCCCAGGAATTGACGCCGGTCATTGGTGGGGCAGGGGGATTCCCGTTCAAGAAGGCAGACATCCAGGGGCGGCCCGTTCTGGGAGTGCGATACATCTTGAGCGACTGGGCCGGCAGGAAACGAGTGAGTCTTCTGACGCCGATCTTCACCTCCTCATCTGGCGAGACTCCCGGCACTGTCTCGGCCCGAGAGGGCTACGCACTGGGAGCCATTCACGTTTCAGTCAGCGACTTCGTGGACGGAGTGACTCTGGAATTCATGAAGCTGCAGGAAGACGGATCGCTCGATCCTGGCGACTCCTACAAGTCCGATCCAATTGGAACCTTGTCAGCGAACTCCAAAATGGTCAGCGGAGACGGACGTCGAGTCGTCGGCATTCACGGCCGAGGTGGAGCCGTCATGGACGCCATCGGCCTTGTTCTGCTGACGAAGTAAACTCAAAACGTCGGCAGTCATCAAAGTCACAGCGTTGAGAACAATCTCGCGCGGCTGACTTCCGAGACTGGACAGCCCGGTCGAAGCCGGTTGCGAACCGAGCATCAGTGTCAACCGTGACGGAGCACAAACAGCCCGGGCGCAGCAGGCAGGATCAAGAGAGAGCCGGCACTTCGCTGCCGGAATTCGTGCAATCAGGTTTTCGGCTGGATTAAGCCTGGCCGCAGCACTTTTTGTGTTTCTTGCCACTGCCGCAGGGGCACGGATCGTTGCGGCCGACTCGCGGTCCACGGTTGCGGATCGGCTCGACGGCCGTTGCTGTTTGGCTGGGTTCCGGCTCGTAGGCAGCATCTGGAGAACCTGGGGATGCCGGCACGGACTGTTGCGGGAGCAAGACTTCCGTCGCATGCGTGACCGCGCTGATCTCCCAGAGTGAGCCGACGAACTCGGGCGACTGATTCTCAAGTCGGAAGATTGTTGCGGTGACCTGCTGTCCGACGCGGGCCCACATGTCGCCAAACGCCTTCATCCCCTCGCGGCGGTATTCCACCTTCGGGTCCTTCTGAGCGTAGCTCATCAGGCTGACTCCCTGGCGAAGGTGGTCCATGAAGTACAGATGCTCTTTCCAGGCGGTGTCGAGGATTTCCAGAATGACCGCTTCTTCAGCCTGATGGAGTTCCGGGCGAAACCGCGCGTCGTAGGCCTTCAGGATCAACTGTCGGGCGCTGTCGCGGTTGGTTGACTCGAAGTTGTCGGTAGACAGAGTTGCTTTGAACTGACCGTTCGCCCATTCGACAATGGCCGGTAACTGACCGGGATCTGTGACCAGTTCCGATTCCGGATCTGCGCCGTTGCGGAGCCCGAACGCTGCTTCAAGCCGCTCGTCAATTTCCTGAACCGCGTCGCCTCGCGCCAGGAATCGCTCGCTGCGCTGCAGCAATGTTTGCTCAATTTCGTTGCGGCTGGTGCTGCGGAAGTCTTCGATTTCCAGGTCCGTCGCGAATCGACCGTTGGCCCACCGGGCGAGACCTTCGCGGTCGTATCGCTCGCCGGCACCTTGCTCATTCGCCATGAAACGAGTGAGACCGACTGCGACGGGAAACTGAATTTCCTTTTCACGGTAGAAATTGGCGATCCGGCTGCGAATCAACGTGACGACGTCGGCAGTCTCTTTTCGCGAGAATTCCCTGGGGTCGATGCTTAAAGTGAACTGCTGGTGCAGCCAACTGGACAGTGAGATCGATCCCCATTCTTCATCGATCAGGGAACTGATGGGCGACATGTCGCACCGATCAAGAGACTCGCACGCTCGTTTATAGAGGTAGTTTTGAAGGTCCGGTCGGCCGACTTTCCTGAGCTCGCGATCGTTTGTATTGAGGTCGTAGGTGGAGTTGATCCACTTGGACAGGGAAATCCAGTTCCAGTTTTCTTCTTCGTCGTCCTCGGGGAGGTTTTCTTCGAGCCGCTCTTCAATCTGCTCTTCGCCCTGACGGCGGGCTTCGTACTGCAGGTACTCGACCAGCTGAGCTTTACCCATATCCCGGAACGAGTGCGGTTCCAGTTCGAGCCGCATCTCCTGCTGGGCCCACGCTGCGATCGTATTCCAGCGATACATCGGGTCCAGGAAGTGCTCGACCCAGTGCACGATCTGCTCATCGATCATGTCGATGACAAGGTTGCGGCAGTTGGCTCCGTCGAGGATTCGTTGCCGCTGTGAGTAGACTCGCTTTCGCTGTTCGTCCATCACTTCGTCGTATTCGAGAAGGTGCTTTCGAACTTCGAAGTGGTGCTCTTCGCGTTTCTTCTGAGCCTTCTCCAGCTGACGGGTGACCATTCCGCTTTCGATGGCCTCGCCATCCTGCATGCCGAGTGTGCCGAGTAGATTCTTGACCCACTCGCCCATGAAAATCCGCATGAGGTCATCTTCGAGCGAGACGAAGAAGCGGCTGGAGCCTGGGTCTCCCTGCCGACCGGAACGGCCTCGAAGCTGCAGGTCGATGCGGCGCGAATCGTGCCGCTCTGTTCCTACGACATGCAGACCGCCGAGCGAGGCGACCAGCTTGCCTTCGGCCTTCATGCCTTCTTTGACCGAGATCTCTTCGGTCGCTTCGTCCCAGACAGCTTTCGGCACATCGAGCCGCGACGCATACTTCTTACCGAGCACGTCCCACGCCATGTGTTCGGGGTTTCCACCAAGCACAATGTCGGTACCGCGTCCCGCCATGTTGGTGGAAATGGTGACTGCGTTGTGTCGGCCGGCCTGAGCAACGATTTCTGCCTCGCGTTCATGGAACTTTGCGTTGAGCAGGTTGTGCTGGATGCCGAATTTCTTGAGTTTGCGGCTGAGGAGTTCGGACGACTCGATGGAAACCGTTCCAACCAGGACCGGGCGACCGGTTTCGTGGACCTTGCGAACCTCTTCGACGACGGCGTCCCACTTCTCACGCTGGCTGCGATAGATGAGGTCCTGTTCGTTGATCCTCTTCATGGGACGATTGGTCGGGATGTTGAGAACGTCCAGTCCGTAGATCTTGAGAAACTCGTCGGCTTCGGTCATGGCGGTACCGGTCATGCCGCCGAGTTTCTTGTAGAGCTTGAAGTAGTTCTGAAGAGTGATCGTCGCGAGCGTCTGCGATTCCTGCTTGATTGTGACGCCTTCTTTTGCTTCCACCGCCTGGTGAAGTCCGTCGCTCCACTGTCGGCCATCCATCTTGCGGCCGGTGAATTCGTCAATGATGACCACCTTGCCACCCTCGACGACATAGGTCACATCGTTCTTGTAGAGGAAGTGGGCCTTCAGAGAATTATCAAGAAGGTGCGGCCAGTGCATGTTGCCGGCCGTGTAAAAGCTCTCGACTCCCGCCAGCTGTTCCGCATGACGGATGCCATCGTCAGTGAGGTGGCAGGTGTGTTCTTTCTCTTTCACTTCAAAGTGCACATCCCGCTTCAGCTTCAGCACGATGTCGTTGGCTTTTTTGTATTTCGTCAGGTCGTCGTGAGCGGGACCGGAGATAATCAGCGGAGTCCGCGCTTCATCAATCAGAATGTTGTCAATTTCGTCGATCAGGGCGAAGTTGAGAGGACCCTGCGACTGGAGCTCTTTCGTCGGCTTCATGTTGTCGCGCAGGTAGTCAAAGCCGAATTCATTGTTTGTGCCATAAGTGATGTCACAGGCGTACTGCGCCTGCCGTTCCCGTGGAGCCATATTCGACTGAATCGCCCCAACGGTCAGGCCGAGCCCGATATGAGTGGGACCCATCCACTCCATATCCCGCCGCGCGAGGTAGTCGTTGACCGTGACGCAGTGCACCTTGCCGGACAGCGCATTGAGATACGCCGGCAGCGTCGCAACGAGAGTCTTTCCCTCGCCCGTGACCATTTCGGCAATCATCCCTTTGTGCAGAACGTAGCCGCCGACGAGCTGCACATCGTAGTGCCGCATCTTCAGGTGTCGTTTTCCCGATTCACGCACGGCGGCGAAGGCCTCCGGCAGGATGTCGTCGAGCGTCTCGCCCTTTTCGAGTCGAGCACGGAACTTCGCAGAGGACTGTCGAAGTTCATCGTCCGTGAGCCGCTCGTACTCCGGCTCAAGCCGGTTGATCTGGTCGACGACCGACCCAGGGGCAATCCTCGAAGAACCATCCTTTTCCCGCACAAATCCAATCTTCGCGACACGCCGCTCGTTCGACGAACCAAACATCCCGGTAATGCCGCGTTCGAGCTTTGACGTAAAATTCGTAAAGAAGTCGCCAACCTGCGAAAAATCCATTGTCCGTTTCCGATTGCTGTTTGTGCGGAACTCTGTTGACTTATCAGTCGGGTGCATTCCAGGGCACCGCGCCCGGAACACTGGCTGACACGTTTCCGCAAAGCTCTGAATATGAGGTCCCAATCCCACTGTCACCTGAACGCGAGAAGCAAGGATTTCGCCGCGCAAAGACAGCGCAAATCAACTTCGCCTGGCCTCGCAGGAGTGGGAATTCCGTGGAGAATTTGACATAAGTCGCGGTCCGCAGGGATGTTATTTGCTGTCTCTGGGGTGGTCAACGCCGCTTGGAAATGGCCGCTGAGGACTCAATTGAAACTCAGTTCGCCCAGGGTCCCAGAAAGAACAGACCGGCGGTTGACAATTCTCGTCCTCAGACAGAGTTCGGCGACCGAACTGTCCGACCGATTCAGACGCGGCGAATCCTCTTACGCTCATTTGCCGCTGAACTCATTTGACGCTGGAACTGTTTGACGCTGCTGGTTCAGGGTGAGTATCGTGTCCCGAATGAGTGACGAGAGCCCGAAACACGACGAGGAAGCGACTTCGCGAAGGCGAGTTCCGATTCCAGTGCGGGTGCTTGTGTTCCTGGTCGTTTACGTCTACTCCATCGGCCCGATGTTCTGGCTTTGGTACGAGGCCGAAAACATGGGTGGCTCGTACTTGCTGAGAGCGTTTTACACGCCGTTGAAACTGCTCTGCCTGGGCAGCACGACGTTTGAGGACTTTTTGAATGACTACATCGGCTGGTGGATCGCGTGACCCGCACGACGCGGAAATCATCTGACAGCGGTAAGCTTCCGACTGAGGGGGTGTATGCAGATCTGGTGACTGCCCCGGGCTTCAAACCCGGTGTGGCCTCTGAAAAGGGGCCAGGTGGGTTCGATTCCCATCCACTCCCGTCGGGCGGCATTTGCCGCCCTCTCGCTTCCCCTCGCACCGTGTCGTAACAGACGGCACGGTCGAGGGTTCGAGCGATTCCGCTTTCGACCGGGTCGAGCCGCTTTGCGACCCCATTCTGCCCAATTCCGCAGGGTACTGCGCCGCTTTTTGCGCCGCTTTGCCGGCAGCTCTCTGAAGGTCGCTGGCTGTGACTTGGAGATAGTGCCGATTCGCCACTTGTGGCGTGTTGCCCATGATGGCACAGACGACGTGTGTAGGGTTCTCCCGCTCCAGTTCTGTCTGTCGGCTGCTTCGCAGGTTGTGAGTGATCCGCGGCCAGCAAACCAATCCGGCTCGCTCAACGAGCGTGCCAAGCCGCTTGCGGATGTAAGCCCCACTCCCACTGCGGTACTTCGCGAGGACAAACTCCCCAGGATCGGCCTGGTCCCAGCAATCGTCGAGAAACGGTTTCAGTTCATCGAAGATCGGCACAAGGCGTTTTGGCTTGCCCTGTTTCTTTGTCTTGGGACTCGTGACGGTCATCAGGCCGGATTCCCAGTCAATGTCGGTCCACCTCAGCCCCAAATGCTCGCTTGGGCAACGCAATCCGCCATATCGGCTCAGAGCGACAATGAGTCTGAACTCGGCATTCGGACAGACTTCAATCAGTCGGCTGGTTTCTTCACGCGTCACAAACTGTTGTCGCTCGTCATTGCCAACCGAACCCGAGACCAGCTTCGCAAACGGGCTCCGAGTTAACAGCTCTCGGTCGACGGCAACGGCGTAGAAGTGTTTCGCATACCCGGTGTATTTCCGAACGGTCGCGTCGGCCAGACCTTCGTTGACAAGCGACTGTCGCCACATTGCCGCCTGCTCCCGCGTGATGCTCTTCAGGGGGCACTCAGCCCCAAACAAATCAACGAGTCGTTGGAGTACCTGCATCCAGGCCCGACGGGTCTCCGGCTCAATGTCACTGCGAGAATCGATGTAGGCTGCTACGAATTCTCGAAGAGTGCCGTACTCACGAGACGGGATGAGCCCGACGCGGGAGAGTCTTTCAGCCATCGTCTTATCGAGCCCTGCCAGCCATCTCGCGGTCTCGTCGTCGACCGAGTGGCTAGTGATGCTCGCCGTGACGAGTGCCTCAACCTTCACCCTCACGGCTTCGGCCACCCGCTTGCTGACCTTACCGAGGCGAATTGCTTTTCGCTTTCCGTCGGCCCCGTAGAACTGGATTCGCCGTCGACCGTTCTTGTCGTTGGAAATGCTTGCCATCTCTGTCTTCTTTCTGCTCAATGCGACACTGTGCCGGGCCAGGATATCGCCGTGCGACACAATGCGCAAGATGATTGCTGTTGGAAGTCTTCGTTTTCTGTACGAAAGAAACGAATGAAACGAAGTCGCTGCCGAGTTTGTTCGTTTACTTCGTTTTATTCGTCACTTCGCCGACCAGAGTTCAGGCGGCCGGCCTCGCCCCGTCCCCTCGGGTTTGCACCGCTGAGCCAGCCCGAGTTCGGCGAGAGTCGTGAGCGCGACCTGCAGCTCTTCGCGAGGTTTGTTTCCGCTGAACAGGCTGGAGATCTCTGAAAGCCCGAGTGGGCCGCTTTCGCGAAGTGCCTCAAGAATTCGATCGGCGACCACGTTTCCGGTGGAGTTTCCGAAAACCCATCGGGCGGAATCTTCCGCGTGGTCCCACACAGCGAGGGCCGCTTCGAGGTGAGGCAGGTCAATTTCGTCGGACCGGTCGAGTAGTGCGAAGATCATGCTCAGTCGCAGGACCTGAGCCTCCGCCCGTGTCGTCGCTTTCCCGAAGGCACCCGGACGCGGTGCAGTCAATCGTGAATAGACGTCGTGCCACAGGCTTCGGGCAGCTTCGCTACGCGTCATTCGTCCTGGGAATCGGGCGAATTGAACAGCGGCCCGAATTTCAGCCACAACTTCGCGGAAGTCCACCTGGTGAAGGTCCCCACCGTCGGGCAGAAGCTGAGACCGTTTCGATCCGTACCAGAGGATTCGGTTTGCCATCCCGTTGCCAATGTCGTTTTTTGAGATCGTTTCTCTCAACTCTTCGCGGGTGATGTGACCGCAGACGTTGATATGCGGATCGGTCGCACGGGCGGGTTGCTGCTTCGCCAAGGACCGCAACGACTTGCCGTCCCAGCTATCACGCAGGACCGGGGACAGGTCATTTTCGCGACGGTTGCTGGCACGAAGGACGCCACCGAATTCGGACTCAATGACAACAAGCCGCTTGTCGATCACGCCACCATCGTCGTCACCTTCCTTTGGGTCGCGGACGTGCCAGAGTAGTCCCGCACCGGATGTGAGTCCGCTCACGATGTTGTCTTCGCAAAAACCCTCATCGACCATTCGCAGAACGTGCAGAACACAATCCAGAGCCGTTCCCTTCCGGCCCGATGCCGTCCCGCCGACGGCGACGGAAAACAGCCGGGCATGGTGACAGGTTCCGCTGACCGGGTAGTACCGTTCGCGGCCAGCCATCCCGGAGAAAATCGTCAGGAAGTGCATCAGTAAGGCCACTTCGTCGGCCTCGGTTTCCGATGACACCAGACTGACGAATTTACACGCCAGACCGTGGAAAGCCCTCATGCTGATCTTTTCCGGATAGCCATCGGTAGTCCCAGAGTTATCGAGGGGTTCAGCGTAAACGTGAGGTGCACCCCAGATTTCCGATGCTGTGACGAGTGCTTTGATTCGATTCCGCAGGACTTCCGGCTCGACCGCGTCGTGAGCTTCGAGCCAATCCGCCAGGTCGCCTTTCCCCGGCAACTCGGGCCAGTCGTCGGCCAGGTCGATGATGCGGACCACCGTTGATGCGTCGAGCCTCAACAGGATGCTGGCGACTGTTTCGGCGAACTTTCGGCCGGGCTCATCGTTGTCGCGGATGATCACGACAACTTTGCCGGCCAGCGGTGACCAGTCGGTTTTCTCTGCGGCGTTGCTGCCACCGCAGGACGTTGTCGCATTCAGGCCGATGGAAACTGCCGCGTCGACAGCCTTTTCGCCTTCAAAAACGAAGACAACTTCAGCGTTAAGGATGTCTCGCAGCCGGTACGGCGGTCGCGGTTCCGGCATCGCGCCGACGCACCAGCCGGCTTCGTTGCGATGAATCGGTCGGATGTCTTTACCGTCGTCGCGGTCCCACCGGATGACGCCGCCGACTTCGTGGTCATCACGATCCCGGTACGTCCACGCGGCGGAGCGAGGGCCGCGTTTCTTCTCTAGGTTTTCGATGAGCGCCGAACTGGTCGGCCAACCTGCCTTCTGTTGCTTCTCGTTTGGCCGATCAGGATTGCCAAATATTTTTGCGGACGAGTTCCGGTCTGGCCTGGGGAAGAGATCACTTTTCTTGAGTCCCGCAGCATTCAAAATTTCTTCGAAGCTGCAGCCGGCCCAGCACTTGAGCAGCACTCGACCGTCGTCGCCCTCGGTGACGGACAGGCTTGGATTCTTATCCTCATGCGCGGGGCAGCTGATCTTGCAGTCTTTTCCGGACCCGACGGGCTGTTTCCCCGTCGTTTTTGAGATCGCACTTAGCACGACCTCGATGGGACTGTTATGATGGTGCATTGTTATTACCTTTCAACGCGGGCACGCCAGAGTCCTCTGCGGGGACATTGACGGCGGCCCGTGTTAATTTGCGGGAGTCTCAAGGCGGACTTCGATACATCGAAGTCCGCAGAACTTGGGAAGCTTTTTGAGTCGAGCGGCAGCCGGGCGAGAGTCGCCCGGCGCGCACTCGAAGACGAGACGGAATTGAGCCACTGCTCAGGCTTCCGCATCACGGAGAAACCGGTCGAGTTCTTCCGCTCGGATTCGAACAGACCGCCCCAGTTTCGCTGCCTTGAGGCGCCCGTCTCGAATCGCCTGCCAGATGCTTCGCTCGCAGATTCCGAGTGCTTGTGCGGCCTCACGCATTGTGAAAGCCAGCCGGTTTGAATCGGCGGGGGAAACTGAATTCAACATGTTAATCCTCCTCTGAAATTGGGTGGAAACGACCATTCAGAGGTAAGCAGCTGAATTCAGATTGATGCGGCCTCGGGCATCGCAATTCTTTTTATTGCAGAGAGTTAGCGTTTTCAAAATAAGAATCCAGAACCCACATAGACAGACATAAGCCAGCATTGCGCGCAACGATGGTTCAGGCATCTGGAGATTGATGGTCCGTACTATCCTCTTTCTGCTGCTCGCTGAGTAGAGCCTGCAGTACTTTGTCCGTCTTTAGTCGCTCAAGTTCATCCTCATCCAGTTTCTGAATGATCGCATCAATGCCGCCGTCCTGCGGGTCTGTGAGACCGTCAAGGATCTTCCCGGTCATGCCAATGGCATGAAGCCGCTGACCAATCGCCGCACTTCGGTCTCGTCTACGTTCTGCCTTTTGCCAGCTCGGAAGTTTCTCAATGGTCCTCGGATCGACCGATCCCCGGTTGAGTTCCTTTCCGATCTGACGCCCCCATTCCGCCTTTCTATCCACCTTCCACAGCTTGTGATACAGACGCGTTGCAGACGCCTCCGCCTCTTTCTGGGTTGTTCGCGCGCGTATCGCTTTGACTTCATCCACGGGCGGATTTGGCACACGATCATCCCGTGCTGCTTGTGCACGAGCGCATTCCCTGGACATGGACGCTACCAGGTCGGCGTGATCCACGAGTGGTAGCTGCCTGGCCGCCATGGCATAGGCGCCTGGGCGTAATTCGGGGAGGCCGAGTATGTCCATCTCACTCTCACCAGTAACTGGGTGTGGCGGAGAGATCGTGAGAAGGGAATCGATCGTAATTGCTGCGACCTTCGCGAATTGCATGGAATAATGATAAGAACCCGCGTGAAAGCTGGCGTCGATTTCGCCAGCAACAGTGACATTCTCGTTATTGACTCGCGCAAATTCATCGCGACAAGCATCGAGAAGAGGTTCCGCGATCGAGAGAGCTGCCATCAGGTCGCGGATCGCGCAGAAATGATCTGTCACGCCTGTTGGCCGGTCTAATCGAGTGGGCCAGCTCGCCGCCCAAAGTCGAATTTCATGAGCCGCCTGGAGACAGCGAAGGACCGCATCATTTACTGATTCGAGGTGGGGCGTCGGAATATCCTGATACGGAACCGGAGGCCACGGCCAGGTAGGCGGGTAGTCGAGGGGGCGTTCTGACGGGGAGTTCATGCCGGTACTCGCATTTCCTTCGGGCATCAGCCGATCTTATGGAGAAATTCTCCAGAGAACCGTACGATGCCGTGTTGACCTGTACGGAATTGAATACACCCGCAGCCGAGATATCAATGGCAAAGAAGCGCGCCATACGGAAGACGGCGGATCAGGCGGCCAATCTGGGCTTTGAGGCGAAGCTGTGGCTGGCTGCCGACAAGCTCCGCAACAACATGGACGCCGCCGAGTACAAGCACGTCGTCCTCGGATTGATCTTCCTGAAGTACATCTCCGACGCCTTTGAGGAGATGCATCAGAAGCTGATCGCCGGCGAGGGCGAGTACGCGGGGGCCGATCCGGAAGACGCCGACGAATACCGCGCGGAAAACGTCTTCTGGGTTCCGCCGGAAGCTCGCTGGGAGCATCTCCAGGACAACGCCAGGCAGCCGACCATCGGCAAGCTGATCGACGACGCAATGGTGGCCATCGAGCGGGACAATCCGCGGCTCAAGGGAATCCTGCCGAAGGATTTCGGCCGGCCGGCGCTCGAC
>JAQBVJ010000035.1 GCA_027623235.1 Planctomycetota bacterium
TCTGGTTGAGGAGTCTTTTCAATCACAGCGTCTCTGAGAATGCCGATTTAATTTCGCCGCCGTCCCTTAGTGGGAAACGGCTATTGTGTTTTGCTGGCGACAGCCAGAACGGCGTCGCCAACGGAAATCACGCCACCTTCGATCACCCGGGCGGTGATCCCTCCGTGACCCCTCATCGCGTTGTAGCCGCCCTCGCCAAGATTCTCCTCCATGCGCGAGCACGGTGCCGCCGGGCCACTGCCTTCGAAGAGTGCCTCGCCAATCCGAAACCGCTGATCCTTCAGAGCCAGCAGACTGATTCCCGAAACGACGATGTTTCGGCGAAGCAGTTGCGGATTGATCGGTTCCTCACGGCCGATGATCGAAGCGACCGCCGGCAGGTGTTCGGCCTGGATGAGTGTCACCTGACGTTTAGAGATTCGCTTTTTCCCGTGGTGATCGCCGATGAGCCCGCGACTTTCCTCCGCAGACGCGGTGGAGACAACTTCGATCGGCCCGCGCCGCTCGGTGCAGAGCCCGATCCATTCGACCCGTCCCGCTTGAGCGTGTTTCTGTTTCAGATCCCCGATGGTCAGCACGGTGCTTCTTCCTCTGTTCTGATGCCGTCTGCTGCGAAATCCGAAACGTAAAGAAAACGGGGAGTCGCCTGAGCGACTCCCCATTGAAAATTCGGCCGACTTGCGGCGACTACTTCCGAAACGTTGCCAGGAACGAGCTACGGATTCCGCGGTTCGTGAACTTCGTACCGAGGTCATTGCCCTGGTACGACAGCTTCAGCGAGTACGCCGGGCTGGCGTTCTGCACTTTCGTCAGCGGCTGGTAAAAAACCGTTTCGTTGGTGCAGACGCAGTCGGTGCTCTTGAGTTTTCGGGTTTTGATCTCAGCCAGACCGCCCGCTTTGAAAACTCCGATGTGCTCGATGTGGTCGTTCGTCATCGAAAACGGCACGGTCTCAATCTTGACGATGTTCTTTGTCAGGTCCTTCGCAGAGTCCTTAACGAACGCGACGAGCGCTTCCCGCTGCTCCTTCGTGGCCTTTTCATCCACCATCAGATGCGCCTTGATTTTTCCAGCCTGCATCGGAAATGTGCCGTCGTAACCCAGAGTCCCCTGAGCGTGCAGGATGAGTGCAGCCCCGAGGCCGTCCAGCTTGACGTCGTTCCAGGTGCCCTTGTCAACTTTCCACGCCATCAGAGCTTCTTTGCCGGTGAGACTCATTTCCGCGTTGGCAAAGCACGGGCCGGTGTACACGTTGCAGGTGCGAGCCTCGAGGTACTCGCCAGTGATCTGAGCCGCCTGACTGGCGGAAACGAGCGTTGCAGCAACAGCAACGGCGAGAGCAGATTTCAGAATCTTCATAAGGAATTCCTGACTGAGTTGGAAGTTCCGTGACGGGTGATCGAACAGTCCGCGATGATCGCAGTGCCCGTCGGGGGCGTCAAGAATGATCCTGGCGTTTGCAGCAGATGCTGCCGGCTGAGAGCGAGATTCAGTGATTCTCGACCGACCGACCTCGAAATCGGCCTGAAGGCGGGACTACGAACGAGTGACCGGCAATAATCCGCCTCTGTCCCGCTCGCCGCACACCTGTCCTTGAGCACTGATCCCGATGGGCTATCGAAATCTCCGTGAGTGCGTCAACGACCTGGAACGAACCGGGCAGCTCGTGCGCGTGAAGGCGGAGATCGATGCCAACCTCGAAGCGGCCGAAATTCAGCGGCGAGTCTACCAGGCCGGCGGTCCGGCAATTCTCTTTGAGAATGTCAAAGGCTGCCGGTTCCCGATGGTGAGCAACCTGTTCGGCACCAGCGAGCGGACTCATTTTCTGTTTCGAGACACGCTCGCCGCCGTCCGCAAGCTCGTTGAGCTGAAGATCGATCCGGTCGCGTTTGCCAGGAAACCATGGCGGTACCTCGGCGCACCATTCACCGCGCTGCACATGCTGCCGCGGAAAGCCCGCGGCGGCCCGGTGCTCGCCTGCGAGACGACGATCGACCAGTTGCCTCAATTGAAAAGCTGGCCGGACGACGGCGGAGCGTTCGTCACTCTCCCAGCCGTTTATACGGAAGACGTCGATCGGCCCGGACTGATGAGCTCGAATCTGGGCATGTACCGCGTCCAGCTGTCGGGCAATCGGTACGAACCGAATCGGCAGATCGGGCTGCACTACCAGATTCACCGCAGTATCGGCGTCCACCATCAAAAGGCCATTGCGAAGGGCGAGCCGTTTCGCGTCAACATTTTTGTCGGCGGTTCACCGGCGATGATCCTTGCCGCCGTGATGCCTCTTCCTGAAGGGATGTCCGAGCTGACTTTCGCAGGCGCGCTGCAGAATCGTCGAGTTGCAATGGCGTCACGCGGGCTGCCGCTGCCGATTTATGCCGAGGCCGACTTCTGCATCAGCGGCACCGTCGATCCGGAAAAGCTGCTTCCCGAGGGACCCTTCGGAGACCACCTGGGCTACTACAGTCTCGCCCATGATTTTCCTGTGTTGAACGTCGAGAAAGTTTATCACCGCAAAGATGCCATCTGGCCGTTCACTGTGGTGGGGAGGCCGCCTCAGGAAGACACGTCGTTCGGAGAAATCATTCACGAAATCACCGGGCCGATCATCCCGACTGTTCTACCGGGAGTGAAAGCGGTCAACGCCGTCGATGAAGCTGGCGTTCATCCGCTGCTTCTGGCAATCGGCAGCGAGCGGTACACGCCGTACGCGAAATCCGATCGACCTCAGGAGCTGCTCACACAGGCATCCGCGATCCTTGGACAAGGACAGTTGTCGCTCGCCAAGTATCTTTTCATTGTGTCTGCGGCCGACGATCCGGCACTCAACATTCACCGCATCGACGAGTTTTTCATGCACGTGCTGCGGCGAGTTGACTGGCGGCGTGACCTGCACTTTCAAACCTGCTCGACAATGGACACGCTCGACTACAGCAGTTCCGGTCTCAACCAGGGATCGAAAGTCGTCATCGCGGCAACGGGCGAGCCACTGCGGGAACTGCCCTCTGAAATTCCTGGCGACCTGCGGCTTCCCGACGGCTTCCGCGAGCCGCGAATCTGCTTTCCTGGAGTTCTCGCCGTCGAGGGCCCACCGTGGAAAAATGACAGCGTTGAGAAAGACGCGCAGGTCGAGAAATTCGCCGACAGCTTTCACGCCAGCGACTCGATCAACCGCTTCCCGCTGATCGTGGTGGTCGACGATGCCGAGTTCACCGCGCAGCGGCTGAAGAATTTTCTGTGGGTCACGTTCACCCGCTCGGATCCGGCGAGCAATCTTCACGGCATCGAATCATCGATCGAGGACAAACATTGGGGTTGTCGCGGATCGGTCGTCATCGATGCGCGAATCAAGTCGCACCACGCTCCGCCGCTGATCGAGGACCCGTCGATCACGCGCCGAGTCGACGAGCTTGCGGCGCCGGGCGGTCCGTTGCACGGTCTGTTTTGATTCGGGCAGGTCCTCGCTGTCGAACTTTTGTGACGGACCCGGATCTCTCAGCCGAGTGTCCGGACAAGCTTGATCCGTACGCCGAGTCCGACTCACGTGACATTCGTGAATCCGCAGGCGGGACTGCTGCAAACCGCCGCAACGTCAATTCATTTGCGTCTGGCATCGTTGGCAAATCCGGGTAGTCTCGGAAGATGGGTGGCGCGCTGTCCGAAATGGTCTCGGACGGCAATGTCTCTCTCGCAGGCTCTCCTCATGCTGACCGAAATTCTCACAAGCGAAGCCTTCTGGTTCTGGACGATGATCGTCGTTCAGTCGGCTCTGATTGTGTTTTTTGTCGAGCATGGCAGCCCGATCGGTGCCGGTTTCAGCATCCTCACACTTCTGGGCGGTATCGGATTCTTTCCCAGTCAGTGGGATTCCATCGGTCTGGCCAGTCTTCGCGAGAACGGTCTGTGGAGCTGGCTCGGCACCAACATCTGGATGCTCTTGGCCGGCCTCGCTCTGTACGTTCTGATCGGGCTTGGCTGGGGCATGCTTCGCTGGTGGATGTTCGTGCGACACCTGCGTGAGGACTACGAGCAGCACAAGGCAAAATGGCTGATGCCGTCTTCGCTCGACCATTCGGCCGCGGCGCTGCGTTCGCGAGCTGACTATTCCTCGCTGCCCGGCGAGCGAGCTCGCTTGATTCAGTGGGCCGAGGTGTGTGCGAAAGCCGCGATCCATGGCGGCGGCTCGCTGAGTTCCGATCTTAAACCCGCGTGGAAGGACTACGTGCAGAATGGTTACCGGCACTGATCTCACACGCCCGCGCACGATCGAGGGCATCACCCGTCCCGATCCACGGCACCACTACGGCCAGATTCTCTCGTGGGTCATCTGCTGGCCCTGGAACCTGCTGTGGACGTTCGCCGTCCACAACCCGCTCCGCTACATCTGCCAATTCGCTCTGCACGAAATCCAGTCGACACTCGACGAAATTGCAACGGGCGAGTTCAGCGAGATCACCCGCGACCTGGAAGAGCGGGCTCCATTAAGAGGACATCCCTCAGCCCCGCAGCCGAATTCAGAGCCGGCAACCTGGACGCCTCACGTTTCGACGAATGAAGCCTCGTCGATCGAAACGGTCAACGAGGCCACCTTCGTGACAGTGCCCGGTGCATCTGCGCCCGGTGCATCTGCGGTGCCTTCGCGACCTGTTGAGCGATCTGCTGTCGAGACGCTCGAAAAATCGCCCTCCTGGGCGTCGCTGTTGAGTGCGACTCCACCAGCAACCGCCGATTTGTCTGGCTCCTACTCACCCCCGGCGCTGCCACCGACTCATGAGCCCGACCCGTGGTATTACGCCCCTGGCGGCCGACCTCACGAACCGCAGACGCCAGAATCGAATTGACTCCTATGAGTCATCACGCGTGTCTGGATCGCGACGACACCGATTACCCCATCAATTCAGTGATCGGCGTCGGGTCGCTGACCAGGTGGGTCGGGCGGCCTTGCGGGGTGTAGAGCATCTTGTCCGGGTTGATGCCGAGTTTCGTGTAGACGGTCGACACGAAATTCTCGGGCGACAGGACTCGCTCGACAGCGGAGTAGCCGTTCTTGTCGGTGGCCCCGACGACCGTGCCGCCGGGTGTTCCGCCGCCAGCCATCAGGACGGACATCGCGTTCGCCCAGTGGTCTCGGCCGGCCGTCGTCTGGCCGTTCAGTGTGGAAAGTTTCGGGGTTCGTCCGAACTCACCCAGGGCCAGGACGAGGGTCGTGTCGAGGAGACCTCGATCGTCCAGATCCGAAATCAGCGTCGCCACTGAGTTGTCCCAGTTCGGCAGACGTGTCCGGCAAGTGGCGAAAATGTTGCTGTGGTGATCCCAGCCGCCGTCATAAACCGTGACGAACGGAACACCGCCCTCGACCAGTCGGCGAGCCAGCAGGCAGCGCTGCCCGAATGAGTCGCGGCCGTAAGCTGAGCGGATTTCGTCGGGCTCTTTGTGGATGTCAAACGCGGCCTGAGCGGACGGCGAGGTGATCAGGTTCATGCCCTGCTGGTAGTACTCGTCAATCGCGAGAACCGGGTCGCCAGCTGCCTGGTCGGCAATTCGCGGGAGTCTGTCGACGAGCCGCCGCAGATCGGAGCGATGCTGAAACTGGTCTTCGGTCAGCCCCTTCGGCAGGGCGACGTCGCGGACCTGGAAGCTGGTCGAATTTGGATCGTCCGGAACGACAAACGGCGCGTATTTTGCGCCGAGGAAGTTCGGTCCACCGGACCGCGACATGCTTGGCATCGAGAAATACGAAGGCAGCCCGGCCGGCCTCGGAAGCTCGTGAGCCGCGACGGATCCCATGCTCGGGTGGAAGCTGACGAAGGCTCCGCAGCCGACGGGAATTCGGGGCGGGGAACCGGTCATCATGTAGTGGTTGCCGGCTCCGTGGTTGCCCTGGTTGTGGCGGATCGAGCGGATCATGGCGAACTTGTCCGCCATCGCGGCCAGTTTCGTCATGTGTTCGGAAAAATGAACTCCCGGCAGAGCGGTCGCGATCGGATCGAACTCACCGCGCAGCTCAGCCGGCGCGTCGGGTTTCGGATCAAAGGTCTCGAAATGAGTTGGACCTCCGTCCATCCAGATCAGGATGCAGCGATCCGCCTTTGCGAGCGGGTTGGCCGAGTCACCGGCCGTCCCTTTCAGGCGCAGGGTGTCAATGAACCCCGTTCCGAGCATCGCTCCGCCGAGCCCCAGCTTCAGGCAGTCGCGACGCGTCGTTCCCTCGCAGTTTCGCCAGATTCCCATTGGATTACCCGTAAATTGGACTTCGTGGAAGGAGCCGGATGAATGTTGTTTTCATCGGCCAGCAGGCAGGTCAGATCACAGTTCTATTATCGAGCAAAGTCCGCGCAAAGAAAACGCCGCAAGCTGAAGCTCGCGGCGTCCTGACCGTGACGGTGATGTCGCCGCAGTGGTTGCTCAGAAGGATGGATCCAGAAGTTCGCCGTCGTGACGGTTTCCCAGGTAGGAGTACGTCGTGCTGTCGATCTTCTCGCTGACGAATCTCACGGACCCGTCGCCGAGAGCAAAGTGGCTTCCCCCCGGGTGGTGGCTGCTGAATCCCAGGACCGATCTGGGAGCCGTCTGCTCGGCAGTGAGCTCAATTTGACCATAGTGTCGCGGCTTATCGGGGTCGCCAAAAATGCTGTTGGGCTGCGTCCCGGTGTTGCGGAGTGTCGCCCGAGTGCCCGAGTACCAGCCGAGGCCGTGATCGAGTTCTGTGATCGCCTTCTCGCCGAAGAAGAGCGTGTTAGTACTCCCGTCGGACACGTCGCGGTTTCCAATGCCGCTGTTCAGAAAAAACACGCCGTCGTTGTCTGCCGCGATCTGCGTTTCTGTTCCTGAATGAACGCCAGCGTAATTCGACGGTGCCGGCTCTTTGTCACCGTAGCGATGTCCCGGATCAGACGGGCAGATCAGAGTCGCCATAGTCGATTTCATGACCTTTTCATCCTGCTCATACACGCCCTTTGAAAAATCAAAATGGTTGAAGAGTGGACCCTGATCCAAATGCGACAGGATCAGGACAGTCCAGGACACGTGGTAGCCCTTCGGTGTCGATTCAATCGGGCCGTCGGTATTGATCGTCCCGGACGGCAACGACTCCCAGGCCATCTCGTAGTTGAGAGTCGCGAGGGCGATCTGAGCCATGTTGTTTTTGCACTGAGATCGCCGTGCCGCTTCGCGCGCCTGCTGAACGGCCGGCAGCAGCAGCGCGATCAGAATTGCAATGATGGCGATCACGACGAGCAGCTCGATGAGCGTAAAGCCGCGCCGCGATCTCGTGTTCGTTTGAGAGTGGCGTTTCATTTCTGGTCTCTCCAAAAGTGGATGGTCGTCAAGTCAGATGGAACTCACGTAAAAATGTGAGCAGGACATTTTTGCTGCCACGCTCGCCAGAACGCGGGTTTATCAGCCTCAGCCCACCCTCTGGCGACGGTGGCAACCTGAATTACTCTCCGGAAACTTTTACAAACACCTGGCGGGAAAGCCGGACTCGCGGATTCCCCTCCGGCGGATAGTTCACTGTGATGTCGACCTGACGATTGCTCTTCGGTGAGAGGTCTCGCCGTGTCGGATTAGCGTCGATCGTCGAGACAGCGATCTCGACACTCGCTCCGTGTTGCTGCCCAAGCTCTTCCGCCAGCACCGGCCAGGTCTCGCCCGCGTAAGCGGGATCGCTTGCGAGTTTCGCCGCCGCCCTTGCCGCCGCTGAGTGGACCAGCCAGTCGGCCTGAAGCCGCAGTTCCTCGGTTCGAACGAGCGACCGCTGAGTCAGCGTGGTCCGCACAAGAACTGCCGCCGTCGCTGCGACGAGGATCAGGCTGATCAAAAAGATCGGAAAAATGCTTCCGCGCCGACTCTGTGTGGTGCGAGGCTCTTGAGACTGTGAGATGGTCCGTTTCATTCGGCCGCCCCTCCTTCGTGACGCCGGCTCAGGCCGACAGCGGTCGAAATGCGAAGGGATGTTGCCGCGTAGCTGGCTTCCGAGGAGTCCACCGGAGCGACCTGCAGAACAGCCAGAGACCCCGTCGCTTCCGCCTGACTGAGAGAAAACGTGGCGGTCGCGTTCTGGCAGCGGTATCGCTCACCCGGCGTGAGTTCAGGACCTGTTTGAGAATCGGCGGGTCGGTGCGCCCGGTGAACGAACTCGCCGTCCGAACGCCATGTGACTGTGCCATCGTCGAATGTCAGCTCCAAAGCGTTTCCGGCTTCGCCCGTCTGCTTCGCGGATCTGGCTGCGTGAACATCGTTTCGAAAATCGCGAGCCAGCCGTGTCCACGTGCCGGTCTGGACGACGGCTTTTGTCATTTCGACCTGCTGGTGAAGCAGCCGGAACAGCAACATTCCGCTCAGCGTGATGAGGATCGACATGCAGGTCATGACGACGACCATTTGAGCCAGCATCGATCCGCGTCGGTTTCGTTGTTTCCGTTTCACAATGAGTCCTCCGTCGGGGAAGACGCGCTGCGGAACCAGGCAGACAATCGGACCGGTTTCATTCCGTCGCCCGCAGCGGGATTCCAGGTGAGCCCCAGGCTCACCTGGCGGAGTCCGTCGACCTCGCCAGTCACGACCGCCGTAAGCGCTGCGTCGGGAAGCGACACAGACTTTGCTGCCGTGGCTCGAAGATTCTCAACGGTCTCCGGCGCGAGCTGTTCCGGCGTCAGGACAGAAATCTGCTCCATCAGATTCGCGAGTTCGAGCTGCGCGATTCGACGTTCCTCGTTCACGCGACTGGCTGTCGAAACCCGCTTGACGATCGGCCCGATGGACGAGACCAGCACGCCGAACAGAATGGTCGCGACGACCAGTTCGACTGTGCCGAACCCGCTTCTTTGGCGGCTATTGTCTTTCGGTGATGTCAACGCACGTCTCACAGGTTTGCTCCGGTCAACTCAGGTCGTTGAGGAGTTTCACCATCGGCATGAAAACGCCGAGGATGATGAAGGCACACAGCAGGCCGAACGCCACGATCACGGCCGGCTCAATGAAACTCGACGCCATTTGAACGCGATGTTCGAGCGTTCGTTCGCGGGAACTGGCCAGTTCGTCCAAAGCCCACGGCAGATTGCCGGCGGCCGTGGCGACGCGGATCAGCTGCAGGTCCTGGCTCCTCAGATAACCGCTACTGGTGAGAAGCTGCCAGGCGTCGCCGCCGGCCTGGACTCCTTCGGTGACTGCGGCCAGATTCGACCGCGCTGAATTTCTCTGATGCGTTTTTGCCATCGCGCTCAGCGCATCGTTCAGCGGTTTCCCGGATCGTATGACAGCGCTGAGCTGCCTCAGCACATCAGGCCCGTCGAGCTTTGGAAACAGTTTCGCAAAGACTTTTGAGTTGAGATTCTTCCAGGCAAGCGGTTCCCCGAGGCCAAGTCGAATGAGCATCCGCAGCGGATACACACCGATCAGAACGAGGACCGGCCAGTAGTTGACGGCGTATTCGGCACACCAGATCAGGTTCTCGGTCACGCCCGGCAGTTCTGCCCCAAAGCCTTCGAAGATCGCCTTGAATTTCGGCATGATGAAGATCATCAGAAAACTGACGATTCCGGTTGCGATACTGGCATAAGCCAGCAGGTAGGTGATCAGGCCCGTCACGTTCGACAGCGTAAAGCGTGTTCGGATCGAGTCGAGGTACTGCTTCGAACAGACGACGAGCGTCTTTTCGAGCGTGCCAGTCTTCTCTGCGGTCTGGATCGACGCGATGACCCACGCGGGCAGGATCAGTCCCGACCCGAAGAAAAATCGAACCAGCAGGCTCACCGGGTTGTACTGGATGAACCATCGCCAGAGCGTCGACCCGTGAAACGAGTTCTTGCGATTAACCATCAGCGAGTCGCCGAGCGATAAACCGGTTTCAAGGTCTCGAGCCAGCTGTCGAATGCTGGCGGCGTTTTCTCCGAACGTACACCCTGCGTGATTTCGAAGCTCGGCCGGCAGGTTTCTTCCGGATCGAATAGTGACAGTGATGATCCACAGCAGCTGGCACTGTCGCCTGGCTCGAACCAGCTGCAGCGAAAGCGGGACGCCGATCAGCAGGACGAGTAGTAGAAACACCAGGTTGTGGGGAACGACGGCCAGGGTGATGAGCAGAAACACCACTCCACCGGCCCAGCCGAGGAACGCGATGCTGCCGAGCGACCGATCAATCGAAAGCTGGAGTTCGTCGTTGTCTTCGTCGACCAGTCGCCCAACGGATTTGGCGCAGCCGTGAAGCATCACACCGACCAGGCACACCAGTACTCCAGCACAAGTGCTCGCGGCGGTCAGGCCAATCTCCTCCTCGCCGCTCACAATCGCTGACAGAATCGACAGTCCGATCAGGCCCATGAATGCGATAAGTCCTCCCGTTGCGAGCAGGATGTGTGCCGCGAATCGAATCCGGCGGGACGCACGTCGTGAGTTGCTCGCTGTCCTGGACGAACCGGTCCGCACGACGAACCAGCACGCCGGCACAACAATCAGCAGCAAGACGACGGCAAGCCCCACCCCGGCAGCAGCGATGTCAGAAGAGTTGATCATGAGAACTCGAAATCCCGGATCGGGAAACTTCACGAGTGAACGAGTAAAAAGGTCAGGAGAGATCGTTCAACAGCTTCACAAGCGGAAGGAACATCGAAACAACAAACAGAGAAACCATGCAGGCCACCATCAGGATGGCGACTGGTTCCAGAGCGGCGGTAATTGTTCTTGAGTGGACTTCGGCGTGAGCCACGTAGATCTCGCCGGCGCCCCGGACGATGTCACCCGGACTCTGTCCGTCGCGTCGGTCACTCACATCCCAGCTCATGACATTCAAAATGTCTCGCGGAAAATGAGGCACCAACTCTCCCTGCGTCGGTCCATTTCCGGCTTCCGCCTTCAGACTTAACAGGTAAGAACCCTCACGCAGATTCCAGTCGGACACGCCATCCCCGGCCAGCTTCAAGGCCTCCGGCAAGGGAATGCGATGGTCGATCAGAATTGCCAGCAGGTGGCAGTACTCAGCCAGAGCTCCATAACGCAACGTCGGGCCGAAGAGTGGGACGCAGTACAGGAGCCGTCGCCAGGCCGCCGGGCCGATCACGTTTCTTGTGATCGCCCGAAGGACAAGCGGCAGGCCAAGCAACACGGCCAGCGAGACGGGCCACACCTGCACCGCGGCGATCGTGAACGACGAAAGGTCCAGGATCGCCTCCGTCAAACCGGGCAACTGCACTCCGAAGTCGTCGAAGATGACTCGAAACTGCGGCATGAGGAAATACAGGAGTCCTCCGGCGATCACGAACGCGATCAGAAACAGGGTCAACGGATACGCCAGAGAAACTCGAATCCGGCTCTGGATCGTCGCCCGCAGCCGACTGAACTGAACGTAGTGGTTGATGCCGCCAGCCAGATCGCCCATCTGAGTGCCGGCATGAACGAGCCCTTTCAGATACGCGGGCAGCTGAATCGACTCGCCGGAAAACACTTCTTTCAGATCGTCTCCGGCTTCCAGCCGATCCGCCATCTGAGTCAACACGCGGCAGATCGATCGATCTCCCGTGTCCTCGGCGAGTGCTCGCAGTCCGGCAGACAGCGGAACTCCGGCGGCGATCAACTGCCCGGCCCGCGATACCGCTTCAATCCGAGATGCTGAGCTCGCTGCCACCGAGGTCTCTGCAGCAGGAGCCACTTCGTCCTTGCCAGCCGATTCGATCTCGATCGGACGGAGTCCGCGCGCTTCGAGCTCCGCGCGAGCCTGCTCGGCCGAATCAGACTCGACAAAGCCGGACACGGTCTGCCCGTCAGGATCGGCGGCGGTGTAACGAAAACGTGTCATGAGGTTTCAGTCTTCCGAGACAACTCAATTAAACATCAGGACAGAACAGTCAGATAATCGGAGCGGCCAGTTGCTTGTACATTTCCAGAAGAGGTGCAAACAGAGCGACGGCGTACAACGCAGCCGACGTCCCGCCGATGCCCGCGGTCAGGATGATCGGCAACGTCACGCGAGCCCACTCGATCCGGTGGTCCGCCCGACGTTCGTAAACCTCGCTGGCCTGCTGCATCGTCGCGGGCAGTGCCGAATTCTGATTGCCGGACACCATCATCCAGCGCAGAAACGACGGCAGCCCGGTCGCGTTTCTCAGTGCCACGTCGAGCGACTGGCCGGCCTGAAGTTTCTCGGACGCCTGGACGCCGCTGTCGACGATCTGCGGATTGCCGGTGGAGTAGCTCGCAAGGACGATTGCCTCATGCAGTGGCGTTTCGTGCTTGACCAGCAGGGCGAGCATGTGAGCAAACGTGGCGCGGTCGTAGTTTTCGGTGATCGGCTTCAGCCATGGGAGCCAGCGAAATGCGTGCAGACGACTCTCGACAAGTTGACCCGCCGCTCCGCCAGCGATCGCTGCCGACGCTCGTGTCAGAAGCGTCGCGCCCGCGATGGCCACAAGCGGCACACCCGGCCCCCAGAGCCAGAGCGATTCCCGCAACCAGATCAGCACGTTCATCGCCGTTTCCGGCTGGAACCCGAGGGTGCCGTACATCTGCTGAACTCGACCGACGAACCCCCACACGAAGGCCACAAACAATGCGTAGCTCAAAGCGAAAACGATCAACGGATAAACAAAGGCCAGCACAGCTCGCCGATGCAGGTCGAGCAGTTTTCGGGCGAGCCCGGAAATCGTCTCGAGTGCTTCCGGCAGCCGTCCCGCCCTCAGCCCGCTCTCGACAACCGCCAGATAAACTCCCGGAACGCGGTCGCCTTCGTCGGCCAGAGCCCGCTCAAGAGTCGCCCCCGCTTCCATCCGTTCTGCAAGTCGTTCTGACAATCGTGCGAGACCGCCCGTCGCCGATCCGGCAATCTGACTCAGCCCGAGCTCCAGCGGAATCCCCGCGCGAATCAGCGCAGCAATCTCGTCGTTCAGAGCGAGAAACTGCTCAAGTTTCACCGAGCCTCCCGATGCCATGACAACACTCTTTCGCAGGTCAGGCTCTGCCTGACGAAGTCAAAGAACCACGTAACGCATTGATTAAAGTCGCGGAGAACTCCGAAGGGCGGAGCGTGACCTACTTCGAAAATCCGAACACGCGCCGAACCTCTGCCGGACTGGTCAGCCCCGCTTCGACCGCCTCGCAGGCGTTCGTCCAGCGGGTTTTCATACCCGACTCAACGGCCAGCGATTCCAGTTCGTCCGCGTCGCTGCGGGAGAGGATCGCCCGGCCGAGATCGCCCTCGGGCCGAAGTAACTCCGCCAGCAGCAGCCGTCCCGAGTACCCAGTGCTGCGACACTTCTCGCAGCCGACGGGCACTCGACACAAACTCACATCGAGCCCCAGTCGATCCTCTTCCGAGGACGCTTCGAGCGAACACTCACACAACTTTCGGACCAGCCGCTGAGCCACAATCCCCAGCACTCCGGTTCGAAGCAGGTACGGCTCGATGCCCATATCCGAAAGTCGGCAGACCGCTCCGGCCGCGCTGGCGGCGTGAAACGTCGTCAGCACGAGATGCCCGGTGAGGGCTGCCTGGAAAACCGTTTCCGCTGTCAACCGGTCACGAATCTCGCCGACGAGGATGACTTCCGGGTCCTGCCTCATCAGCGATTTCAAACCGGTTTCATAGTCGAATCCGGCGGCCGGATTGACCTGAGACTGAGCCACGCCAGACACGACGGCCTCAATCGGATCTTCCAGAGACACGAGACTCCGCTCGCCCCGCGATTTGTCTACGACTTCGCGAAGTGCCGCATAAATCGTTGTGGTCTTTCCACTTCCCGCCGGCCCGCAGACAAGAATCACTCCCCCGGATTCGAGCAACAGGTCACCCAGCCCGCTGCAAATCTCCGCCGGCAGCCCGAGCTGATCGAGCCTCCGAAAAGCCCCCGACCCGACAAACAGGCGGACCACGGCCTTCTCGCCATAAAGAGTGGGAAACGTACTGAGCCGCATTTCGACCATCTGATCCGATCCTGCGAGCGGCTCTTGCGGTTCGGTCTGCTTGGATTTCGACCCCGCACTGACTTGCGTATGCCGAACTCGCCCCTCCTGAGGCACCTCGGTCCGATAAGTCAGCAGCTCGGCCAGCACCTTGAGCCGGGCAACAACATTCGGCGCGATCTCAGCGCCAATCCGAGTCACCTCGTGCAGCACCCCGTCAATCCGCCAGCAGACCTGGCTGCCGCCAGAGTCAAGAATAATGTGCACATCACTCGCCCCCGCCACCTGAGCTGAACTCAACAGCGAGTCGACAATCTCAACCGCCGTCGCCGTTTCTCCGCGCGCCCGAGCCGCAAGCTCGGCGAGGTACTGATCGGTGAGGCTGGTCGGCATTCGGATTCCCGGCGAAAAATGGAGCGTCGCAGGGAAGATCGTGACCAGAGCGGAATTTGTCTACGGCGTCGTGGATTCCTGATTCAGGACCGTCGATCCGTGTGCGCGAGAACCGCGCTGACCGTTCGGAGGGGGAGGAGACCGAAACCAAACGGTCTTCACCACCCCTGTCCCTGCGCAATCATCAGCGGGATAATTCGATGGGGTTGTTTCGAGTTTCGTTGTCTGAGTCCGCCAGAATCTCGCGGGAGACGTCAACCACAAAGTTCTCGACCTGGGCTTTCTCGGCTACGGGAGACGGGGCGCCGGCGTTCATGCCGACCCCGGGATTCCAGATGGCCGGCAGCATATCCACAATGGCTGACCAGTACGTCGGAAAGACCGGGTAAGCGAGGTCGGGATTGCCTTGCTGATAACCAGCCATCTTATCGCGCAGCTGGTTCGTTGACGCTCGCGGATGGCGATGATGCGGGCCGTGCATGAAGATGTCGAAGTTGAAGTAGCACGCGATTCTTGTCAGCCAGGTCTGGCCCATAACCGTCCGGGTGCCCAGCAGCGGATCGTAGCTTTTCATGCCGAGATGTTCGGTAAACTTGCGGAACACCTGCAGCACACCGGCGATCCAGTGAGGAATCACCCACGCTCGCAGAAAGATGCCCCAGCTTTCGGTAACAGCAACCGTCGTCAGGATCACCAGCCATGTGATCAACATGGCGACGTACTCCCAGCCGATCTGGCGTCGAATCTTTGAGTCGGTCAGTGGCGAGCCGGAATGAAAGTAGAGCCGCCCGTATGCGAACGGCGTCGTGAAGACACCTAAAGGAAATTCCAGCCAGCAGAAGATTCGTCGGAACCAGAGTGATGTCTGCGGGTCGGAGTACGGCCACAGTTCCCAGTCAGTGGGTTTGTTGAGATAAGCGTGATGCCGGATATGGCTCTCTCGATAGATCGAGTACGGCACGAAGAGCAAGGTTCCGATCACCTGGCCGACAATGACACTGAATCGTCTCGATCCGCAGATCGTCTGGTGCGAAGCTTCGTGAAAGCAGCTGGTCCAGCAGAAAAATACATAGGCGGCAAGTACGGTCCAGACAACCTGCCATAGCGGGTCTCCCGTCGGCCAATAGAACGCGAGTGCCGCCTGGGCTGCCAGTCCAACGGGGCCGATCAGAAAACGAGGCCACATCGAGTTTGACTCAATCGCTGTGACTTCTGCCGCCGTCAACTCGGTGAGGGACACGATGTGATGCTCCGGGACAGGCTTCGACCAGCTCGCACCATCCCGAGCGATTCTGCTCTGGAATTCTTCTGCGACTCCTTGATCATAGGCCGGATGCATCCGGTAATGACCGCGTAACTTCCGGGCCGCTTGAGAACTCGAAACCGCCTGTCAAGAGTTTCCGACTGTATCGGTACGACTGGCTATGCGGGTCTTGATGACGGCCACAGAACTTGAATGACGTGACAATTCCACTCGCACGGTTCCGAGGGAGGGAGACTGAAATCAATCAGTCTTCGGTACCCTTTTTCCGCCAAAGAAGTGGGAACACCACGCTACGCCGCATTGGTTGCAAGCACCCAGTGCGATAGTGCCACTCGCATCACTCTCTTTGTGCCTTCCATTGATTGACAGCATCTATGAGCAGCGAGTTGACTGCCTCCCGACCTTCACATATTCCGACGCATTGCAACGCCGTCTTCCCTTGAGAATTCACCAATGTGGGATTGGCACCGGATTTCAAGATGAGAGATACGGCTTGTGAGTCGCACCAGCTTGCTGAGTTCATTAAGGGCGTGTATTTACCGTATCCAATGTCTGGGTCCGCTCCAGCATCAAGAAGTACAGACACAACATCGACCCCTCCATGGGGACCGGTGGCAACATACAGCAAGATCTCTCCATCTTGTGTCTTGAGATTAGGATCACCGCCATTTTTTATCCAGGCGTGGAGTTGTGCTTCATTATTGTTGGCGACGAAGCTCAATACGGAATCAGGACGATTGTTGTTACAGCCGTTCACAAGAAGACCCATCGTGAGATATCGCCAGGCACTTCCATGTATTCGGGCTGGGTAATTCATCGAGTGGCCTCACAACATTCTGTATGGCGAAGTCGGGTACATCCAAATTGGAAAGGGCCACGCCGGACGCGCGTTACAGGATGCCGTGACTCCTTGGGATTTCGTCAGGCAGAGCCTGAGCTACGGAGTGGCTTTCTGGATTGTGGACACGCGGATTGCGGCGCGGCTTGCAGCGACGAATTCTGATTCCGGGACCTTCTCGAATTCACCGTCCTGATTGAGCAGGACGAGTTCTTCAGCGGACGCCTCAAGGGATGTTCGCAGCGATTTTGCGTCGATGGCCGGGCTCCATGTCCAGCCGGTCGGCACCAGCACGAGTTCCCGCTCATTCAGAAGAGCGCCGGGAATCGATGGGAGTGGAGAGCCTCGAAACAGCACGCGGCCGTCGTCGCTCACCGCGAACGTAAGTCGGTCGAGCCGGACCTGCGACACAGAAGCGGCCCACGTGACCGCGGCATCGGCCGGGACAAGGAGACATTGCGGCTCGACTGGTTCCGAACTCCGCACAAGAGTCACCGGGACACGCGGGATCCGACCGAGGCTCACGCCAGCAACCGGCAATGTGAGCTCAACAAGTTCGGAAATCGGAATCCACTCGTCAGCAGGAAGCACTCCGGTCGGCGTCTTCTCATCAAATCTTGTCAGCGTTCGATTCGAGTCGACGCGGAATCGCTCCTCACACGGCAGCGAACGAAGACACCGGAGCAGGTCGTCATCGAGGCTCGGCCCGGCTACCCAGAGACGGGACGCCTCGCTCAAGGTTGCTTCAACATCAGCCAGCAGGCGGAGTCGACCGACCGCGCCGGCGACGTCTGCCTGGGATTCTGTGTTGAAGGCAAACCGAATTGCCCAGGCTGGGGTCATTGGTTCAAAGTCCGTTCGAAGTGTGTCTGCTGGCGGCAGAAAGTACGATCGTCGGCGTCGATGGCTGTCTCTTCGATTCAACCGGGGACTCTAACCGGACAGCCAGTTGAAAATGTAGCGGTACGGCGCAAGCCGTCCGGTTTGAGCGTGTTTTTCCATGCAAAACCGGGTGGCTTACGCCGCTCCGCTATAAATATGGGGTTGGTAAGGGGTTGGTTTTTTCAACGACATCTCAACTCAAGCGACTCGCCACTGAAGTTCAAACGGAGCGCCGGAGTGCGGTACCTGGAGGTGACCATGACGACGGACTCTGTCGATTCTCCCGAGACATTTCCCGACTGGTTCATGCCGTGGCCGTCGTTCGACGTCGACTGGACGCGAGCCGGGTTGCTGGTGATCGACTTTCAGAATTACGGCTCGAACCCCGATTGCGGTGTGGCGCGGATGCTCGGCGAAAAATATCCCGATGTCGCGTCGTACTACCTCCCTCGCCTTCGAAGCGCCATCAGAAACTCGTGGCGGCTGCTCGCAGCGTTTCGAGAGGCGAAACGAGAAGTCGTGTTCACGCGGCACGGAGCTCTGCTCGCCGACGGGCGGGACATGATCGCTCGCCGCCGTCAGCGCGACGCGGATTCGGTCGAGCAGACCGACACGCCGACGCTGTGGTCACGAGGCAGCTTTGAACACGAGGTCGTGTCAGAACTGACGCCGCTCGACGATGAGCTCGTCATCGACAAAAACGCCAGCAGCCCGTTCAACGGAACGGGCATCGATCAGTTGTTGCGAAACCTCGGCCTGGACACGCTCGTCGTGGTTGGGATGGCGACCGACATGTGCGTCGAAACGACCGCTCGCGACGCGGCTGACCGCGGTTACAACGTCATCGTCGTCGAGGATGCCACAGCAACGTTTTTCGCCGAGCATCACCGCGCCGCGCTGTCGGCGCTGGCTCGCGTTTATACCCAGGTGTGGACGACGGATCGCGTGCTGGCTTCACTGTCTCGATAAGCCGGCCCGATAAACTGCAGGTCGATCCCGGTTTTGCTCCGGCTACCGTACGTCAGAGAGGGCTCCTACAATCTGGCTCTGAATGAGAACATTCCATCGTGATCCGCCTTCGTCGCGGACACAATCCTGCGGAGCTCGCTCTGCGACTACGCCAGACGGACCGGCTTTCCATGCGACCTGTCGACCGGGATGAGCAGAATCGAAAAAACGCCGCGACGTTGCTTGCGCTCGTCGGAATGCTCCTCGCCGGGCTCGCGCTGCTGGGACTGGCGGCACTCGTCATCCCGGACATCCTGAAGATTCTGCTGGTCCTGGCCGGCATGATTGGCATTGGCGTGATTCAGTATCTCACGTGGGGCTGGATGCTCGAGCGAAATCGAATTCGCGACGACGACGAAAACGACCCGCCTCAACCGTAAGACGGACGCCCACCGTCCGTCCGGCGTCATCACCAGCAACCAGCACCACAAACTCAAAAGCAGCGTCAGTTCATTCCGACGCAAACCATCGATCGGTCATCCATGACCCTCTCGGTGGTGTTTTCAGACTTCGATGAGTTCCCTCCTAAGGCACTTTCATGAGCGAACCACTCTCCGGCATCCTCGACAGCGGACTGCCCGACCTGTTCAACATCGAGACAATTTCCGACGGACCAGCGGGCAGTTTGCCGCTCACCGAAGAGATGCTGCGGGAATCGCCCAGTGGCGACCTGTTCGGGCTCACTCAGAGCGCCGGGATGGGCTGGGATCCGCAGACGCTGTGCTGGGATCAGGTTCTCATATTGAGCACTCAGGGCGGCATTCGCGGTGAGGACGGCAAGCCGATCGCACTCGGGTATCACACGGGGCACTGGGAAGTCGGGCTGCTCATGAAGGCGGCGGCCGAGCAGCTCACTCGGCTGGAGCGGGTTCCGTTTGCGGCTTACGTCAGCGACCCGTGCGACGGCCGTTCGCAGGGCACGACGGCGATGATGGACAGCCTGCCGTACCGCAACGACGCGGCCATCGTGCTCAAGCGGCTGATCCGGTCGCTGCCGACACGCAAAGGAGTCATCGGCGTCGCAACGTGCGACAAAGGCCTGCCCGCGATGATGATCGCGCTGGCGGATCAGCACGACCTGCCGTGCGTCATCGTGCCCGGTGGAGTCACATTGCCCGCGCGCGAAGCGGAAGACGCGGGCAAGGTTCAGTCCATCGGAGCCCGGTTCGCGCACAAGGAAATCACGCTGGAGTACGCTGCGGATATGGGTTGTCGAGCTTGCGGCAGCGCGGGCGGCGGGTGCCAGTTTCTGGGGACCGCTGCGACGTCGCAGGTCGTGGCCGAGGCGCTCGGCATGGCGCTGCCGCACAGCGCACTGGCTCCGTCCGGCCAGCCGATCTGGCTCGACATGGCCGCCCGTTCGGCGCGGGCCATCGTCGAGCAGCAGCGACAGAAGCTGACGATGCGGGACATTCTCACCGACGACTCGCTGCACAACGCGATGGTCGTTCACGCCGCATGCGGAGGCTCGACGAATCTCCTGCTGCACATTCCAGCGGTGGCGTTTGAAGCGAGACTTCGTCGCCCCACCGTCGACGACTGGAGCCGCATCAACCGGCAGACTCCGCGTCTGGTCGACGTACTGCCGAACGGGCCGGTCGGCCATCCCACCGTAAGGATGTATCTTGCCGGCGGAGTGCCGGAACTCATGCTGCATCTCAGAACGCTGGGTCTGCTCAAGCTTGACGTCATGACCGCGGCCGGACAGAAGCTTGGCGACATCCTTGAGTGGTGGGAGACGTCCGACCGTCGAGCCGCTCTCCGCGAGGAATTGATCAAACGAGACAACGTTCAACCGGACGACGTGATCATGCCCGCCGAGAAAGCCCGCGAGCGAGGCCTGACCAGCACCGTCTGCTTTCCGACCGGCAACATCGCCCCCGAGGGGTCCGTCATTAAGAGCACAGCCATCGATCCTTCGGTGGTCGACGACGACGGCGTTTACCGAAAGACCGGCCCGGCTCGCGTCTTCACTTCCGAACGGGATGCGATTTCCGACATCAAAAAAGGCAACATCAAGGCTGGCGACATCATCGTGCTGATCTGCCGCGGTCCGCTCGGAGCCGGCATGGAAGAGACATATCAGCTGACGTCGGCTCTGCGGTACCTCAAGTTTGGCAAAGAAGTCGCCATCATCACCGACGCTCGATTTTCCGGCGTCTCCACGGGAGCCTGCATCGGACACGTCGGCCCGGAAGCACTCGCCGATGGCCCGGTCGGAAAGCTGCGCGACGGCGATCAGATTCGGATCGAGATCGACCGCAACTCGCTGAAAGGACAAATGGACTTCATCGGTGACGGCGAGAAAACTTTCTCGCCCGAAGAAGGTGCCACCGTTCTCGCTGGGCGAGTTCCGACCGTCAAACTCGCTGCTGACCCGGACCTTCCGGACGACACCCGCCTGTGGGCAATACTCCAGAAGTTCGGAGGCGGCACCTGGGGCGGCTGCGTGTACGACGTCGACGCGATTGAGTCAGCCCTCACGAGAAAGTAACGGCCGGCAGTCCAGCCCGAGAGTGATCCGTGTGACGTTTTCCCATGTGTGAGACACGCTCCACCGACGCATCGTGGATACTTATTGTTGCCTCAGTCGTCTCCCCGTAGAATCGCGCGTTGATAATTCGCATTCGATTGCAGGTTTTCGTCATGTTCGACACATCTCGCTGGATCAGACAACGCAGGCGTGGCTTTACGCTGATCGAGTTGCTGGTGGTCATTGCTGTGATCGCAATTCTCATTGCGCTGATTCTGCCCGCCGTTCAGAATGCCCGCGAGTCGGCACGCCGGACAGAATGTCGAAACCACCTGAAGCAGATTGGGCTGGCGCTGCACAACTACCATGAATTGCACAACGCTCTGCCATTTGGATACGTAAGCGATCCGACGAATCCCGGTGTTGGGAAAGGTTGGGGCTGGGCTGTGCCGCTGTTACCGGGTCTTGATCAGGGAACGCTCTATAAGAAGCTGAGCCCGGATCAGATGACTCTGCAGGCAGTGATGGACTCGTCGATTCATCAGGAGTTTCTCCGGACGCCGCTGTCGCTTCTGGTCTGCCCGTCCGATGAAGCCGACGAAGAATCACACATCAATCGTCGCTTTTCCGGGTTCACTTTGAATTCCACCGTGCCCGTTGTCGCTCACGTGTTGCAGTGGCCTCCTGTCCCGACTCCCGGTCCCACAGGAGTTGCGACTTCTGTTTCCAGTTATGTGGCTTCGCTTGGCAGTGACTGGGACGGCTCGACGACAACGTGGAACGCACGACAACTGCTTGGTCGCGGTGCGTTCGGAAACAACTCAGAGGTCAAACTTGCCCATGTCCTCGACGGAACCAGTAACACTTTCGCCGTCGGTGAGCGCAGCTGGTCCAGTTTTTCCGGCGTGTGGGCCGGAGTCGACTTCTGGGACAACTGCATCTTCAATGGCAACCAGATGGTACTCGGCACGACCGCTTACAAGCTCAACGATATTCCGTGGGGTAGCTCGCTCGACTGCCAGAGCCGCGGAGCTGCCGGATTTGGAAGCCCGCACACTGGGGGAGCGTTCTTTCTGCTCCTTGATGGTTCCGTTCGTTTTATCAATGACACGATCGACTCAAACCCGTCCAGCGTGCCGGCAGAGCGAGGCACCTATCAGCGGCTCTCTGACATCCGTGATGATCAGAAGCCGGGAAACTTTTGAGAATTGATCGCCGTATTTCAGGTTGCCTCGGCGCGAATTCAGGATTGCAATGCCCAGACAATTCCAGCTTCTCACGGCACTTATTCTCAGTGGCATCCTCTGTACTGTCGCGGCTGTCTGGATGTCCGGCTGCGCGGATGATGGCGAGGCAGAACACGGACACATCGAAGGAGAATTCGGCGGCATCATCGTTCCCGTCGGCCGGGATCATTACCACGCAGAGATTCTGTTTGTCGCTGGTGGCCAGATGCGGATCTACATGCGTGGAAAAGACGAAGTGAATGTTGTCGACATTGAAGAACAGACACTGAACGCCTTTGTCCGCGCAAAGGGGCTCACCGAATCCGTTGAAGTCTCGCTGCTGCCGGATCCTCAACCTGGTGACAAACCGGGAAGAAGCTCGCAGTTTTCCGGTCATCTGCCCGAGGACTTCGCGACACGGCAGATGCTGGTCACTGTGCCTCAGATTACGATCGATGGTGAGCGATACCGCTTTCATTTCATGACTGAGGAACCCGACGCAGAGCATCCATCGATGCCCGCCAAAGTGACGGACACGGCCGAAAAAGAGCTCTATCTGACGACGTCCGGGACCTACACCGCGTCCGATATCAAGGCCAACGGATCGCAGACTGCGTCGAGCCGCTATTCCGGATTTCAGTCAAATCACAACATTCAGCCGCAGCCTGGCGATCGGCTGTGCCCTGTCACAAAGACTCGCGCCAGCAACGAATGCTCATGGATCATCGCCGGCAGGACGTACTATTTCTGTTGTCCACCATGCATCGACGAGTTCGTCAAACAGGCTCGTGCAAATACAACTCCGCTGCCGCCGCCGGACTCATTTATCAAGAAGGCTGGCCGGGCAGAATCGACGTTGCCTTTCGAGAAGTAACACTCTGCGGATCAGTTTCTACAGTGGGCTTCCGGAGAGTTGAGAATGAGTGAACGACTTCGAGTCGGCATCGTCGGTGCCGGAGCCAACACCCGCTTGCGTCATGTTCCTGGTTTTCGGGCGATCGCTGGCGTCGAACTTGCGGGCGTTGTCAATCGCTCGCCCGAGTCCACGGCGCGAGCGGCCAGCGAATTTGACATCCCGAAGACGTATCGCGACTGGCGGGAACTCGTCTCCGATCCGGATCTCGATGCCGTCATGATTGGCACCTGGCCGAACCTGCATTGCGAAGTGACCCGCGCTGCTCTCGCCGCAGGGAAGCATGTTCTGACCGAGGCCCGCATGGCGAGAAATCTCGCCGAAGCCCGGCAGATGCTCGAAGCCTCACAGGCTCGCCCCGACCTTGTCGCACAAATTGTCCCGAGTCCATTCGGGCTTGAGCATCACGAGGCCTTGACACGACTGATCGCCGATGGCTTCCTTGGCGAACTGCGGGAGTTCGTCGTCATTTCTGCGGACGACTCGTTTCACGACGAAACAAAGCCGCTCCACTGGAGACAGGATCGCGAAATCAGCGGAGTCAACACGCTGGCCCTGGGCATCATCCACGAAGCGGCGACGCGGTGGGTGCCGAGCCCCGATCGAGTCTTTGCCCAGGCGCGAGCTCGCTTCTTTCAGTCGATCGTGATGGCCTTCTGTTTTCCAGCCTTCGGGTTGGGCATGCTGATTTCCATTCAGCTGAAAACGCAGTTCGCTTCGCCGCGAGCTCGCCTGATGCCGGGGTTCGCAGGTCCGCACCTGACCATCGTGGCATTGATCACGTTTTTCATCCTGGGGCCGCCCGTGCTGGTCGGGTGGCTGAAGATTGGACTGAGCCCGGTCGGACCGCTCTCGCTGGGGTTACTTGTGGCGGTGATGTTCGCCTGGCAAAGCTGGCTGATGTCAAACCTGCTGACGCTGCCTCTTTTGATCGTGTGGTTCTCGCTGATGTTCGGGGCTCAGACAGAATTCATCGGAGGGATCCTCGGCCGCTGGTTCCTGACTCCGGAGACAACGAATGTGGCGATCACGATTCTTGCCGGATCTGTCGGAGCGACAATTCTTCTGGCTCATCGAGTTCTCTCCCTTCACGAAGAGAACACCGAATACGGGCTGGCGATTCCGGCAGGGGGTTTCCGGGCACTGACGTCTCGCGCGGCGAACCGCGAGGTGGAGAAACTGGCGGGCCGAATTATCGCCCAATCACGGTTTGCTCCGTGGGCGCTCGATCGATGGTTCGAGCTTGTCATGAGATGGCTGCCGGCCACGGGAATTGTTCGCCGGGTCGCGCTGTACCAGATTGTTCACGGCTACGGGGCGTTGATTGCCCTGCCGATTGTTTGCGTGGGTTATGTTTTCCTGACGGGTTGGATCGTCCACAACGAAATCAGTCAGGGCATTGCCGTCATCCTGCAGGCGTTGTTCATGTCGCATTTCGTGATGGCCGGAGTCGGGTCGATCTGGCTGCAGCATGGAAAATGGCACGCTGCGGAACTGCTGAGACCTCAATCACGAAACGAATTTGTGAGCGGGCTCTTCTGCGGAGTCGGCGGCGATCTGGCCTACGCGACGTTCTGGATCCTGGTGGCTCAGCTCGTGGCCTGCCTCCAGGGGTCGGCCGCTTTTGGCCGAACTCCGACGGAAACGGCTGTGATCGCCGTCGCAGTGTCTGTCGGTTATCTGCTCGTGTCGGCCGGTGTGTTGCTCTTCATTCTGTCCTACCAGAATTTCTGGGTTTACCTCGGGACGTAGACATTCGTGTTTATGGTTCTGGGAGGCCTTTCTGCGGCGATCATCGCCCTGGACCTGGATCGCACTTCGTACGGAATTCCCGCTTTCCTGACTCTGTGCCTCTTGACCGGACTGACGATGCTGAAAAAAGCCCGGACGCGATGGTTGTCGCTGGAGTTGGCGTGAGGCGAGTTCCGGGAGGGCGAGGAACCGATCACGGCAGGCGAACGACGTGCACCCACCATGGATTCTTCCCGACGTCGTACGTGGCGAACCGGCTGAGGCTTCCGGTTTTCTGGTCGATGCGGAACGCTGCGAGTCGATCGGAGGACTGCCCGGCCGCGTAGAGAAAACGTCCGGCCGGATCGATCGCGAACCCGCGCGGCGTCTTTTCAGTGGGAGTCTGTCCGAAGCCCGTCAGCTTCCCGGTCTTCGCGTCGACTCGATATCCGGCGAGGCTGTCGTGACCTCGATTCGCGACGTAGACGAAGCGGCCGCTCGGGTGAATTTCGATCCGCGCGTTGCTGTTCGTTTCTGAAAAATCCTCGGGGATGCTCGACAGCCGCTCGCGGAACGACAGCTGACCGGTCTTTCGGTCGAGATCAAAACCGGCGATGGCGCTGCCCTGCTCATAGTCGAAAAAGACGACGTCGAGTTTCGGGTGGTAAGCGAGCTGTCTGGGTCCGCTGTTTTCTCCCGTGTCGACGACAAGCGGATCGGCGGGCGAGAGTCGTCCCGTTTGCGCATCAAACCGAAACTGGTAGATCGCTTTCGGACCAGTGTGAGGCACGAAGGCAAACTGATTGGTCGGATCGGTGAGGATCGCGTGTGCCTTCGTGTCGGTTGAGATTTCCTGGAGCGGCTTGTCGCTGAGCGATCCGTCATCGCCAATTCGATGCACGGAAACTTTCGCCGCGACATAGTACGCCGTCAGCAGAAACCGCCCGGTCCGGTCCGTCGCAACGTAAGCCGGATCGGCTCCGGCTTCGACCGTGTTGATCAGTGTGAGCCCGCCATCGTCGCCGATGCGGAAGCTCGCCAGTTGTCCGGCCTGTCGAAGCGATGCGAATAGAAACCGGTTCTTCGGATCGGAAGTCAGCCCGCCGGGAGGGCTCGGAGTGGCGACGTCGGGCCGGGGCGAGAGCTCGCCGGATTTTTCATCCGCCGAATAAACGGCAATGCGGTTCTCTCCGTCGAGCGAGACATACGCGAACTGTCCAGCGGTCGCCGTCACTCCTGATAGAAGCAAAGAGGCGATCAGTCCGAAGATTGTCAAAATCCCGAGTCGCATGAACGCCCTCCTGTTTCACCGTCAGTGTGAGTTGTTTCTGAGTCAGATAGACTTGCTGCGCGGACCGTCGACAAGCCACCAAACTGAACGAGACCAAAGATGAGGCGTCTGATGAAGTTCAGCCGAATGATTCTGGCCGTGACCCTGGTTCCCGGCATGATTGCCGGATGCGGCGATTCCGAGAAGCCTTCGCCTTCGTCGTCGCCGCCAGTCAGAGAGCGAGTTGCGGAAGCGGCTCGGCGTGTGCATCACTATTTTCACACGGAAGAACAGCCGCACCAGGCCGACTGGGGATACACCGGTGACGGATCGCCGAAGCACTGGGGCGATCTCAGCCCGGACTACGTCCTTGCGAAAACGGGAAAGGAGCAGTCTCCGATTGACCTGTCGGAAGCGATCCTCACAGAACTTCCTGAGCTGCAGTTTGTGTATCACCCGTCAAGAATCGACCTCGTCTACAACGGTCACACGGTCAAGGAGGTTGAGGACAAAGCCAGTTCTGTCACGGTCCACGATGAGGAATTCATTCTGCAGCAGTTTCATTTCCACTCGCCCAGCGAACACACCGTCGACGGCGATCACTCGGCGATGGAGATGCACCTGGTCCACCAGAGCGAAGACGGAAAGGTCGCTGTGGTCGCTGTGCTGATCGAAGAGGGCGAAGACAACCCGGCCTTCGACGCCGTCTGGGATTACCTGCCGAGCGACGCAAATCGCGAGCGGAAATCACCGACAACCGTCGATGCCGCGACTCTGCTGCCGAAGACTCGCCAATACTTCCGCTACCCCGGCTCGTTCACCACGCCGCCCTGCACGGAAGACGTCCTGTGGCTGGTGCTGAAAACTCCCGTTGAACTTTCCAAAGAGCAGATCGAAAAATTCCGCTCGATCATCCACGGAAACAACCGCCCGGTGCAGCCGCGGAATGAGAGAACGATCACGATCTCGGGCTGAACAGCGAGAAAGAATTTCCGGCTCGGCAGGAGCCTCGCCCTCCCGGTGGGATCGCTGCGAAGCTCAGCCGACGAGCTCGCGGATCGGCCGCGCGGTCTCAGGCAGAATCTGAACCGGTCGCTCGTTCACGTCGCGCACGTAATCGTGCGGGTTGATGCCGAGGTTGTGGTACAGCGTCGCCAGAATGTCGAGGAAGTGGACCGGCCGATCGGCCGCGTAGGCCGCCGTCTTATCCGTCGAGCCGATGACCTGTCCGACGTTCATCCCGCCGCCGGCCAGCCATGCGCAGTTGACCGGAGCCCAGTGATCCCGGCCAGCGTTCTTGTTGATTTTGGGAGTCCGACCGAATTCGTCCCAGACGACCACCGTCACGTCGTCACCGAGCCCGCGTTCGTAAATGTCCTCGATGAGAGCCGCAATCCCCTGGTCGAATCCCGGCAGGTGCGTTCTCAGGTGAGAAAAATTGTTGCCATGCGTATCCCAGAAACCGTACCCGACAGTGACGATTCTCACGCCCGCCTCGACAAGTCGTCGTGCCATCAACAACTGCTCGTTCCACAAAGGAGCTCCGTCGCCCAGGTGTTTCGGCGAGCCTTTTCCGTAGCGGTTGCGGATCGCTTCGTCTTCTTTCGAAACGTCGAGTGCGTCAACAAGCCGGGACGAAGTCAGAACGTCGAACGCGCGATCGTAAACTTCGTCCATTCCACGGACCGTGCCTTCGTCCGCCGTGCGTCGCAGCTGGTCAAACTGACGCAGCAGGGCGCGCCGGTTTGAAAACTGGCTCGGGTCGACGAATCGCAGTTTCATACTGGCCAGGTCTTCGCCGTCGGCCTTCATCTGGTTGAAGCGAGGTCCCAGGTAGCCGGCTCCCTGGCTGTTGTAGGGTCGATGCTGCATCGTCGGGAACAGGTCGATGAAGGGCGGCGTCACCGGATTCGTCGGGCCTTCGAGTCGGGAAACGATCGACCCGAAATTCGGAATGCCGTCCCGCTGAGCGACTCCCATCGGCTGACCGGTGAGGCAGTGAAAACTGGAATGCTCGTCACGCTGGCCGACGACCGACCGGATGACGGCCGTGCGGTCGGCGACGGCGGCGAGCTTCGGAAGCAGCTCACCAAAGAAAACTCCTGGTACCGAAGATTCGATCGGGTGAAACTCACCGCGTACTTCCGCAGGCGCAGCCGGTTTCAGATCGACCGTGTCCTGGTGTGAAATCCCTCCGGACAGATAGACCATAATTACGGCCTTGTGTCCTGACGCCGTGCCCTGTTGCTGCTCGGCACGAAGCAGTTGGGGGAGCGTCAATCCGCCTGCGGCGAGAGATCCCACCTGCAGAAAGGACCGGCGGGAAACTCCATCACAAAAGCGGCTTCCTGGGCCTGAAAATGTCAGCATCGCGGGAACCTGTTGCAAAACGACGGGGATGGAACCGGAGTGGCCGTTCGATCCGAAAACGGCTGAGCCATTATCGGCATTTTCCACGAACGGGCAAAGTGGCTTCATTGAAGTGTCTACGTCAGAACGGCGCGATTTCCGTCGACTGTCAGGCGGCCGGTGGCGAAACGGCGGATCGCTTCCGGAAACGCCTCGCACTCGGCTTCGAACACGCGCGCCGCCAGGCGGTCTGGCGTGTCATCGTCCTCAACCGGGACGGCTCGCTGGACGATGATCGGCCCGTGGTCGTACTCGTTGTCCGCGAAGTGGACGGTGCAGCCACTGATCTTCGCGCCGCGTTCGAGCACCGCTTCGTGAACGTGGTGGCCATAAAATCCTTTGCCGCAGAATGCCGGAATGAGCGACGGGTGGATGTTCATGACCCGGTGGCGGAAATCGTCCGGCACCTGGACGAGGAACAGAAATCCGGCGAGCGTCACAAGATCCACGTTGGCCTCACGGCACAGTGCGAAGATCCGCTCGCTGAACGTCGCGACGGAATCAAAGTCCTTTCGGGAGACGACCTCGCACCGCAGTCCGGCTGCTTTTGCTCTTTCGATCCCGCGGCAGTCTTCGCGACTGGCGATGACGAGGGAGATCTCCGCATCGAGCTCGCCAGCTTCTATTTTCTCCAGGAAGTTGAGCATCGTGGTGCCGCCGCCCGACACGAGGACTCCCAGGCGGATTGGCGAAAGCGGATCGGACACGGACGCAGACTCCAGCGTGACATTCAGGGACTTTTCAACATGCGATCGCGCGAAGTCTGACGGACCGCGCGGGGTCTCACAACTCACCTGTCACGCGGAGAAAACGCGCGGATGATCGCGCTGTTGTCGAGATCCCCGAAGCCCTGATCGGCCAGCCGCGACAGCAGGTTTTCATGCAGCGACGAAAACGGAACGGCCGCTCCGACCTGATCGGCCAGTTCAAGAATCAACCGGACATCCTTCCAATGCTGGCCGAGCCGAGCCTGCGGGTCGAAGTTTCCGTTGAGCATCCGCTCGCCTTTGTGGTCCATCGCCCGCGACCAGGAGGGACCGGCCTTGAGCACTTCCAGAGCCAGTTCTCCGTCGACGCCAAGCTGCTGCGCGAACGACAGCCCCTCTGCCAGCACGGCTCGATTTAATCCGAGGACCAGGTTCACGACGAGCTTCATCCGCGCCCCGGACCCGCTTGGCCCGCAGTAAAATGTTTCCCGCGCGAGGTCGGCGAAGAGTGTCTCGCACTGGTCAAACGCGGTCCGTTCGCCGCCACACATGATGATCGCCTCGCCGTCCCGCGCGAGCTGGCTCGAACCACCAACGGTCGCATCGAGATAGGCAATCCCCCGCTCTGCGAGTTGCCTGGCGAACGACTCCATCTGTTCCGGCCGCCCGGTGGTCGTATCGACGACGGTCGATCCCGGTCTCAGTTCCGCTTCGATTTCGCGCAGCACGGTCGCGGCGATGTCCGACGTCGGGAGGCTCAGCAGGAGCAGGGGGTCCTGCGCGGCTGCGATCGCGGACGCTGCGATCTCGCCACCGGCCCGCTCGAATTCTGCAAGTCGTTCCGGCGAAATGTCGTACCCGCGCACACGCCAGCCATGCTCAATCAATCGCGAAGTCATCGCCGAGCCAAGCAGGCCAAGGCCGATGCAGGAGATTTGTTTTTCGAGTGAGCGTGACATGGTCGATGTGGGAGAAGGAAGTAGGCTGGACCGAGAAAGCAGGCCGGACCGAGGAGCGAAGCGACGATGTTCCGGCATTCGCTGCTTCAGCGAAAGTTCTCTATTGCCGGAGCTTCGCTTCGCTTGATCCGGCCTGTTCCTGAATGAATCACGGCCTGGGAGGCCGTGCCACTTTCAAAGGGTTACGGGCTGGTCGTTACGGCTTCGGTGGCCGCAGGCGCACGGTTCCCGCGTCGGGGTAGTAGAAGCGAATGATTTCGAGGGCCGATCTGCCGGCTTTGGCCTGACCGTCCGCTCCCCACTGGCAGAAGCCGACCCCGTGCCCGTGACCTCGCCCGGCGATCCGAATCGTTGTGGCGTCCTGCGACGCCTCGAAATCCGGGCTGTTGAGCACGCCGTAGGGAAGCACTCGTCTCAACACAGTGCCGGCAATCCGGTGAGTCGCGTTCTCATCCGAAATTTCGTAGTACGGCAGGTCGCCGTCGGGTCCTTTGGCCAGGCGGATTGAGCGAACCGTCCCGAATGTCTTTCCGGATGTTTTCAGGTGATCGCGAATCAGGCTGGAGGCCTCACCGACTGGCACAGTCGACGTCCAGCGGTAGCGATCGGCCTCGCGACACCAGTTGCACTCAACACTTTTGAGGGCCGGTACGGCGTCGGTAAAAACGGTGCTGCCGTTGATCGTTCGCCCGCCGCAAACCGCGCTGTAATAAGTGGTAAATGCTTTGCCGTTGTACGTACACACGACGCCGGCGGTTTCTGCCGCGATGTTGCGGCTGCTGTTCGATTCTCCGGCGAGGCGTCGGTCGTCCACGTTGAGATACTGATACCCGAGATATTTCTGACTGCGGGACGTGGCGAAGACGTCGAACTGAGGATGGCCGGTCATTTGCGAAACGGCGTACGTTCGCGCGACGATGGCCTGTGCCTGCCGGGCGGCCTCACCGAATGTCGAGGGGACTTCGCTGTCGATGACGCTGGCGATGTATTCTTCAAGCGGAACATGATTCACGGCGATCAGCTTGTCGCCCGTTTTGCGAAGCAGTCTCACAGTGCCTCGGTACTGATGTCGCCCCACCCAGACGGACGGCGAGCGAACCGGCACGAGTTCCAGTTCGCTGATCGGGAAAAGGCTCTCGCCAATACGAATGCTGGCGCCGTCAATCGACGCGATGGTCTTCGCGATGCCGTCTCCGTAAGCGAGCACGCGGGAACTGCCCGGCACGATCACGCGGTAAGGGCCATCGACTCCGAACGGAACCTCATCGATCGGCACGGGAGTCAGGTTGACTCGGATCGTCGGGTTCCAGGTCTCGCCGTAAGTCTTCGGAGCTTCCTGTGCCGAGGCCGGTTTCGTTCCCGACTGTCCAGGCAGGGACGACGTGTAAAACAGCACAGCGCCACCGACCAGCGCCACCGCGATGGCTCCTGCAGCGAGAACAGTTTTCCGACGGGACATTGAAAAGAGCATGCGGCTTCGTGCCTGGTGAGCGTTGATTCAAAGTGGATGATACGTCGTCCCGCCGCGAGCGTGAATAGGGGCCTGCGATGCCGTGTCGAGGCAGGGGGACTCTGCCACACTTCAACGGTGGTTCCGGATGTTTGTTCGAAGGTCGCTCTTTTCAGCAGACATAGCGGAAGTCGAGGCTCGATAATCCCGGGCCGGATTGTGGCCGGTTGTCCGGCCTCTGCCGGTTTTGCCTGAATCGTGGCGGGAATTCGCTCTGGCCGTTTCCTCAGGTGAACCTCGGGGAATCGTTCCTGGCAGGGCGACCTAGAGTTGAGAATCTTCACGAAGCGACGCTGTCGACCCTGCAGCTGTCGACCCAGCACAGGACGAGGAATCTGCGATGCCCAACTCGACGATTGACAGTTTGATCGACGCGATGTCTGGCGTGCCGGTGCAGATTCCGCACGGCGAGCCGGGATCGCAGCTGAAACTGGTCGGCGGCCGACCGTCCCGAACGGACGTGGAGTCGGAAGTCGGACGGCTTAATCTGGTGGTGGAGGCGCTCGTGCGGCTCGTCGTGCGAAAGGGACTGGCAAAGCCGGCGGAGCTTGCGGAACTGCTCGCCCAGATCGATCGCGAAGACGGGGTCGAGGACGGCCAGTTCAAAACACACCGCAGCACCGTGCCGGAATGGTGCGAAGAATGCGAAGCCCGGATCGCTCCCGGCTGGACCTCCTGCGCATTCTGCGGAGCGAGCTACGGAGAAGACGTCGTCCAGATCGCCGAGCTCGACGGATCCGGCAACCCGACGCTGCCGCCAACGTATCCCGAGTGGTGCCCCGACTGCGACGCGCGAGTCCCGTCCGGCAACCCCTCCTGCCGATTCTGCGGCGCGAAACTGCAGCCGATTTCAGAATAGACCTTCCGGATCTTTCATCCGTCATCGCGCGCCCAGACAGAGGGAGTCGTGACCGCGGCGGATTCTGAAATTCGAGTCGCGGCGGTTGCTGTACAACCGGCTCGGCGAAGCCACAAGAGGCGGCATTTGTGGACGTTATTTTTGACTGCCACCTGCCACCTGCCACCTGCCACTGCGCGGTCCTGTTGCGACCAACCAGGGCCAGCTCAACGACCAGCAACCAAAAGTCAATTTCCCTTTTTCGCTTTACCCCACAGAGCCAGGCCGACGATCAGAAACGTGGCAGGTACCAGAAATGATCCAACCGCGTAGCCGACCAGGTTCTCCATCTCCTCAGGTCGATTCGCTCCGCCCACGACGTTTTGTACGGCCGCGATCATCGCAAGAGCTGCGATTACAAAACAAACGGGCACCGGTTCGCAATTGATCTCTCCGTTGGTTCACACAACAAAGTTTCATTCGACAAAAGTGTCGTCATGGAGGGAAGGGATTTTCGCACAATCTGCGGTGTTTCTTTGGGAAGTTAAGCTCGATGTTCTGGTCGGTTCGGAAACAGGACGGCCCGATTCAGTCGGGGCGCATCCGTTGAAGCTCTGGTGGAGCGACTTTCACCCGGCTTAGAACAGATCCTGTTCGGACTGGGCCCAGGCTCGGGCTTCTCCTTCCGGGTCGATTTCGACTCGGATTGAGTTGGGGCGGCAGCAGACGGGGCAGTCCTCGACGAACTGCTGGCTGTCTCCCTGCGTCAGGTCGAGCGGGATGACGACTTCCTCGCCGCACGCGTCGCAGATGTAGGTGGCTTCGTCCTGCATGGCTCACTCGCGATTTTTGCCTGGGACCCACAGCACGCTGGCCCGGCCGCCGTCGTTGCAGAACTGCGCGAGGACGAACAGCAGATCCGAAAGCCGGTTGAGATACCGCAGGACGTTTTCGTTGATCGGCTCGGCGTCGTGCAGTGACCACACCGAGACTTCGACGCGGCGGCTGACTGTTCGAGCCAGATGCAGCCACGAGGATGCGGGCGATCCGCCAGGCAGGACGAAACTGGTGAGCGGCTCCAGTTGCTCGTTGATTTCGTCGATCCACGATTCCAGCCGGTCGACCTGGTCCTGAGTGACTCGCAGCGGCGGGTGCTCGGGAGCTGGCTGATCGGCCGCGGGTTCGGGCACGCAGAGGTCGGCACCGATGTCGAACAGGTCGTTCTGGATGATCGACAGCCAGCCGTCGATCTTTTCCGGAACCTCAACCGATCGGACGAGGCCGAGCACGGAGTTCAGCTCATCCGTGCCGCCGTACGCGAGAATCCGCGGGTGCTGTTTGGAAACCCGCGAGCCATCACCGAGCGACGTCTCACCCTTGTCGCCACCCCGTGTGTAAATGCGGTTGAGAAAAACCACGCAGGACCTCCGTGTGTCATCGTGATGCGAGTGGCGTCGTGCCTTGGCCGCGTGTTTCTACTTCTGCTTGATTTGAATCTGAATCTGCTGAACCCGAACCGGCAGCGCGCGGCGGACCGCGCCGACTTGTGGCGGGGCGGCCCGCGGGGCGGCTTGCGGGACAGCCGGGTCGCCGGGTTGAGCGGGCTTCGGCTGGCCTGAGGTTTTCTCTTTGATGAACTCTTTGTAATCCGGCAGCTCGTGCAGCGACGTCAGGTCGGGATCTTCCTGCAGCCATGTGAGGTCCGCGAATCCAAGCTTGACAGACTCCTGCAGGTCGGTCATCGCCTGTTTCTGCCACTCGTCGAGCTTTGATTTGTCGGCGTCCGTCAGGTCGGTTTTCTTCTGAAGTGTCTCGACAGCCCGGCCGTAGATGCAGGCCATGTTGTAGTGGTAAATGTTGGTCCCTTTGGATTTACTGCGAACATCCTCACCCTGTTTGATTCCGCCTGCGACATCTCCCAGGCGGATCGTGACCAGGCCGAGCCCCGTCCAGGTTTCGGAATTCTCCGGTTCGAGTTCGACAAGTTTCTTGTAGTCCTCCTGAACGGTCTTGAGCTGTTTTTCATCGAGATCCTTCTCACGCAGAAGCTGATTCGCGCGAGCCCGTCTGGCGTGTGGCAGTTCCGGATCGATCTGCACTGCAAGCTCATAGAACGTCAGAGCCTTTTCGGCGTTCTTCTGCTGGAACCAGCCTTGCCCCTGTCGGACGTAGTTCATGCCGGGCGAGCGGGTGTAAAGATTCTGCAGGGCCTGCCGGGCGATGTTCTTCTGGTTGTCGTCACCTTTCGTTGAGGCCTCGCGAAGAGCGTCGCGGGCTTCGTTGGTGGCGATGGCCCCCAGAGCGTTGCAGATGTAAGAGTGCTGGTTGGGGTTGCTTGAGGATTTCAAGGCGTCGATCAGAATCTCAACGGATTCCGGAGACGAGTCCTGCTGGAGCAACTGGCAGGTGGTGCTGATGAGGTTGTAGTCAGACGACGTCAACGACGACTTGGCGATCTTCCGGAACGCAGGGGTGCGAAGCTGGTAGAGCGCGTTGAGTACGGCTCGCTTTTCGTTGTTGCCCATCTTGTCAAAGAGACCGGCCAGTGCTTCGCCGACCGACTCGTCGCCGATCTGAGCCAGCGTGCTGACCAGCTGAGATTGATCGCCCTGACGATTTTCCAGATGTTTCAGAAGCGGCGCGACAGCTCGCTGATCTTTCGTCTTTGTGAGCAACTGGTACATCACGGGCGTCGGTGGCGACTTTTCCAGATGAGCCAGCGTCCAGTCGAGAGCCAGCTTCTCGCTCTGCCGATCGTCGCGCGCGATGAGGTGGCTCAGCGCAGCTTCGCTCATCTTCCGGTCGTCTCCCTCAAGAGATTCTTTCAACGTGGCGAGCAGGCGATCGTCGCCCACCGTCACAAGTGCGGCGAGTGCTTCGACGCGGACTCCGGAATTTTTGTCCTGCACGAATCCGTACAGCGTGTCCGCCCAGATTGGTCGAGCGTACTTGCCGAGGATGGTGACGATTTCTTTGCGGGACGTGAGCGTGTCTTCTTTGAGCAGCTTGAGCAGCTCGCCATGCGCGACGGCGTAGCGCGAGCCGGCGAGGCTTTCGACGGCCGTTTCGCCAAGCGGTTTTACGTTTTTCCGGGCGTAATGGACGAGCGTCTCGATGGCCTGCGGCTCGCCAAAATGTCGCAGCGCGATGAGTGCGGAACGCTGGATCTCGACGTCGTCATCGTTGGCCATTTTGATGATGAGCGGCAAGTGCTCGGATTCGAGTCGTCCGCCGCCGACCGACAGAGCCGCTGCCCGCGTCAGCCGATGGCCATTCTGGATTTCCTCGATGAGTTCGTCACGCGGCAGAATTTCGTAAGCCGATCGCAATGCAGCGGCAATGGCGACCTCGACCGACGCGTGAACGTTCTTCGCGTAGGGGTTGTAGGGAACCGTCTGCTGGACACCGTTGACAATCGTCGTGCGGTACGAAGTTCCGGTTGAACCCGGCACTGGGTCGACCAGATGGAATTCGGACATCGCCGACGAGATCGTCGGGTAAAGATAGTTGACGACTTCCTGCATTCCGGACTGAACGGCCACCTGCTTCATCCAGTTGATGATTCCCGAATCGGGCTGCGGCGAACCGTTCTCCCAGTGAATGACTGCTCGCGCGACTTTGTCGGCGACGAGCTGATCAAGCTCCTTCACCAGCTTCAGCAGGCTGACAGTATTCAACGCTCCCTTAATTGAGATGACCGCGAGTGACGCGCGCGGCCCGACTCGTTCGACGGTGATCCCAAGCTGCTGACCGAAGTAATCCACGATGTCGGTCGTGGCTGTTTTGCCATCCGAATGCGCCAGTTCGAGCTCAAGACTGCGCGGCGTCGCGCCTGTGGCGAGGCCGGCAAAGACAAGCCACGTTTGCCCGTTCGCTCCGTGAGGCAGTGTCAGCGCCTGAGTCTGCAGTGTGGAAAGCTGGTACGACTGGTTGCCTGACTGAAACGACGTGTTCCGAATTGAAGCAGGCAGCTCAGTGATTTTCAGCTGGTTGCCGTCGGCTGTCAGTGTGTAATCATCGGGAGAAACGGTGATTTCTTTTCCGGTCAGGTTGATCAGCGTCACCCTCACGGCGAACCACCGCACTTCTGTGGGCTGTGTCGGGTAGTAAACGCCCAGATTCGGTTCGGACAGAACCGTCACCAGCTTGTGGTCCTCTGGCTTCAAAGAAACTTTGCCGGACTGTTTGAGCTCCTGCAGTTCCTTCTCGACCTTCTCAAGCCGCTCAAGCACGTCCTTGATGTCTGACGAGTCCTGAGCCGGGGCTGAGGTCGCCGACAATCCTGCCACCAGCAAGGCCACCGCGCTGAACCAGCACAGAGAGACTGCGAATCGTGCGAACGAGGTCGAGCGAAGCGAAAAAAGTCGAGTCATTATGTGGCCTGCTTTTGAGTGAATCTGACTCTGAAACAGAATCTGGTTCGAGAAACTCAGCGAAAACACTGCCGGGCATTCTACACACCAGGAGGCTCGAAAACAGACTCGCGGCGGAATGAGTGGAAATTTCAGAAAGGAGCACTGAAGATCCTTCTGTCCAGTTTTCCCCCTCATTTCGGAAGCTCAAGCTTCTGTCCCTCGCCACCAGCCAGCAAATTCCAAAGGTCAACTAAAGGTCAACAATGACGAGTGACAATCAACCTACCCACACGACCAGTCTTGCCGGCCGAGTGGCACTGATCACCGGAGCCGGTGTCGGCATCGGCCGCGAAACAGCACTGGCGATCTCTGCCGCCGGCGCCTTCGTCGGAGTTCACTTCAACCAGAGCCGGAACGAAGCCGAACAGACTCTGGCCGATCTGATCGAAGCGGGCGGAAACGGCATGCTGCTGCAGGGAGACCTCACGCAGTCCGATCAGTGTGCTGCCGTCGTCGACCGCCTCGTCGAGGAAACCGGGCGGCTCGACATTCTTGTCAACAATGCCGGAGCCCCGATCGAACGGGCGAAGATCGAGGACTGCTCGCTGGAGCTGTGGAATCAGGTCCTCGCAACAAATCTGACGAGCGCGTTCCTCGTCACGCAACGGGCGATCCTGCATCTAAGGAAATCGGGGCACGGAGCAATCGTCAACAATCTGTCGCTCTCGGTTCAAACCGGCGGAGCCAACGGGGCAGGGGCATACGCGATCGCGAAGGGTGGCCTTCAGGTCATGACGAGAACGCTCGCCCGGGAACTCGCGCCCGAGGTTCGCACAAATTCGATCATGCCCGGCGTCATCGAGACTCGCCACCACGAACTTTTCACGAAGCCCGAGCGGATGCAGCAGTACCGCGACGAAACGCCGCTCGGCCGCAACGGCCAGCCGCAAGAAGTCGCCGCGACGATCCGCTTCCTCGTCAGCGACGAGGCCCGCTTTATTAACGGAGCCCTCATCGACATCAGCGGCGGGAGGTTCCTGCGCTGACTTTCAGTACGCGGTCTCGGACGCAAAGCCGACCTGCCGCTCCGTTGCCGATTGCCCGGCGGTTTGCCAGCATTCGGCATCAGGCAACTCTGATCCGTTCTGAAGGAGCTTTTGTGATGATGCCGCGTCTCCTCGTCTTCCTCGCCGCTGTTGTTTTTCTGAATGTCCGTTCGCTGTCAGCCGCCGACCCGCCCGAGGGGTTCACGGCTCTCTTTAATGGAAAGAACTTTGACGGCTGGCACGGGCGACCTCATTACGACCCGCGGAAGCTGGCCGCGATGTCGGATGAGGAAAAAGCGAAGACGATCGACGCCTGGCGCAAGGAGACCTTCGCTCACTGGACGATCGATGGCGACGAGATCGTCAACGACGGCAAAGGACCGTACCTGACGACTGACAAGCGGTTCGCCGATTTCGAATTTCTGATCGACTACAAAACCGTCGCGGCAGCGGACTCGGGCATCTATCTGCGAGGCAATCCTCAGATCCAGATCTGGGACTACACGCAGAAGGGCGGCAAGTGGAACCGAGCCGCCGACAAGGGGAGCGGGGGCCTGTTCAACAACTACAAACGCTCGCCCGGTCAAGAACCACTCGTGCTGGCCGACAAACAGTTTGGTGAGTGGAACAGTTTTCGAATCCGCCAGGTCGGCTCGCGAACCGACGTGTGGCTGAACGGGAAACTGGTCGTCGACCACGAGCTGATGGAGAACTACTGGGACAAAGGGAAGCCGCAGTTCACCGACGGCGTGCTCCAGCTTCAGACTCACGGCGGAGAAATCCGCTGGCGGAATCTTTTCATTCGTGAGATCGGCTCAACCGAGGCGAATGACGTTCTGCGCTCGCACCACGACTCGCTGGCTCTCAGTCTGGATGCCGAGATCGATGTGGATTTCAAACGAGTTCCTCTCCAGGGCGTAATCCGGGCAGTCGCAGACAAGTGTCAGGTGAACTGCGAACTGGATGGAGACACGCTGAAGAAACTCGGCCTGACAAAGAACATGGCGATGACGTTTCAGGCCGGCGGGAATTGCCGCGACGTCCTGCGGATGACGACAGGAATTCTCAACGGGATGACGGTCGAGGATGCGTTCTGCGTGATCGCCGATGAATCGGCCGGAAAACTGATACTGACAACAGTGAATACGGCCACCAGAAAAGGACAGACGCCGCTCGACCTGTCCGTGTCTTCGGGCGACTCGCGCTGGAGCCGGATTTTTAACGGGGAGAACTTCGACGGCTGGCAGGGCGACGTCGACAGCTACGAAATCGTCGACGGAGCGGTCCGCTGTAAAGCGGGGCAGGGTGGCAACCTCTTCACGAAGGATGAGTACGCCGACTTCGAAGTGCAGCTCGAATTTCAGTTGCCGCCGGGCGGGAATAACGGTCTCGCGATTCGGTTTCCAGGCACAGGACGACCTCACATCGACGGGATGTGCGAGCTTCAGGTGCTCGACAGCGAGCACGAAAAGTACGCGAAGCTCGACGCGCGGCAGTACCACGGGTCAGCGTACGGGATGGCCGCGGCGACGCGCGGTTTCCTGCGTCCGACCGGTCAATGGAACTTTCAGCACGTCAAAGTTCAGGGCTCGAAGATTCAGGTTGAGCTGAACGGCAACCGCATCCTCGACGCGGACCTGAGCAGAGTCACCGAGTTCATGGGCGACTCCGCGCATCCGGGCCTGAAGCTCAAGAGCGGCTACTTCGGGTTCGCCGGCCACAACGATCCCGTCGCGTTCCGCAACATCCGCATCCGCAGGATTGATCCGATCGTCGAGTGGAACCGCACCTCGTGGCCGGCGTTCCGAGGTCACAACAGCAGCGGCCTCGCGCTCGAATCGACCCGGCCGCTGCCAACGAAGATCAGCCCCGAAGAAGGATTTCTGTGGAAGACGGAACTTCCGCCAGGGCACTCGTCACCGGTCATCGCCAACGGAAAGATCTTTGTCACGGCGGTGAGGGACGGAAAACTCGTGACGATCGGCCTCGATCAGGTCAGTGGCGAGATCCTCTGGGAGAAAGAAGCTCCTCACAAAGAACTGGAAGAGATCCACACGATCGGCAGTTACGCCCAGTGCTCGCCCGTGACCGATGGGAAGATCGTCGTCAGTCTGTTCGGTTCGAGCGGCCTCTCCTGCTACGACCTGGACGGCAACGAGCAGTGGAAAGTCCCGATGGGACCATTCGTGAACGAGTTCGGCGCGGGCAACTCGCCACTGCTGGTCGACGGAAAAATCATCGTCGTGCAGGACCACGACGCGGACTCATTCATCCAGGCATTTGACGCGAAGACCGGCGAGTCGATGTGGAAGACAGATCGGTCGGAGTTTCCTCGTAACTACTGCTCGCCGGTCGTCTGGGACTACGACGGCCGCAAGCATCTGGTCGTCGCCGCGACACTTCGCACCGTCGGCTACGACGCAGAATCCGGGAAGGAAGTCTGGACGGTCCAGGGCCTCTCGCGGTCGGTCTGTACGACGCCGGTCGTCGGCAGCGACAACAACCTTTACGTCGCGGGCTGGGCTGCGGGCGGTGACGCGGGCGAGCGGATCGTTTTGCCAGAATGGGGAACGGCGGTTTCTCAATGGGACAAGGACAACAGCGGCACGATCGAGAAAGACGAACTGCCCGACGGACCGATCAAACCTCGCTTCCCTCAGTTCGATCGCGATCGCACAAACACGATCACTCAGGCCGAGTACACGTGGTACCGCGGCGTGTTCGAGAAAGCCGAAAACCGCATCTTCTGTGTGAAGCCGGGCGGCCAGGGCGACATCAGCATCAGCCACGTGACCTGGCAGTTCCGTCGCTACCTGCCGTTCTGCTCGTCACCGCTCTTTGTGAACGGATATGTCTTCACGGTGAAAAACGGCGGTGTCGTCACGTCGCTCAACGCGGCCAACGGCGAGGACCTGAAAACCGGCCGAGTCGAAGGCACGGGCAACTACTACGCCTCGGCCGTCGCCGGAGACAACAAGATTTACCTGGCCGATCAGAAGGGGGTCGTCAGCGTGATCTCCTCCTTTGCCGAGTGGGCACCGCTCCACAGCGTCGAATTCAAAGAAGAGATTTACGCGACACCGGCAATCGTCGACGGGAAAATCTATCTCCGTACGAACGGTCACCTTTACTGCTTCGGCTCGAAGTAGATGAGCAGGAGTATGATGAGTAGGAGTGGACGGTCCTCGCGAGGACCCAGGCAGGCGTAATCGCTTTCACTTTGAGCCACCGGGAAAACACCATGAAGCTCTCGTTGATCATGGCGATTGGGTTCGCCGCATCCGGGCTCTCTGCCGGCATTGTCTCTGCGCAGACGGAGCTTTCAGAAAAGATCATCAAGCGGCAGCGCGACAATTATCAAAGCCTGCTGAAGGAGTACGGGAAGAGCGAGGATTGGCTCGTGCCGTGCGGGGTGTCCCGGAAAGTTCTGCCGATCTGGGCGCTGATGCCGCCCGAAATGTTTGACCTGAATTCAAAGAAGACGCGCGTGCTGGTCGTGTTCGATCTGGACCATTTCGCGAACGACAGAATTCGCGTTGCAAGCAACGGCAGGCAGGTTGACCCCTTCAGGGGTTTCTTTCGCTGGCTTTACCTGGATACGAACGTCATCAGCCGTCGATTCCACGACGATTTTGTCGTGGGGATCATTCCCGGTATCCGGCCAGACTCTGAGATCGAGCCACCTGTCACTGTCTCGCCGAGTGTCATCCCTGCCGAGGTGAGGTCCCATGGAAGAGGTTACCCTCCGAAAGGTGTGGCGTATGGCGACGAAAAATGTCCGGAACGCGAGTACCTCTGGCGGTACATCGGGATGGTGGCGCCGGACGTCGTCGTGCAGGTTCACTGGGGGCGCCACAGTGGCCTTCGAATTGCAAAGTCTCCAGCGGCCGGCATCGATCTGAGCTTTGCGGGCGAAATAGACGGTTCATTCAACATCGCTGAGGACACCGACTGGCTCGCTTCGGCGCTGCCTCGTTTCAAGCCGGCTGACGTCGCTCCGATTCCCGCCGTCGAGTTGCACACTTACGGGACGAACCCTGTCGCGAATCTGCTCGCGCGGCTTGCCGATCTTGATGAGCCGGTTCGGTCTCCCGCGCGGAAGGAACTGCTTCGTCGTCAGGCTCGAACGCCGATCGAGGTGGCGACGGAACTTTCAAAGACCTACGGCCATAACCTGAATTCGGTGGCCTACATTCCGGCTCTCGCTTTGATCGGTCGCTGCCGGCTGGGTGAACTGACCGGCGATGCCTCACACCTGGCCGATGTCGAGAAGATTGTGGCTCCGTATTTTTCGGGCGACAAACCGACGATGGATGACCGGGCGGGAGGCAGCGGTCTCTCCGGGCATCTGGTGTTTGGAGAACTCGCCGATCGGACGGACAAGGACCGGTACATCGAACTGGCAAAAGTCGCCGCAGACCTCGGCTTTGACGGGAACGGCGGGATGAAGGAGTCAATGCCGTATCACAGTGAAATGAGCGATGCCGTATTCATGGGCACGCCGATTCTTGTTCAGACCGGTCGGCTGACCGGTCAGCCGAAGTACATCGACATGGCCGCGCGGCATCTGGACTTCATGCTCAAACTGAACATCCGCGAGGACGGTCTGCATCAGCACTCGCCGCTGGACCCGGAACACACGGCGTGGGGGCGAGGTAATGGATTCCCGGCTCTCGGGCTGGCCCTGTGCCTGAGCGACCTGCCGGAAGACAGTCCTCACTTCGAGAAATTCCTCGACGTTTACTTGAACCACATGGCCGCCATGAAAAAGCACCACGACGAAATGGGCATGTGGCACCAGGTCGTCGACCATCCGGAAAGCTATCGCGAATTCACGGTCACCTGCATGACGACCTTCGCGATGGCTCGCGGTTTGCGGAACGAGTGGCTGGACCGGGCGACTTACGAACCCGTCGTGGTAAAAGCCTGGCAGGCGATCAAGACACGCATCGGCAACGACGGACACCTCGTCGACGTCTGCACGGGAACCGGCAAACAGAAATCGTTTCGAGAATACCTCGACCGAACAGCCATCCTCGGCCGGGACGACCGCGGCGGCGCGATGGCTCTGATGGTGGCAACCGAGATCGCGTTTGCCGAACGCGAAAAGGTCTTGCTGCTTCCTCACTGACAGTGATCAGGCCGTAGCGGACGCTCGCCCTCGCTGACTCTTCGGGTTATTTTTCCGGCAGACTTTCGGTCAATGTCGCAGACTTTTGGGACTCCCATGAAATTTCACGAACTCAACCACGTGGCACTTCACGTCGAAGACGTCGAACAGAGCTGCGAGTTTTATGAACGCGTCCTGCAGCTTGAAAAGATTCCTCGCCCGGCGTTCGCGTTTCCCGGAGCCTGGTACAAACTCGGCGAGGTGCAGGAACTGCATCTGATCGGCCAGCGGGACAAGCCGGTGAGTTCGGGCAGTCGAGGCAACCACTACGCGCTCCTGGTCGACAGCATGGACGAGTGGGAAGCGTATTTCGCAGAGAACGGGTTCCCCTACGAGCCGCGGCGAACCCGCCCGGACGGTGCCTACCAGATTTACGTTTCGGATCCGGACGGGCACTCGATCGAACTTTGCACGGCAGCCGGTGTGGCAACGAAATAGAACCGAACGCGGGATTGCGTCGGCTTGAAACGACAGCGGAGTTGCCAATGAATCTTCAGTTGCTGCGAAGCCTGGTGATGCTGCTTCTGGCATTCGCTGCATCGTTTGGAAACTGTGAGGCGCAGGAAGCGCCGCCGGTTCCGCAAGACAAGGCAGACGCAGCGGCGTCAGACTCACCGCCCGCTCTCGCGGAGTCGCGTGCGAAACGGCCCGAGGCAAATCAGGCTCGCAAGCGTCAATCGGCCGTCGCCGGTCTGCTGATGCTTGGTTTGTTGTGCGGCGTCTTTTTGTTTTTGATTCTCGTCGTCGTTTTCTGGGCAAGACGAATTCGGCTGGAGACGCTGGAGCCTTTGCCCGAACAGCATCCAGGCGATCCGCTGTGGTACTTGAAGCACCGCCAATTGCCGCCAACTACAAAACAGGATTCCGGTTCGGAAAACGTCGAGGCGTAACCCGCTTCCGCCCCCCATTCACCGCGTGAGAAAAAAGCAGGATGTCTGAGTTCAAATCTGTTGCAAAAGTCGGAGCGGTTCCTGACGGTGAGGGACGTGCGTTTACGATTGACGGCCGTGTCGTCGGTGTCTTCCTGATCGATGGCGAGTATTTTGCGATCAACGATCTTTGCCCGCACATGGGGGCGTCGCTGGCCAGCGGCCATGTCGAGAACCACGCCGTGACGTGTCCCTGGCACGCGTGGCGGTACAGCGTGAAAGACGGCACGTGGCTCGACAATCCACGCGGAATGAAAACCGACTCGTGGCCCGTTCGGGTGGAAGGCGACTCGATTCAGGTCGCCGTACCGCCGAGAGATTCGCCTCCGGAATCCGGCGTGTGTGATTCCGAAAAGTCTGACTCGCCCCCGGCCGATTGCGGATCCGGATGCGGAGTGACAACGGAAGAGCCATGACGTGAGCACAGCGGGCCAGGCCATCTCACCGGAAGCGATTTCCATCTCGGAACATTCCGAGGTGCCCCGCAGAGTCCCCGGCCACTACCCGCTGGTGTCACTTGCACTCGCCATGAGCATCGGCATCGTCCTGGATCGACTTGTGAGACTCGATCCGCGTGGCATCGCAGGTGCGGCTGCGATCGCTGTCGCAGTGTTTCTGATCGCGGCGCGGTCTCGCTGGATTATCGCGTCCGCCGTGTCAGTGCTCGTTCTTTGTGGAGCGGCCGGCGCCTTCCATCATCACCTCGCGTGGTGGAGCGATCCGGCAGACGATGTCGGATGGCACCTGCGGTCGGAATCCGTGCTGCTGAAAATTCGAGGCCGCGTGGCTGATCGACCGGCCGTGTTTCCGGCGCGGAACGACACGCGGCGGTCGGCCATTCCACAAACCGACGTGACACAGTTTTCGATCGATTGTGAGACGATCCTCGCCGGCGATCATGCCATCGCCGTTTCAGGGCGGCTGCGTGTTGACGTCTCCGGACGGCTTCCGCAGTTGACGCGAGGGGACACTGTGACGGTTCTGGGTGAGGCCTCCGGATTGCCTGCTCCCGGCAATCCCGGTGAGTTCAACGTCGCGGATTCGCTCAAGCGGCGAGGCCTTCGCGGCACGATTCGGATCGAACATCCGGACCTTGTCGAAATCGCGACTGCTGCTGTGAATCCCGTTTCGAGGGCGACCGCGTGGCTGCGTGCTCGATGCGAGAGGACTCTGCAGCGAAGCTTGAGCGAGAAGACTCTCCCGATCGCATCGGCGCTTCTGCTGGGCGACCGCGCAATGATCCCCCGCGATGTGAGGTCCTCGTTCATCGAAAGCGGCACGATGCATCTCCTGGCAATTTCCGGATTGCATATCGGCATCCTGACCAGTTTCATTTTCGCGTGCGGCCGGGTCAGCGGGCTGAGCAGCCGGCAGTCAGTCGTCGCGGTCCTGACGCTGTTGACCGTTTATCTTGGCATTGCAGATCTCAGGCCGCCCGTCATACGGGCCTGCGTGCTGGTTTCGATCTGGGGAGTCGGCAAGCTGTTACGCCGCCCGTCGTTCTCCGGGAATTCGCTGGCAGCCGCAGCGATCCTTGTGCTGGCGTTGAACCCGTCGGACCTGTTTGACGTGGGAGCTCAACTTTCATTCCTGGCGGTGGCCGCGATTCTGTGGCTGATCGCCGTTCGCAGGAAACCGGAACAGGCCGACGTTGCGGCTGATCCCGACGGGCCGCTTACGGCGGAAATTCTGTTGCCTCGCTGGAGGCAGATACTGTTGCCCGTTCAACGCTGGCTGTGGGCGGCGTATCAGACGACCGGATTGATCTGGCTGCTGACGATGCCGCTGGTCGCTTCCGCGTTCAATGTCGTGTCGTTGGTCGGGCTGATCGTCAACGTGCTGCTGATTCCGTTCGTCGGAGCGGCACTCTGCATCGGCTTCGTAAGTCTTGCCCTGGGCGTCGTCGACCCGCATCTCGCGATGCCCGCTGGATTCGTGTTCGACTGGCTGCTGAGAATGTTGCTGTGGGCGGTCGAAGCCGCTTCGCGGGTTGAGTTCGGGCACTTCTATGTACCGCCTCCGCCCCAGTGGTGGCTGCTCGGGATCTACTTCCTCGTGTCGACAACGATGCTGTGGGTTGTCGCGCGGCGAGGCTCGCAATGGGTCTGGACCGGAGCCGTCCTGTGGACCGTGTTCGGGATCTCTCTCGCCCTGCAGCCTGATGAGCGAAGCGGGCTGCGTTGCACGTTTCTTTCTGTCGGACATGGCCTGTCAGTCCTGATCGAAACTCCGTCGGGAAAGACGCTGCTCTACGACGCCGGCAGCCTGGCGAACGGGCAGACGGCGACGCGTGCGGCAGAGCAGACGCTTTGGGAGCACGGTTACCGGCAGATCGATTCCCTGGTGATCTCGCACGCCGACATCGACCACTACAACGGCGTCGCACCTCTGTTCGAAACATTTTCGATTGGTTCAGTCTGGTACTCGTCACTGTTCATTGATGAGGCTCAGGAAGGCACGGTCGAGATACGGAGCCGCGCTGAGGAGCACGGCACGACAATCGAAGAGGTCTCGGCCGGTGACATAATCCGCCTGGATCCCGACGTAACGATCAGCGTCCTTCATCCGGAAAAGAATGCGGATTTCGGTTCCGACAATGCCGGCAGTGTCGTTCTGCAGATCGAGTATCGTGAGCGGAGGATTCTGCTGACGGGCGACCTGGAAAATGAAGGCCTGTGGAGCCTGTTGGCCTTGCCGAAACGCAAAGTGGACGTGCTCCTCGCTCCGCACCACGGGAGCCTTGCCGCGAACCCGTCGGCACTGGCCACATGGTGTGAGCCGACCTGGATCGTCGCCAGTTCCGGCCGCCGGTTTCCCGGCAAGCGACTCAGAGATCAGTACGGCCACTTCGGGTCCCGGGTTCTGTCCACATCGGAAGAAGGGGCCATTGAATTCACCGTTTCTCCCGCAGGAGAAATCGCGCGAAAAAGCTGGCGAGCGGTCAGCGACAAATCCGCAGGTCCGCCGAGATGATTGGCCGGGAAAATCAGTGGTTGCACGTGCGGATGAAAAAGCTAGACTCCGCACGACTTCAGAGGCTCGGACGTTTCCGTCCGTGTCCCTCTCACTGCCCTGTGGTGTAACGGTAGCACGATAGACTCTGACTCTATTAGTCTAGGTTCAAATCCTAGCGGGGTAATTTGCCTGTTCGTTGAGCGGGCTGAAAATCGCGGAAAGCCTCGGCGTTGGCCGAGGTTTTTTCATGCGCGGCATTCAAATTCTGACAGTCGATCCAGACATTGTGCATCGTTGTTTTTCCGCCTCGTGAGCGGACGGGCTCCACCATGGCAGAAACCTCAATGGGCGGGGTCGAATCGGACCGGGTTCGAAAATGGGTCGAGCAGGCCGTCATCGGGCTGGGGCTGTGTCCTTTTGCCGGTGAGCACTGGCAGGCTGGTCGAGTCCGCCTCGCCGTGACGAAAGCGACGACGCAGCAAACGCTGCTGTCCGATCTTGGCATTGAGATCGCGGCACTCGACGAGGCCGATCCGAAACGGCTTGAGACAACGCTGCTCATTGTTCCAGGCATGCTGCTCGACTTTGACGATTACAACCAGTTCCTGGACCTCACCGAGGCACTGATTCAGGAACGCGGCTGGGAGGGGCGGTTTCAGATCGCAAGTTTTCATCCCGATTATCAGTTCGCAGGAACTGAGCTCGACGATCCTGGCAATCTGACGAACCGCTCGCCGTTCCCGATCCTGCACATTCTGCGTGAAAGCTCGGTCAGCCGGGCTCTGGCCGGGCATCCTGATCCGGATCAGATCCCGCTGGCGAATATTGCGAGGCTGAAATCATTGAGTGCGAAGCGTCGCGCGGAGATCTTCGGCTCACGTCCACAGAACTGATGGCGATCTGCCTGGCCATTCGCAGTCGAGCGGACTCGGATCCGCAGCGGAGTTCACTCAGAACGGATCCTCAGAACGGGTTGCCGGTGTGCCAACGAAAAAACCCGACATCCGAAGATGCCGGGTCTCGTGTGACTCACGCAGTTGCTTCACAAGGCGTCCGTCCCTCGATCCGCTGAACACAGTTTTCAGACTTCCGTATCAGGCTTTCTTATCAGCAGCAGACGGCGACAGCTTTTCCGCTGGCGGAGCTGGAGCCGGAGCTGCGTCTCCACCGTGATCTGCAGCGGGAGCAGGGGCCGGAGCGGCACAGCCGGGAGCCTGCGGAGGGCTGCAAGCTGCAGGAGCACAGCAGTTCGGTGCTTTCGGAGCACAGGCCGGGGCACAGGCCGGAGCACAAGTGGCAGCAGGAGCCGCACAGCTTGGTTTGGCGTGACAGCACTTGTTGCAGGTCGACGCTTTGCACAGATCAATCTTCGGCAGATTGAACCTGGGCAGGCACGGCTTCGGCAGATCAAACTTCGGCAGGCAAATCTTCGGCAGAGCCAGCTTCGGAAGTTTGAACGTAGGGCAGCCGCAATCTCCGGCAGACGCAGGAACGCTCAGAGCAACCAGAGCGGCCAGGGACAGTACAGACGCAAACAATTTCTTCATGTCTCTCTCCGTGGAATCAAGGGGAACGAGCAAAGGGTCACCCGACTGCCGTCCCGTGGCACTTCGGAGTCACGACCGTTGTTTCAACTGAGGCAAACTTACAACACGAATCGATTCCTGCACGAAATTTGCGTGAGCGAACGGGCAGAGAGTCTCGAAACGCGTCGCACGAAACGGCCACGAAAGAGTTTTCCTTTGTGAGCACCGTTCGACCTGTGCGAGTCGTCCGGCGCAAAGTGTGAGGGTGAGAACGAAGCCGCTCGCAGAAGCCGCACGACCCGAGCGGAAAAGTCTCCGCAGCCGTTCGAAGCGGGACGCGGAGTCCGCTGGCAACCAACACGGGCGGCCAATGAAAGTTTTCGGGAGGGCGAAGCTCCTGCTGAGCCTGTCCGCGCATCTGGTTGCGCGCGGCTCGGCAGGAGCCTCGCACTCCCGGTGACATCTCGATCCTTTCGGCGTTACGGTAGAACCGGACCCCCGCGACCGATGAAGCCTTGAGTCTGGAACGAATTGATGATTCCTCGCGACTGAATCACGCCGTTGAGGCCGGGGTTGAAGCCGAAGGGGATTCCGCCGAACCCACCATAGCCGTACTGCGAATTCCGACCGCCGCCGCCGTTGTTGATGGTCACGCCCGAACCGGGAGCCATCGGGCCACCCATCGGCGGGTAGCGGTAAACGACCATGTCACGCAACTGGCCAAGCATCAGCTCCATCGTTGCGTTATGCCGGTAAGTCGGATCGGCTTCCCATTCCGAGCGGCTGAACGGGATCGTGCCTCGAACGGCGGCGTACGACGGAATGTGAACGGACTGTGGCACGATGAGCGGCAGGTCGGAGACGTCGTCCTTCTTTGCTTTGTCAATGGCAGGGTTCTTGCTGTCCGGTTTGCCTTTCGGATCAGCTTTGTCCGGGTTCGGTTTCTGCTGCGGCTTCTTCTTTCCGTCCGGTTTCTTTGAATCCGGTTTCTTTGAGCCGCTCTTTTTTGAAGTGTCAGGGTCGGCTGGCTTCTCTGGCGAGGGCTTTCGGATTTCGGTCTTGCCTCGCGACTTGCGGTTTCGACGGGCGGGTGTCTTTCGTGAGTCGTCACCCTTGTTAGGGCGGGCCGGATCAACTTGTGTTGACTCCTCGTCGCGGCGCTGCCTTTCGAGTTGCCTCTGTTCGAGACGCCGCTGCCACTCGGCGCGGGCGGCACGACTGGCAGGAACCTCAGCCGGTGGCCGGCGGGCTTCGGCCAGAACGGGAAGCGAGTTGCCAGAGTTCTCGACCGGCGAAATGACCGGCGATTCCGACTCGCCGAAACCCGGCTCATCCGCGATCGCGGATCCTGAACACAGAACAGCAAGCAGCGCGGCGAGTTCAAGAGCCCGTTTCATGAGCAGTCTCCAGGAATCAGAATCGTTGTGGTTCGGCGAAGCGACCTCTCGTGTCGCGCGGCGAATGCCAGTCCAGCCAGCGTATTCGGGAGATCCCCGTCGCTCCACCTGTCCTGCCGAATCCGACCGAAAGTGCCCGGGATCGGTGTCAGGTGAAACGGGTTTGTCAGGGCGAGAATCGATCCGGGAGAGCAATCGACTCACCGCAGGAAAACGGGTGGTCGCCTTGAGGTGTCCGCAGCGGGCGGATGTTCAAGCACTGGCAGTCAGATCCCGGCTCCTTCGTCGCCTGCGTCGACCAGCTTCAATTTTCGCGCGATGTACGTCTCGCAGATTCGGTAGTAAGTCACCATCGATGCGACGTCGATCCACTCGTCCTGACTGTGCAGGTTGTCAACCAGCGGTCGCGACAGGTTCACCGGGATGCCAAACTGCCTCATGAATCGTCCGTCGCTGCCGCCGGCTGATCGGATCAGGCGAGTCGACCGGCCGCTGACTTCTTCCGTGATCTGACAGAACAGTTCGTCCGGGTCGAGGAACGTCGGCTCGGCTTTCATCAACGCAGTCAGCTCGCAGTCCGGCCCGAGGACCTCGGCCACTTCATTGAGCATTCCCGCCACGGTGTGCGTCGGCGGGAAGCGGATATCGACGACCGCTCCTGCTTCAGCCGGAATCCGGTTGGCCGACTGATTCGGAGTTCGGACGACCGTCAGTGAGCACGTTGGCACCCAGTGTTGTTCGGCAAGCTCCTCCAGGTTCGGCGCGTACTTGCAAAAGTGCCGCGCGAGGTCTTCCAGATGTCCCATCAGCTTCTGCAGAGCGTTGTCGCCCAGCCACGGTCGCGCGGCGTGAGCGGCGTGCCCGTGACACCGGATCGACAAGTGCAGAACGCCTTTCTCCTCAATCGTGACTTCGTTCAGCGAGCCGCCGTCCGGGATGATCGCCAGGCCGCAACGCAGACCGACTTCGTCAAACAGAAACCGGACGCCGTCCGCCCCGCCACGTTCCTCGTCCGACGTAATGGCCAGGCCGAGCGACGCATCCGGGTAGCGACTGTGGAGCGACCGAAACAGCTCCATCATGATTGCCAGCTGTCCTTTCATGTCGCCCGCACCGGGTCCGACAATCCGGCCGTCGACCAGCTTCGAGTGGTACGCGTCCGGTTCGGGATGCTCGACAACGTCGAGGTGCCCGCACAGCAGGATTTCCGGCGTCTCGGTGCTTTGCGGAAAAACGACCAGCGAGTCGTAGCCGTTCGACTGAAACTCACGCAGCTGAATCCGCTCCAGCTGGTCCAGGTGATTGCGGATAAACTCGAAACAGCGCTTGCGTTCGGCCGGCCGCGAGTCGGTACTCGGAATCAGAATGAGGTCCCGCGTCAGCGAAGTGAGCCTCAAACGAAGTTCATCCAGTGGGTCTGTCATAAGGCGATTCTTGCGGCGCGACGCGACATCGACAAGACCGGGAATCATCGGCCCCTACGATTCGCCAAGCTGCTCGCGGGCCGCATCCGCCCAGGGGCCGTGGCTGTTGCGACGCAGGTAGGCTCGCCAGAGCCTGGCCGCTTCGTCGTGTCGGTTGTCCTCGGTGAGAGCTGTCGCCTTGAAGTACAGCGCGTCGGGATACTCGGGGTGCAAGGCGAGGGCGATGTCGAACGCGTCGAGGGCTCCCTGTCGATCGCCGAGCTGCGAACGCACGCAGCCGAGTTGAGTCCACGCTTCGATGTAGTCGTGGTCGAGCTCAACGGCCATGTGGTATCGCTCGAGGGCGGCCGCCAGGCTGCCGGTTCGAACGAGCGCGTCGGCCAGGTGGAACTGCGTTTCCGGATCACCCGGCGCGTCCATGAGCGAAAGTCGAAACGCCTCGACCGCTTCCGCGGGACGGTCGGCTTCGAGGAGGCGGCAGCCGTGGTCGAACCAGGCTTCGGCCGTCCAGGATTGCTGAACGGCGTTTTCGTCGGTGAGCGGGGACGGAGCCTCAGAAGCTGGTTGCGGCGTCCCGGTGTCCGCGCTGAGGCCACCTTCTTCCTTGGCGCGAGTAGGGAACGAAGCCTGCGAGGAAATCTCAAAGTCAAAAACACGCTGGCCGGAACTCGGGTCGAGCAGACCGGCGTCGTCCCGGAAGACGACGCGCGAGTCTCTTGCGAGCAGCTCCAGTTGAAGCAGCGGTCGATCGAACGACGGGAGAACGTGCTGCAGATCGGCGAAGCTTTCTTCGATGCGGCTTCGAGTCACTCCGGCTTCAAGCAGCTCCTGAAGCCGGCGGACTCCGGTGACTTCCTGGACGTCGAAATACGGCAGGCGGAAGACTCGCCGGACCGGTTTGATGATGCCGAGCCGTGCCCAGCGCCGGACGACGCCGACTCGAACGCCCAGTGACTGCTGCAGCATCGCCGGCGTGTGCAGTTCCTGGCGGTTGTCCGTTTCTTCGAGACCGAGCAGTTTGAGAAATTCCGACTCGCGCAGAAGCCGTAATGGCTGTCCCGCTTCCATTTGCTCTCGCGCCTGGAGGAGCTTGACCGACGGTTGCCCGTCCTCTTCAAGCGGCCAGCCTTCCTCGCCGATGACCAGCAGCGTCGTCTGCCGGCTGACATGCGACGTCGCCTCGCCGCCGTGTTCGGCCACAAGTGTTCCCGCCTGACTGTGCGTCATCGACGCCAGTGTCCCGGTAAACGTGACGCGTTCTCCCGCGAGGGCAGGGGAGCTTTCGAGGGGTGTGTCGAGGGAGTCAGTCATCAGAGCCAGCTTGCTACGAGTTTCGCGACGGGCCGATTGTAGCCCGAAGTGCGAGCGAGAGGGCGTCTGTCAGGATTCCATTCGGCTCGCGCCGCTCCGCTACAAGGGTCCGCCTTTCTTGCCGGGCGGCTCACTTCAGGCGACGGGACGTTTACAGAGAATCGAATGCGTCGATGTCGCCCTCTGATCGAGGCGGCTGTTGAGCGGACATCCAGCCGGAATCCTCGGCGGACGCGACGCCCGGAATCTGTCGCAGCTCGTCGAGCGTGCCGGACCAGCGGCCGGTCACGGTGCCGATCATTTCGAGAATCGACTCCACTTCGAACCCGGCAGCCGAGAGTGACTTTGCGGCCAGCGCCACGTCGGCGCTGTCTCCGATCGTGACGACGACTTCGCGGTCAGATGGTGGGTTCAGGTGAGGCATTGATTCTCCAGTTTACGCGGCGAGTCTACTCCGATTTGGGAGGCAGGACACGCGCGCGGTCAGCCTCGTTTTGACATTGCTCTATTGGCGACGGTCGGAATTGAGTTCTCTGGATGTGTGTGTTCTGATGGAAGAATTGCCAGTGCCCACGGTACGGTAGAACGTAGAAGCCGGTCTGTCACCCGGCCGTCGTTCCAGCACGCTGGAACTCAGCGGCGAATTCGAGGAGGAAATTCTGATGGCGAAGAAGAAAAGTTCAGGACGCAGGAACTCAGGGCGCAGGAGCAGTGCCGCGAAACCCAAATTGGATCCTGTCTCGGCGGCGGGGCTGGACGGCGACATTTCTCACGGCGGCGGCGGCGGTGCGGACGCTCCCCAGGCGACGGGGCGAATGATCGTCACCGTCCTGGGCGAAGGCGAATCGGCCATGAAGAATGCCATCAAGGAAGTTCGTAAACGGGCCGGCGTCTCGAGCGAGCCGATTCGCGCGTCGTCGTTTGGCACGGACGACATGCAGGGACTGGTCGAGCAGGCTCACGACTGCGAGATGCTCGTGCTGGACGAATTGGGGATCATCATTGCCAACCTCGACCCCGATCAGTCGGCGGCCATGCCGGTCGGAGCGGCCGGGGCCGCGGCCAGCGGAGTTGTCAGCGAGCCCGAGTACTGGTGTTACCCGCTGGGGCAGCCCGCCGATTTCAGAGCGGACTATCTGCGAGGTTATCGCGACGCCGTGAACTCGCTTGCCGGTTCACTGCTGGGTTCCGGCGCAGAAGCGTCGATGGAATCTGCGTCCGTGACCACGGCCGATCTGCTGGCACCGGCCCGGGCGGGAGCCTCGTTCGGGTTTCGTGATGATGCTTCCTCGACGTGGGGCCTCAAGGCGACGAACGTTGCCGGCTCAAGCTTTTCGGGGCGAGGCATTCGCGTTGCGATCCTGGACAGCGGCTTCGACGCAAATCATCCAGACTTCCGCGGCCGCTCGATCACAACGGCCGCATTCATTTCGGATCCGTCGCAGTCGGATCGGTCGGCGGGAGATCTGAACGGCCACGGGACGCACTGCATCGGCACGGCCTGCGGGCCGCGTGATCCGCGGACCGGTGTGAGGGGTTACGGGGTCGCTCATGAGGCGGAGATCTTTTCCGGGAAAGTCCTCGCTCAGACCGGAGGCGGAGCCTCCGGTGCAGACGGCTGGATTCTGGCGGGAATCGACTGGGCTTTGAGGCAACGCTGCCACGTGATTTCGATGTCGCTGGGCGGGCGTCCGACTGGCAGCAGCTACCCTCAGATGTACGACAATGCGGGACGAAAAGCACTGCGGGGAGGCTGCGTCATCGTGGCGGCCGCAGGTAACGACAGCCGGAGGCCACACAGCACGGCGCCGGTGTCTCGACCGGCCAACTGCCCGGCGATTCTTTCGGTGGCGGCCGTCGATTCGAACCTCGACGTCGCGAGCTTTTCGAACCGGGCGGTCCACATGGACGGCGGAGAGATCAACCTGGCCGGCCCTGGCGTCGGCGTTTTCTCCAGCACACCCGGTGGCCGGCACGGCTTCCTCGATGGAACAAGCCAGGCGACGCCTCACGTGGCAGGAATTCTCGCGCTGGTCGCCGAAGAAACCGGACTGACCGGAGTCGACCTCTATAAAGAGGTGCGAAGCCGGGCGAAGAGACTGACCGATCCGAAGGACACCGGCAGCGGACTGGCTCGGCTGTAGGCCGGAATTCGCGGTTCATCTGTCGCCCGCAGCGCGAGCCCTGAAGGCTCGCGTTCCGGGCGACGATTTCCGCACGTGTACTCGCCGCTTGCCCCTCACCTCTGACCCGTCTACGTTGCCGTCCTGCCAACTCAGACAGGAGCAACCGGATGAGCAACGTTCGAGATTTCGGAGCCGTCGGCGACGGCGAAGCCGACGACACCGAGGCGATTCAACACGCGGTCTCTGACGGCGAGGGCATTGTCGAGTTTCCGCGCGGCAACTACCGCATTTCAAAGACGATCCTCGTCGATCTGTCGAAAGAGAGCCGAACGTCGCTCGTCGGTCGCGGCGGGGTCGCAAAGATCGTCATGCACGGTCCCGGGCCGGCGATCTTTCTGAAAGGCTCGCATGCCAGCTCGGCCGACCCAGGTGGCTTCCGACCGGAAGAGTGGCAGCACGAGCGGATGCCGACGATCGACGGAATCGAAATCGAAGGCCAGCACTTCGAGGCCGACGGAATCCGCATCGTCGGCGTCATGCAGCCGACGCTGACCCGCGTACTGATCCGGCAGGTTCGGACGGCGGTCCACGTGACGGACCGGGCGAGAAATCTCATCGTCGACGGCTGCCACTTTTACCACAACACCGGAGTCGGCATTCACCTCGACCGAGTCAACCTTCACCAGACGATCATCGCCGACTCTCACATCAGCTACTGCCGCCGCGGTGGAATCCGCATCGAGGACAGCGAGATCCGCAATCTGCAGATCACCGGAAACGACATCGAGTACAACACGAACCGCGTTCACCGCGAGAAGTTTCCCGACGACGATGACCTGCCGACGGCGGAAATCTACATCGACGTCGTGAATGGAACCGTCCGGGAAGGCACGATTTCCAGCAACACGATTCAGGCTCAGAACAGTCCCAACGGAGCCAACATCCGCATGATCGGCTCCGGTCCCGAGGGAACTCACCGCGCGGGCATGTGGACGATTTCCGGCAACCTGATCGGCAGCCAGAGAATCAACGTGCACCTGACCAGCGTTCGCGGCGTCACGATTTCCGGCAACTATATTTACAGCGGCCATCATCGAAACGTTTTGATTGAGGGCTCGCGAAACGTCGTGCTGGGAGAAAACACGTTCGGCCACAACCCGGACTACAAAGACAAGGAACTCGCGACCGGCATCCGCATTTCCGATTCCGACAACATCAACCTGAACGGGTTTCTGATTCAGGACGCCCAGGCGGGACAGCACACGGTCGACAGTGCCGAGCCGATTCAACGAGGCGCACTCGTGGAAATTGTCCGTTGCAAACGAGTCAACATGACCGGCTGTCAGGTCCTCGACGGAACCCCGACCGGCCTCCTCATCGACGATTGCGAGGACACGCTGGTTTCATCCTGTTCGATCATCGATCAGCGCGAGGACAAGTTGATGAAAACCGGAGTCGACTGGCGCGGCTCGACGCACGGCAACATGCTTGTCCAGTCGAGAATCGGCGGCGCCGGGAAAGCGGTCGCGGCTCCAGCGGGGTTGGTTCAATCTGGAAACCTGGCAGATTGACAGAGGCTCAGAACCGTAGCTCGACGCCGTTGATCCAGCTCTGGATATCGACGTCGCCGATTTCGAAGTAGTCGTAGCCGGTGAAGACTCCCCAGCCGTTGTGCGTCAGGCCGACGGTCGCGCGGCCGTGGAACAGCGAGGCGTCGCCGATTCGGCCCCAGTCGATCACGCTGGTAACGACCCACGGGTCGGTCGGGAACCAGTCGGTGCCGTAAGTGAAGTTGAAGCCCGCGTCCGAAGTGCCTCGATCGGCCAGCCAGTTCAATCCAAGCCCGGTTCGAAACTGCCAGTGGTCGTTCTGAGCGAACCGGTACGTCACGTTGAAATCGCCGGTCCACAGTTCGTCGTGGCCGGTGGAGATTTCTTCGTTGCGGTAATTGAACTCGGTGTCGATCCCGATTCGTGAGGCATTCTCCATCAGAATTCGACCGTTGATATGGCGGATGCCGTTGAAGTTGTCTCCGTACTGACCCTGCAGGACGACGGACGAATCGTGAGCTCCGCTCGGAGCTTTGCTGTCGAGCATGCTGCCGTCGGAGTTCTCGTACGGGTGCTCAGGGAAAAACTGAGGCAGTGAAAAATCGTCGCGGAGTGCGACATGCGGTCCCCAGAACGGCGATGTCAACGCACCGAAAAAGAACTTGCCGAGAAAGCCGTCGTCGTCATTGTCGTCCCGGTAATGTCCATTATGGATGTGCTGCGGGTGGCTATCCCGCTCGCGGTCATCGACGTTTTTTCGAGGCGGCGAATCGGGAGATTTCTTTGCGCGTTCTGGCTCGCTGACTTCAGAGCGGATTCGGTCAAACTCGCCAGCCGGCAATGTATCCCAGGCGGCGGCTAACACTGCAAAGATCAGCAGCGCAATCGGTAGCGGGGATTTCTGATGTTTCATCGTCGGCCCGAGGGGCTGGCGTTCGGAAGTCCTGGCGGCGGCGGCTCACTGGTGGGGCGGCAGGCTAAGGGACGGCGGCGAAATTAAATCGGCATTCTCAGAGACGCTGTGATTGAAAAGACTCCTCAACC
>JAQBVJ010000036.1 GCA_027623235.1 Planctomycetota bacterium
TCGGAGTCGGCTTCCCAAAGAGGCACGCGACCCGAAGAGTCAGCTCAAAGCCAGTCGCACCAGCCCCATCGTCCAAGTCAAACCCTCCTCACTCCCCTCTGAGCCCCAATCTCCGCGAGGAGGCAGACCGTCCGGGAATTGCTGGCAATTCGGGAAGTTAATCAAATCCGTGTCAGGATTTCTCAGACCGAATCCCAGATTGAACGTACACAGCGAAACCTCGCGCTGGCAGAAGGTGAGAATCAATTCCGCGCTGTTTCGGCCGTCTTTGAGGAACTCGTCACTCAGATGCAGAATTTCGAAAATGATCTCAAGGCGGCGGAAATCAACTCCAGCCGGGAGATCGACTCGGACGCGGACATTTCCACTGCGATGAAAGACGCTCAGTTCCTCACCGAGCTTGCGTCATCCGACGACGGGTTGGCTGCGGCGAAAGAATTATTTCAGGCGACGGACGCCAGACTGTTCCTGTCGTTCCAGCAGGTTCGCCAGGGAAAACGCGAGTTGAATCGCTTGAAACGCGGAGTCGTCGTCTTCGGAAATGGAGAAGACCCGATTGAGAAATACTCTGGCCCAACAACGCCCGACAAGCTGAAGCGAAAGTCTCCAGCTCTTCGGGAAAACAAAAAAGCATCCAAAACAACTAAATCCGGTGACGAAGCCAAGTCGTTAAGAAATGCAAATCGGGATGAGCGACGATGAACCTGCAAAGAGCTGCGCAGACACGATCAGCTGCCGTCGCCGTTGTGTCTGTTTTCCTGAGCCTGTTCCACGCTGGTCTTGCCGCTCAGGAGAAACCGGTCTCGATCCTTGCGGCGCGGATTGGTGGGCACATCCACCCGTCGATCTGCCGGACGGAAAATGGAACGCTGGTTGTCGTCTACAAAGGAGCGAACGTGCTGATGTGCTCCCGCTCGACCGACGACGGCGAGACGTGGACGAAGCCCGAGCCGATTGCGACTTCGGCCCGACGGCCGGACGTCATTCGCGAGGTCAAAAAGTTTGAGGTGTATCCAGGCACGGCCGATACTCTTCCGGACGATCGGATCCTCGTCACCTGGAATTTCATCGCCGACGACAAAGCCAAAGACGGCTACTACGAACGGGCACTGCTCTACTCGATGAGCTCAGATCAGGGACAATCCTGGACTGAGCAGCAACTGATCGGCCCAGTCGACGAAAAGCACCTGGGCGCGGTCCGCCACAACGTGCTTCCCTGGGCTGAGGGGCAGTGGCTGCTGCCGCTGCGTGTCGGTCCGCCGCAGCTGTTCGATCCTCGAAGCGGAAAGCTGACGGTCTTCCCACTGGTCGGCCCGGACGGAAAGCAGAACGAGTTTCAGCAGATTTCGCGAACGGCCAAAGGCTCACTGGTCGCCATGGGGCCGGTCCTTCTTCATTCAACGGACGAGGGAAAGAGCTGGGGCAACGTCGACGATTTTCCAGCCGTGCCGGACAAACGCGACAATGCGGAGGGACGTTTTCTGACGACGCTCAAAGATGGTCGCGTCCTCGTGACCTGGGGAATCGGAAGCGACAACAAGGGGCTCAGGTATAACCTCTCGCTCGACGATGGACAGACCTGGAAAGCGGACCGGACGGTCACACTTCTTCCGGAGACGAGGATCACGGCACGCTATTACTCAGCCCGCACGATCCAGCTCGACGACGCGCACGTCGGTACTGCCTTTATGAATGGAGACGGGGTTCACTTTCTGAAAGTGGAACTGAAACGCCTTGCCATGCCGTCACTCAGATGACAATCCATCAGGCACATTCTGACTTATGCGATAGCAGATCGAGAAACTCGAAAGGGGCGGACCAATGCGGCACAGCCGTAACCAAATTGTTTGAGTGGCTGGCCGACACGGTGTGTTCAGGCAACGGACGCAGCCACTGTGGATTCAACCTTCAATCCTGGGATTCAACCTTCAATCCGGCCAGACCCGTCAAAACGCACCGACGAGTTCGTCTCCATTCGCTGTGGCCAGGGCCTTGAAGGTGCGTTCGTCGATATTCTCGCTGATAAATCTGACGTGACCATCTCCCACCAGCATGTGGATGCCTCCGGTGTGCCAACTGGAAAAGTCTTCCATGTGAGCGGACCTGTGGTTCGGCGTGTGGTCGGCGACTCCAAGAATTCGAGCGAGTGATTCCTCACCGCCGGGAACCGCACCCGTCCAGGTCGCGTTCCAGCCGAGTCCTTTATCGTGTCGCCGTTCGCCAACCATGAATGTGTGGCTTGTCCCGTCCGTGATGTCGCGAAATCGGATGCGACTGTTGAGATAAAACAGGCCATCGCTGATACACGGCTGCCCGGGAGTGCATGCATCGTCGAGTTCATTTGTGCCCCAGTTTCCGACATAGTTGGAACTTGAGACGGTGGCGAGGACATTGGCCGCATTGCCTTCTTCCGGCACGTCCCAGACTTCAGGGCCGATGTCGCTCGGGCAACGGAAGCCCGGGAGGACACTTAATAGTAGCGGCTGATTCCCCGGATCCATCAAACTGCGTGTTGTGTCGAGCCGACCGTAAAGCGGAGCCTGATCGATCTGCGGAAGCAGCATCACGGCCCAGCCGAAACTGTTGTGGCCTTCAAAATCCTGACTCCCTGTCGCGCGGTCGACACCAATCCAGCCGGGAGGAAACGTCCTGGCAATTTCATGATAGTTGTGCAGTGCGAGGCCGATCTGCTTCAGGTTGTTTTTGCATTCTGACCGGCGAGCCGCTTCACGGGCCTGTTGAACGGCGGGCAGCAGGAGGGCAATCAGAACCGCAATAATCGCGATGACGACCAGCAGTTCGATCAGCGTGAAACCCCGACGGGGTTGCGAATCAGTCATGAGTAACTCCTCGAAAAAATGCACCGATCGGCGCTTGAATATGAGTGAACGGCTCGCCCCACCATCTCTGGCCGACGAGGATCGCGCAGCAGTGCGCGTCAAAAATGAAGAATGAAGCTGGCGTGGCGGGAGCCGGAAAACGGCCGATGCGCGAGCAACGTGCGCCGCACGACGGGTACTCCTGCCCGTTCTGTTGCGTTCGTCCCGTTGCGCCAAACGAGCAGGAGTGCCCGTTTCACGTGCTCAAGGAGCAGTCTGACGCATCAGTCACCGGAGCAATTTTCCGGAACGAATATTGAGCGTCGAATCAGCAGGCGGGCGGAGCTCGTCCGCGCCAGGCGTGTGATGCAGCGGTCGCCGCCGAAGGCACCTCAGCTCGGCAGAATTCGGCGGCAGGCTCGCTGCAGTCCTGAAGTTGCACGAGTTCCACGGAATCGACTTCGAGCGCCTGGAAGTCGCACAGCAAACAGCCTCCGTGGACCAATCCTGGCCCCTCGGAATCACCGTGAGAGTGTGGTCCGGGCTGATTTCTGGAGTGACTCTCACCCGACCCGTGATGAAACGGGCACGAGTGAGCCTCCACCCAGGCTGCTCCCGAAGATGCGGGATTCGCAGCCGCGTGACCGTGCGAATGCTCGTGCGTGTGCAGCGCAGCCGCGCTCGTTGCGAGGAGGTAACCCGCAAGAGAAATAACGGCGATGCAGCTTCGAGCAGGCACGATCGAGGACCAAATCGGGTCGCGAGATTCCAAGCGGCCAACTGTACGTTGGGCAGAACTCAGACCGCAACTCAAATCGATGCAATTCGCAAAATCCTCAAAGTTCCCCTCAGAAGTTCCTGAGAAATCCACCGCCGGGATTCCCACGGTCCGATCGTCCGGTTGCGTGGACCGCCAACTGCGTCGCGTGGCGGTTTCATTCGCACTCAGCCGGGCTACAATGAAAGTTCGCTTCTCAAAACACCCTCAGCGGCGTCGGATTTCGGCGGCGCTGCAAAAACGACGGGCGGATCGCTGATGTATCTCCGCATGGCCAAACGCGTTCTCCTTGAAACAGACAAACGGTTGCTCTGGAAGTTCCTGTACAACATGGGCTTCAAAGGAACGCTGTCTGTTCTGAAATTCAAGCGGCGTCTCAAACGCGGCGAGTATTTTCCGCCGTTTCTGTACGTCTCCGTGATCAACAGCTGCAACCTGCGCTGCCAGGGCTGCTGGGTCGACGTTGCGGCGAAGCAGGAGAAGATCGATCTCGAAGCGATGTCGAAGCTGATCCGCGAATCGCGAGCGATGGGCAACGTCTTTTTCGGCATCGTCGGTGGCGAGCCGTTCATGCACCCGCAACTGCTCGAGATTTTTGAAGCTCACCCCGACTGCTACTTCCAAGTCTTCACCAATGGCCACTTCATAACCGACGAGGTCGCGAAGCGGCTCCGCAAATGCGGCAACGTCACGCCGCTGATCAGTGTCGAGGGCACCGAGATTATCAGCGACGAGCGGCGTGGCAAAGACGGCGTCCTGAGCGCGACGATGCAGGGCCTTCAAAACTGCCTGGACAACAAAGTCTTCACCGGCGTCTGCACGAGCGTCTGTCAGACAAACATCGACGACCTGGTCACGGAAAAGTGGGTCGACAATCTCATCAAGATGGGTGTGCTCTACACCTGGTTCCACATTTACCGGCCAATGGGTCCCGACGCGTGCCCGGACCTCTGCCTGACTCCGGAACAGCAGTTCCGCGTGCGAAAGTTCGTTGTCGAAATGCGGGCTGAGAAACCGATCGCCATTGTCGACGCCTACTACGACGGCGAGGGCAAGGCGCTCTGCCCGGCGGCGACCGGCATCTCGCACCACATCAACCCGTGGGGCGGCATCGAGCCCTGCCCGATCATTCAGTTCGCCACGGACAACATCCACGACGATTCGAAAACGCTGCCAGAGAAATTCGCGTCACCGTTCCTGACTGAGTTTCGGAAGCTCGCGTCCCGGACGACGCGCGGCTGCATCGTGCTTGAGCGGCCGGACCTGCTGGAAGAACTCGTTGTCGCGCAGGGAGCGGACGACGTCACCGCGAGAAAGACCGCTTTGGCCGAGCTCCAGAAAATGGAAGTCCGAACGTCGCAGTTCAATCCGGACGCGGAAATCCCAGAGAAGAGCTGGGCTTACCGAATCGTGAAGCGTTTCCTGTTCAACGATTTTGGAGCGTACAACAACTACGACCACTCACAGTCGGCGGCACCGTTCGTTCTCAAGAAGCGTTCCGAACCGGCGGAAAAAACGACTGTTTAGTCCTCCTCAATCTTTGCGAATTCTTTTCGAAACAGACTCCACTGAGATCCCGATGAATCTTTGAGCGTTGCGGGCCGCCCGGTCTGGCCAGTTGCCACATTGCCAGTTGCCACTTCGACCGGAATCCTCTGAAGTTCGACCCGTCCCAAAACTCCAGCCTGAGACCTGCCCCTATGTCCGACAAAAACACACCGAGCCCTCCCGAGACCACCGAAGCGGCCGCTCCACACAAGGAGGTCCCGGTCAAACACATCTACCTCGTGGCGTATCCGAAGCTGATCTTTCTTTATCCGACATTCATTGCCGCAGTCGTTGCCGGATGTTTCATGGCGTTTGCCGGGATGGGAGACGCAGAGGTTGCCAACCCGTCGCGTGGCGCTGAAGTCATGTCGCTGATCTTCCTGGGAATCCTGACGATCAACCTCGTCGTCCTGACGTTCGATTTCCCCCGGACAACATCGCTGACACTGTTCTTCTTCGTAGCCATGATCCTGATGGGTCTATTCGTGTTCTTTAAATTCAACCCGGACTTTCTGCCTGTGGTCGGCAAGGTCCTGGGCGCATTGCAGCCTTACGCCAATGCACACTTCTACTTCCTGTTCGCGGGAGTCCTGCTTGCGTTTTTTCTTGCCATCCTGGTTGCAGTTCAGTTTGACTACTGGGAAGTCCGTCCAAACGAACTGCTGCATCATCACGGCATGATGAGCGACCTGAAGCGCTACCCTGCCCCGAATCTTCGCATCGACAAAGAGATCAACGACGTTTTTGAGTACATGCTTCTCCGGTCCGGCCGACTGATTCTGCACGCCCGGCATGAGACGCGAGCCATCGTGCTCGACAATGTCCTCTTTATTAATGCCAAAGAGAAAAAGCTCACCACGATGCTGGGAGCTCTCCAGGTTTCTGTCCGCGACGACGAGTAACGCGGGTCGGACTTCATGAGAGGCCTTTTCATCACCGGCACAGATACGGATGTCGGCAAGACATGGGGCACCGCCGCAATCGCCCGTCAGCTTCGATCTGACGGGTTGCGGCCGGCTGTCTTCAAGCCTGCGTGCTCCGGTGCGGAACGCCACGTGACGGGCGAGCTTTTCTGGCACGATGTCGAGACGCTGGCGGAAGCGGCAGCGATATCCGATCGAAGCCTGATCTGCCCGCAGACGTTTGAGGCACCGCTTGCCCCGCCCGCGGCCGCGCGACGGGAAGGTCGTTCGGTTTCCTGGCAGAAGATACTCGACGGACTCTCACGCTGGGCGGACGAGGCCGAATCACCGGCGCCGGATCTGCTGCTCGTTGAAGGAGTCGGCGGCCTGCTCTGTCCGCTCACTGATGAATGCTCCGTTGCGGACCTGGCTGCGACAATCGGCTTCCCGCTCGTGATCGTCGCGCGGCTCGGACTGGGCACGATCAATCACACTTTGCTGACGATGGAAGCCGCCCGGTCTCGCGGTCTCAAGATCGCTGGCATCATTCTCAACGACGGCCAGAATCTCGCTGAAACCGAAGCGGGGAAGTCGAATCATGACGAACTAAGTCGCTTTTTCGGCGAGTTGGTTCTCGGCGTCTTCCCGTTTCAAGGCGAGACCGTCTGCTTGCGGGACGGGAAGACGAGCGCCAGAATAAACTGGCTAGAGCTGGCAGGCAGCGCTGCCTGCGAACTTGGTTGAGGGCGGCGTCGCTATCGACGATTGCCCATCACCTTTGTCGGCTCGCACGGTGAAACTGCCAGGCAGAGGCATCCGGCACTCGCGAGGTGCGTCGGAAATCCATTCCAACTGCGGTCGCACGGAGTTCGCGACTACGGTCTTATTCGGAGTCAGAAACGATGTCGTTCGAAGTGACGTGCGGTCAGTGCAGTGGCCGTTTGCGGGTTGATCAGGGCGGAATGGTCGTCGCGTGCCCTCATTGTGGCGTGCATCTCGACATCGCAGACCCGAACGCCACTGAGACGCCGGCGTCTCAACCGGTCACAGAATCTGCTCCCGCGTCAGACATCCCGGCTGCCGCACCAGAAGCGGCTGCCCAACCCACGGCGAAAACTGAGATGCCATTTCCCGCCTTCGAACCGGCAGCTTTCGAGGCCGGTGGCATTCCCGGGTTCGACCCGACGGCCCCCCTGCTGAAAGCCGCAGGTCCCCCTCCAACGGAACCTGCCGCGCAGCTGCCCGCCGCAAACGGACCGGCGTTTGACCCGACAGCAGCCACTTCGATCGAGGTTCCCATGACGGCCCCGGGACCCGCGGCGGCTGGAGTCGAATCGACAATCTTCCAGGGCGACTCGCCAACACAGAGCGAGGGGGTACCACTTCAAACGGAACCAGCTCGCGAAGCAGTCCCAGCGCCGGCGGAACTCGCGCCGGCTCCCGCTCAGTTCACTGGCCCGGCAGCGATGGATTCCCTGTCGACGTTCACTTCCTCAAAGAAAACGGCCTCCGGAACCATTCCTCGCAAAACGTTCCTGATCGTTGCCAGCTATGCCAGTGCCATGACGCTGGCTGCCATCTGGTTACTGATGAAGGTGCTCAACCCAGCCGCGAACGGCCTCGAGAGCCTGCCGGACATGGAACCCGTCAAGGACCGCACCGGCGAGATTGGATACCGCCTGGTTCCGGAAGACGCACCAATGCCGATCGGCCATTCGCTGACCCTTGGCGAAGAGCGGCGTTTTGGAAATCTCCTTGTCACACCACTGCGTGTTTCGCGAGGTCCGCTCGAATTCAAACATTACGATCCAGCATCCACCGCAACTCGCGAACCTGTTGCCGGTGTCCTCAAGCTGTGGTTGAAATTTGAAAACGTCTCTGAGGACCAGTCAATTGCGCCGCTTCGCAGCCTCCTGTTCGAACGCGACAGCAGCGACATCGACAACGAGCGAGCCAACACGTTTGTCTGTCGCAGCTCGGAGAAGAAAAAAGACGGCAGCCGCCTTCTCGTCTACGACCACAATCTGAGCGGCGACTGGAACATCGTGGGGTTGAATATCGACGAGGAACTCCCACCCGGAGAGAGCACCGAACTTTTCGTTCCGACAACCGACTCCGGAGTCGACGGATTGTTCGGCGGCGACGAATCGCTCGTCTGGCGGGTTCACTTTCGCAAGGGGTACAGCCGTAAAAGATTCGGCGTCACGACGGTGGTCGAGATCAACTTCAAGGAAGACGACGTCGCCTTCGACACAAAACCGAACAAAGAAAACGCACCGGACGCGGAGACAGAAAAAGCATAGCGGGGTGAGGACGAGTCGGATTCAGGTCTGAAGATGTACCGCATAGCGCGGCCGTCCAGACAGAAAAAGCCCCGGCTGAAGCGATCACGGCTGTTGAGGTAGTTGAATCTGCAGTGCAACCCGCGATTCAGAGATGATCTGCCGATCGTTCAACTGGCCGGTCGCTCGAAACACCAGCGAGACTGGCTTTGCTGAGGGCGTCCGTGTCACAGCAATTTCTACCGCGAGCTCGTCAGTACCGGCTGCAAACTCGGCAGGCTGCATCCCGATGCCGGACTCAGGCGAATGGCTGACCAGTTCGACTTTCATCGGGCCTGAAAAGTTGGACGTTCGTTGAAGACGAAGCCGGCAGGAAATCGTCTGACCGGGCTTGGCGAGAACAGCCTCGTCGACGGACTTCAGCTTCACGACGGGCGGCATCGACCGAAGCATGTTTCGTTTTTCCGAAAGCACGAGCACTGCCTGGTCCTGGCCGCGCGAGTCCTTGAACGTGGCCCATGCCTGGGAGTAAAGCTGCGATTGCGACTGCACGTTGATTGCCATCGTTTCGGGCAGGTAGATCGGCAGGACGAAGTCTTTCTGGTCGGGAAGGACCGTCGTGTCGAGCATCTCGACGCCGTCCATGTCGCGGTTCTGGCGGTCGCCCTGCTGAATTTGAACCGGGCCGGCGTACCCGTTCAGCCGCTCAACTTCCATCGGGTACGGGAAGACCGAACCGCGATGCGCGTAGAGGTAGGCCTCGGGGCAGGACAGCCGGAACAGCGGCTTGTGCTGCACAGACAGGTTGAGCGTCTCGGTGGTGGGCGAGCCGATTGACACGCGCTCGCTGTCGACTCCCAGATGACGGAACTTCGCGGCACGTTCGAGAGTCTCCTCACCAGACTTTGCTTTGCCGACGACTCGCAGCGGGAAGCTCGCTGAGGAGGCGTCATCGGTTGCGGTGAACTTGACCTTCGCCGACGTCTTGCCGTTTGGAATCTGAGCAGACTCAACCGTGACTCCTTCGGGAAGCCCTTCGAACGTCAGGTCAATCGGCTCGACCAGACTGCCGTGCCGTCTCGCCCGGACTTCGATCGTCGAAGATGTTCCCTGTGCGACGATGAGCGAATCCGTAGCCGCTTCGAGTGCGAAGTCCGGCCTGTCCGGAGCGATCAGAAGTCGCCAGCCGAACTCCTTGCCGCCACGACCACCGTGTCGCAGATCTTTCAGGCTGATGAGCAAGTCGTCGTCGCTCTTCGCCGACCAGACGATCCGGGCGACACCGTCTTCAGCAGAAACAGACTGAGATTCTTTCCGCGATTTTTCATCGAGTGTTTCGACTGAAAGAACCGGCAGTGACGGAGTCCCCGGCGGCCAGGCGGAGGCTTCGATCCGAAGTGCCTCGCCCTTTTTTGCGGCGAAACGAAAACCGTCTTTGTCCGTCGCCGAGCTGAACTGACCGTACAGAACAGTCGGAGTCTGCACGGCCTGCGGGCTGGCCGCGTCGTCGTTGGGTTCCTGTTCAACCATCGGCGGGTGGTCATCGATGCTCAGCGTGAGCGGGCCGACGAATGGATCGAACGCCGTCCAGCGATCTTCGTGTTTTGCCCGGTCCGGGAGCGCCAGACTGAGCTTCTCCATCATGCTTTTCCGGTCGCCCGCAAGGAAATGAACGCTCAAATCTCCCGAGCTGACTTTGCCTCGCGGCACTCCGCCCGGCAGAACGAGCCGCGGAAACGGATCGGGACGAACGTTGATTCGATAAACGTGTGCCGGGTCGCCGGCGAACGTCACGCTGGAAATTCGCAGTACATACTCGGCCGTTGATTCCGACCAGAAGACGAGAACCGGATCGCTGCCAATGTGAGCCAGCTCGGCCTCCACTTTTTTTCCTCGCGCATCGAGCAGCTCGATGACCGGATCCAGTCGCGACCCGATTCGCCCAGCGACGACCTCGCACGAGACAATCTGCCCGGCCTCAGCGGTGAAGCGAAAATAATCGACATCCCGCTCGCCATGAATCTGGCCGTTCACCGTGACGGGCAGTTGGATTTTCTCGGCCTTGGCGAATGTCGAGTTCGATTCGGTCTCGATGAATTCCGGCAGGTCGCCGATCAGAAACGGCCGCGAGCCCGTGCCGCCCTGGGCACAGTTCACGTGCCAGTACGCCGGCCCGAGCGGTGCGTCCTTGTCGACGGTCAGCTCGGAAGCCCACTCGCGCGGGTAGGTGATCGGCGTGATCGTTGGAATTCGTTTCGGAGATTTCTCACCTTCAAGGCGAAGCTCTTCCGTCAGCTTGCCGCCTTTGGAAATCCCCTCGCCGCGCATGATGAAGTCCGTGCCGGGAGGAATGCACTCGGCCCCGACGCGAACTTTGACCACCGTCCCGCGACGGGCTCCAGCCGGGAAAATGTGAGTGCTCGACGGCGAGTAGCCTGGCTTCGGCTGAGCCTGAACGGACTCCGCGAAGAAGGCGGAGAATAGCAAGAGGATGCTGAGGAAAAGATATCGCACGGCAGGCATCCCTTTCTCAAATGGAAACACAGAGGCACAGAGAACACAGAGTTGGCTGCGGCCGTCTCAGTGACCGCCGTCTCAGTGACCGCCGTCTCAGTGACCGCCGTCTCAGTGACCGCCGTCTCAGTGACCTCTGTGCCTCTGTGTTTCGAAATCGAATCAAAATCAGAAATGGCTCCGCCTGAAGCCGGTACTACAAACGGCTACCCGAACAGCTCGTAAACTGGACGCCCCTCGTCGGCGAGCGGCACGGGGCGGCCGAGCGGTGTGTGCAGAACTTGTTCGTGGTCGATGCCCAGTGCGTAGAGGATCGTTGCTGTCATGTCGGGAGCGGTGATCGGGCGGTCGGCGACTTCGCCGGCGATCTTGTCGGTCGCTCCGATGACCTGGCCGCCTTTGACTCCGGCTCCGGCCATCACGATCGAAAACGCGTTCGGCCAGTGGTCTCGGCCTGCGAGGTCATTGATGCGCGGGGTGCGGCCGAATTCGGTGGTGATGACGACGAGTGTTTTTTCGAGCATACCTCGCTCGGTCAGATCATTCAGCAGCGCGGGCACGGCCTGATCGAAGGACGGGCAAAGCAGCTCGCGCAGGCTGTACGTGTTTTTGCGATGCGTGTCCCAGTGACCGTTCTCGACGCTGACGAACCGGCAACCCGCCTCGACCATTCGCCGAGCCAGCAGGCAGCACTGACCGATGCTGGACATGCCGTATTTTTCGCGCATCGCTTCGGGCTCGCGCGTCATGTCGAAGGCTTCTTTCGCCTTTTGCGAAGTCATCAGGCTGACGGCCTTCTGGTAGAACTGGTCGAGGGCCTGGACCTGGCGGCCCGCCCGTTCGGCTCCGGCCTCGAACTGGTTGAACGCCTTCAGCGCGTCCTGACGACGACGGTTTCGAATGTCGGTCACCGAAGTCGGCAGCGTGATGTCTCGTACGGCGAACTCAGGCGCGGCCGGGTCGGCCTCGATCGTGAACGGTCCGTAGCTCGGGCCGAGAAACGACGGACCGCCGCTGTTCAGGAAATTCGGCAGCGAAATGTACGGCGGCAGGGCTCCCGGCTTGCCAAGCTTCGCGACCATCGACCCGACGCAGGGGTGATCGTTGTTGTTCTTGTTGTTGCCGTTGAAATCACCGGCTCCTGGCGATTTGCCCGTCATCATCGTGTGGAAGCCGCGGCCGTGGTCCGAGTCTGGATGCGTGAGGCTTCGCAGGATCGCAAACTTGTCGGCGACCTGAGCAGTCCTGGGAATGACGTCACCCAGCTGAATGCCAGGCACCGGCGTGCTGATCGGATTGAAGTCGCCTCGAATGCCCTGCGGAGCATCCGGTTTCAAATCCCACATGTCCTGGTGAGGCATTCCTCCAACGATAAAAAGGAAGATGCAGTTGATGTCTTCCCGCGATTTCTGGTCCTTCGCCGGAGCGACCTGCTGAAGGTGCAGAATCTCCGCCATGCTCAGCCCGGCGATCGAGCCCAGTTTCAGCATCTCGCGTCGAGACAGATTCATAACATCTCTCCGTGGGTCAGGCTCTGCCTGACGAAGTCGTGTTTTCAATTTCAAAATTCTGGAGCCAATGCGACTCCGTCAGGCGGAGCCTGGCCTACCGAATAAACAGAAAGTCGTATGAATTCAGGATTGCCCACAGCAGATCCTCGGACGCCTGCCGCTGGTCACTTTGCGAAAAGATTTTCGCAGCCGCTTTCCGTTCCCGATCATTCGGCAACCGGCTCCACGCGGCAAGCGAAAACTCTTCGAGAATCTCGTGCGGAGTTTTGCCGCAATTGGACAGCCGGGCAGCGCGGCCTTGATCGGAAGTGAGCTTCGCAGAAATCTCCGGAGCGTTCATCAGGTGCAGCGCCTGCGACATTGTCGGAGCGCCGGACTTGCCGCATTCGCATGGCGACTGCCGCTGCGATCTGCCAAACGTGTCGAGGAAATACGACGGAAAGCGATTGTCCCAGACGTGAACCGCCCGCGTGCCCTTCGGCATGCCGGGAAAGTTCTCCGGAACGGCGGTGACATCGCAGATCGCATCCAGCAGAGCCTCGGCCGGCAACCGCTCCTCCAGATAGTGCGAGAAATTCTGCTCGTCGCGTTTGTTCGATTCGTTGGACCGGCTGGAGAGCTGACAGGTCTGCGAGTTCAGGATCTCCCGCGCGACCGATTTCAGATTGAAGTCGTGCCTGGCGACCTGCTGCGTGAGGTACTTCAGGAGCGGTTCATTCGAGGCGGGATTGGTCGAGCGGAGATCGTCGACCGGCTCGACAAGACCTCGACCAAGAAACTGTTTCCACAACCGGTTCGCAACCAGTCGGGCAAACATCGGGTTCTCTTTTGAGGTCATCCACTCAGCGAGCTGGACTCGCGGGTCGGCGGCGGTTGTGTCGATCGGCTTTCCGCCGGGCGGCCGTGTTTCGACGAGGACTTCCGTCAGCGGCATCTTCGTTGGTCGATAACCGGCGTGGTAAATCAGCTCGCGCGAGTCGGACAGCTTCTTCCGTTCGAGGCCGTTGAAGAAACCGGCCATCCCATAAAAATCTTCCTGGCCCCACTTTTCAAACGGGTGGTGGTGGCACTGGGCGCAGTCCATTCGCACGCCGAGAAACGCCTGGCTGACGCCTCGCGTGAGTTCGTCGGACGTCCGCAGCGCCCGGTAAAAATTGACCGGTCCGTATTTGCCGGAGACGCCCGTCGCGGTGAGCAGCTCGCGGACCCACTCGTCGTACGGCCGGTTTTCGGCCATCTGTTTCCGCAGCCAGTGGTGAAATTCGTACGCACCTCGCTCGCCGAGCAAGTCACGATCGACGAGCAGAATGTCGGCCCAGCGGAGTGCCTGGCAGTCAGCAAACTCATCGCGTTCAAGAAATGCGTCGATCGTGCGGCTTCGCTTGTCCGGCCTGTCGTCAGCGAGGAACGCTCGCGCTTCGTCCGGAGTTGGCAACCGGCCGAGAACCCGCAGACTCGTGCGACGAATAAACGTGGAGTCGTCACACAACTCGGACGGAAGAATGCCGAGCTTATTCAGATCGCTCCACACGAGGCCATCGATCGGGTTGCCTTCTGGAGCCGCAGGAAATTCTCCGGACACACTCTGTGGAACGATGATTTTCGCGGCTGCGACCTGCCCCATGTAGTTCACCGTGATCGCCGCCGGGCCCGGAACGACGCCGGTGTGGACGAGGCCGCCGGGATCGACGTCGGCAATGACCGGTGAGTTCGTGCTGTAAGAAGCCGCGTCGGTCACGTCCCGCGTCGAGCCGTCCGAGTAAACCGCCGTGACGAGCAACTGCTGATCGGCGGACTTGTCGAGCACTCGGTCGCTCGGAAAAACGCGAACCGACTGGACTGTTGGGGCGGCGTCATCTCCCCAGGGCATCCCCTGGCGAATCCAGTGGGAAAGCAGTTCGTGATCCGGCGAGCCTGGCTCGCAACGACGTCCCCCGCCGTGAGCACTCGCGCCAATCGCCTTGAGAATCAGCAGGCTGCGTTCCGGATCGCCCGTGAAGACTCGCCGCCCGCGCGACTCGCGAGACAGCGACGCGTGATCGGCTTTCGGATCGAAGCCGAACACGGACAACTTGAATCCGTTCTGCCCGGAGGCCTTGCCGTGGCACCCGCCACTGTTACAGCCGAGCTTGGAAAACAGCGGCACGACATCGTTCACAAAGTGGACCGGCGGAAACGTTGAGGCTCCCTTCGCGACGACCGGGACGCGAACGGTCAACTTTCCGTGCGTGACGAGGAGTTCCGTTCTGCCGTCCTGCTTCGCAGTCAGAATGCTGTCAGAAAGAGTCACAATGTCGCCTGAAGTCAGCTCGATCGTCGCCTCACGAGTGACATCGAATTCCCGCCCGTCTTTCGTCGCGGTCACGGTGATCTGCTGCCGTCGGTTGGCCGAGTTCAGCTCAATGGGATCAGGCGAGACATAAAGCGGAGGCAGTGTGACCTTGTTCTGTCCGAAGTTGATTTCCTCACCGCGGATCTGAACAACGGAAATCACGGCGAGAACCGCAGCAAGCCAGACGGAAAACAGGACGCGGCGGGGACTCATGAAGGCCTCAGATGAGGGGAACCTCGAGGGATGTCAGCGGCCCGGCATTGTATCGGCTTTTGTTGCTTTGTCTCAAACCGGAGTCCGGTGCGCGGTCCTCAGCGCAAAGACGCAGAGTCGCGAAGGTTCGCAAAGAAATGCAATGATCGTTCTCTCACTTCTCTTTGCGGCCCTTTGCGCCTTCGCGCCTTTGCGCTGCCGACAGCGCAAAAAAGACTTGCCAAAAGCAAACTGCCGGAGCAACCCGCGGTTGCTCCGGCAGTCGATCTTGCCCCCGAGTTCCGCTCGATGCGGACCCGGCTGATCAGTCTTCTTCGATTCGCTGGTTAAGCCTCGTATTTCTGCATGACCTCAAGTTCTTCAATCCCGTCGAGGATTGAGAAGCCGCCTTCGGCGATTTTCTTGCCGAGCTGTGTCGCGTCTTTGAAGTACTTGCCGCTGGGCCGTGCTCCGGTGAGCTTGCGGCGGAGGTCCTGGCAGACGATGTCGGCGGAGGCTCGGATCAGTTCGTCATCCTGCCGCGCGGCGTACGTTGCCGTGACGAGGATCACGATGAGGTCCTGGAGTCTTTGCGAGAGTTCGGCCATCGCACACTGGCGATCGGCGAGAGTCAGCTTGTACTTGAACATGAGGCCGTCGACGTCGAGCCGGCTTCGTTGCAGCTTGTTCGCGGCGTACTGCGCGTGGGAAGCGAGCTTCGGATCGGCGATCTTCAAATTGGCCTTCTGAGCTCCGCCGATCATCTGCTTCAGCTTCCAGCCGAAGTACGGCATCGACGGTCCGGCGAGTGCCATCGCGTGAGCCGGATTGAACGGGTTCGGCGTTTTGATGCCGGCTTTGGCGAGCGCCTTGCCGATCGGCTCAAAGTATTTCGTGCCGTGAATTTTCACGAGCGACTTGAAGAACGCCATGCCGAGCATCTCGCCTTCACCCTCGTAGATACACGGTGCCAGGCAGTCATGCACGTTGTCTCCGAAGAGGTGGCCTTCGAGGAACGAGCGGCCGCCGTGCGTCTTCATGAACAGCTCGATGCTCGCTTCTTTGAGCGCCTCGCTGCCGAAGATTTTTGCGATGATGCACTCCATTTCGCCTCGGAAACCTTCGTCGAGCAGCCACGCGCACCAGTCGGTCATCGCGTCGCAGGCGACGATGAGGCCGGCCATCCGACCGATTCGGCGCCGCACCAGTTCCCGCGTGTCAATCGTCGCTCCGTACGTCCGGCGGAACTTCGCCCACGGAATCATGTTCTGCAGCATGACCCGCATCGTGCCGGACGCCGTCGCACACAGAGCGACCCGGCCGCGGTTGAGCCCGTGATACGCGATCGTCAGCCCGTCCCCCGCACCCGGAATGAGGCAGTTCTTCGCAGGCACTCGGAAGTTTTTAAAGATGAGCCCGTTGTTCCACGAGTGAGACAACGCGTAAATGCCGTACGGGGCGATTTTGAATTCTTCCGTCTCCGTCTCGGGAAGATCCGCGATCAGCACCGCCGGCTTGCCCTTGATGTGACAGACGATGGCGATTGTGCGGCCGGGGATCGCGTTGGTAATAAAAAGTTTCTCGCCATTGACGACGTAGTCATCGCCGTCGAGCGTCGCCGTCGTTTTGAGAGCGGTCAGGTCGGAGCCAGCTCCTGGTTCGGTGAGTGCAAATCCTGAAAGTCGTTTGCCACTCGCGAGGACTGGCAGGAAACGCGACTTCTGCTCGTCATTGCCGAACGCGAGCAGCGGATCGACGGCTCCGATGCAGCCGTGAACGGACGCCGTGCCGGCGACGGTCGGGTTCCACGTGGCAACTCGGGTGAGGAACCGGGCAAACGCCATGAAGGGCGCTCCGCTGCCACCGAATTCCTTCGGCACGAGCAGTCCCCAGTAGCCGGCCTCAGCCAGATCGCTGAGCAACTGCGGAGACATCTTGCCGTTTTCGTCGTAGTGCGTTCCGGCCTGAGTGTGCTTCTTCAGAACGTCGATCGACTTTTCCATGACCTGATCGCAGGCGGGCGGCGTCGGCGTTTCGTTCGGCACAAACAGCTCGGTCGGAAATGCGTCGCCCCAGATCGCTTTGTGGCAGGGGCTGCCTTCCGTGCGGTATTTCTCGGCGAAGAGAGCTTCGACCTGCTCATCCGCACGGTCGATGGCTCCGGTCTTGCGGGCCTCTTCCTCGCTCTTGCCACTCAGCTTGAGGGCGGTCTCGACGAAATTATCGCCTTCGGGAGCGGGAGCATCTTCGGCAGTTTTCGTTCTGTCGGTCGACATGGCGCAGTCCTTTCCGCGAGAGCCACCCCTGAGGGTGGTGAGTCTGGCAGACCTCAGATGTGAGCGACGAAGACCGCTCTCCAGGCCGACTTTATCACGGAGCCACGCAATCAAAGAAGACGAGTTTCCCCCCGGAACAACCGAATCGAACTGAGCGTCTCCGGCGGCTCCGCAAACTGACCAGGAATCAACCCGGCTTCGTCACGATGTGATACGTGCAACTGCCCGGGCATTCGGATGGAACTTCTCCGGTTCAGCGGAAACTGGCAGTTTCATCCGTCGCGTCTCGGAGAACCTGAAATGCCACACAAGGAGCGGCGCGACGCGGAATCGAGTCAGCGGCGACCTGCCTCAGCCCGATCGGACTGCCGTCATTTGGTGCGAGTCTCGCTGTCTGGTTTGGCTGCGACCGGGGCCGATTCAGGTGCGTCGGCAGGCGGCACCGCGGGCACAGGCACTAACAGCTCGGCAGGCTCTAACAGGTCGACAGGCTCGGGAACCGCAGCGACTGCCGGTCTCGGATCTTTGAACAGATATTGTTCATTCAATGACACAACCTGTTTCGTTCTGGTCTGGTACTGCCGTTCTCCGACGAGAGGCACTTTCAGGCGAGCCCCAACGAACCGGGGTGACTCGAAGACGGTGCCGCTTTGAAACGGCCCCACTCCGAAAAACCACGACTCGTGAACGGTGCTCCTGGCAACGGACATGCCGGACTGCCAGATTCTTCCTCCGGTCTCCGCGTCGTACGCAAAGACAAATACCTTCGCGGCCCCCGCCTGATTATTCTTTCGGGCGAACGAAATCTCCGGAATCGTCGGGATGGATGGAGCGGCCGGCATCATTGAGGCGGCCTGGTTCAACAGGTTGTTCGACGGAATTCCGTACGAAACCTCATGCGAGTCCGTGCCGAGCGCACCGAGCCGAGGCTCCACCACGATTTCGGCTTCCTTACGGCTTTCGACGAGCAAACACCCCGCCGCGGTTAACTGGTTTCTCAGCGAGCTGACGACGTACGGAGCGTTGACGAAGGTCACGGCTTTGCCGGTCGACAGGTTTGTCGCATCCAGGTAGCACCGACGCCCGGCCAACGGCATGAAGTCGATTCGGCCGACCGATCGGTCAACGGCATCGGACAGAACCAGCTGCTCTGTTGCGGAGATGCTCGTCGTCTTGCCGCAGCCGGAAAGCGAAACCGTAAACAGCAGCAGCCCGGCCAGCGGAATGATTGAGACCCGCCGGGTGTCCAGATCGCCCCGGCGCGAGCGGGCCCTGGACCGACGAAGGCAGACCGTCATCAGACGGAGCAGCCAATCGTGAGCCAGTCGGAGCCAGTCCGACGCGCAGGAAGATCGAGAGGGCGTCATGGAAAATCGTCCGCCGGATACGCGGACAACAAATACAGGTGGGGGAAATTCCGGCTTCTGAGCGAAGCGGATCTGGTGGGGGAGGAACTATAGCCCGAGCCGGGATCCTCACCAACACGAGATCAGGGCGATTGACTCACCAGAAATCGGCGTCTCCACGCAGGCCGACGTCGCGGTCCCTGTTCCGGGCACGACCGACACGACCGGTCCACGCTGCGGAACTGCGAACTCCTGCCAGACTTTCCTGAAGGAACACCGCGGACTCTGAGGGATTCTCCTCATCTCGATGCTTTGCGCACGTAGGTTTGAGTGCCTGAACACAGCCGTGCCCAGGAACCGCGCATTGCAGGGAGTTTCCCGTGGACAGCAGCCTGCCAACCCAGCCAGGTTTCGAGACATCCTCGAAGACCCCTGCGCCGGGATCTGGAGCAGCCATCCCGGGAATCGACGCGACCATCAGTGATCTGCAGGGCCAGTCCTCGGCGAAGCAGTCCTCGGCGAAGCAGTCTGAGCCGGCTCCGACAAAGCCCGTTGGATTTCAGGCCGAGCTTCCGCAACTCGCGAAGCAGATCGACGCCGCGTCGAAGGCAGCTCACCTGGCGTCGCCGGCCGCGAGTCCACCACCGAAACGACCGAAGGGGCGACTCATCATCGGCTCCTTCCTGATGGGCATCCTCCTCGCCGGATTTTACATCGTGTGGGACGGCGTCTTCCGCTACCAGTCGTACGGAGTCGTCGATGCGAACCGCCTGCCCATCCGAGCCGCCGAGCCTGGCGTTATCCAGCGCGTCTACGTCGCCGAGGGCGATCGGGTCCGCACGGGCGACCTGCTCCTCGTCATGGACAGTACCGATCTGCAAAGGCGACTCGCGCAGACTCAGGACGATCTCGCGCTGGGCGAAGCGCAGCTCGACGCGCTGATGGCCGATCTGCGGCGAAGTCTCAAGCAGGGAGTCAGGGCTCACGAAGCCGACTCCGAAGATTTTTCCGCCGAGTACTTCGAACTGGCCAGCAAGCTGCGAGCACACCGCGCCGAACTCGAGCGGCTCAACCGGAACCTCGCGCGAGCCATCGATCTGAAACAGAAAGACGTCATCAGCGAAGAGCAGTACGAAGACATCCACTTTGCGCAGACCGGCGAGAAAGAACTCGTCGAAATGCTCGAGGAAGCCGTCGAGCATCTCCGTCGCCGCACGCGGCTTGCCAAACCGGAACTGGAAATCACGATCGACCAGATCCGCCCGGCACTGGTCCGGATCGACAACTACAAACGTGAGCTGCTGCGTATCCGCGACGACATCGCCCGCAAACAGATCGTCTCGCCGCTGTCCGGCATCGTCGTCAAACGGCAATGCCTCACCAGTCGCTGGGTCGAGACTTCCGAAGTCCTCATGGAAATCGTCGAGGAAGGCTCGTCACAACCGGTGATCTACCTCTCGCAGCACGACACGCTTCAACTGGAGCCCGGCCAGGACATCAACATTCACATCCTGCCTCACCACAAACCACTCGAATGTACCGTCGAGCGGGTCGGTGCGGAATACGTCCCCGTGCCACTATCCATCGAGCGGTTTTACGGCAAGAACGAAAACGTTCTGCCGGTCTTCCTCAAATCAAAATACCTGGTCGAGCTCCCGCCAGGAGCCACGATCCGCGTGCCACACTCGATGAACGAGCTCGACCCAGGCCTGGCACCAGGGAACAAACCCACGCCAGGCGAAGAGGAGTCCGGTTTCCAACTCTCCTCAGAAAACCTCGGAAAACGAAACGCGACTCCACCAGACCGAATCAGCTTGAACCTCCTCGACAACATCCGCCACGACTGAGTGCGCTGTCTGCAGCGCAAAGTCGCGAAGACGCAAAGGACCGCAAAGAAGAAAAGCCCGAGCACCTCTTTGCGAATCTCTGCGCCTTCGCGTCTTTGCGCTGAGCGGCCGCGCACCCCGAAAAAATGTCCAACCCGATCACGATCTCAGACACGGCCACCAGCGAGGCGTCGACCTCGACGGATCCCGCTGCGCCGCTCGGACCGGGAATCAACCTGGGAGAACTCGGAGAGCTTCGACGCCGGAATTCCGCGAGAAGCAAAGAGCGGTTTCAGCTCGAACGACCCGCCGCGCTGATTCCGGTTTCTCTCGACGGAATGCTGGATCACACCCGGCAGATTTCCGGATCGTCGCGCGAGATCAGCCTGGCGGGAATTTCTATTGAGGTCCCGACCGGCTCGTTTCACGCCTCGCAACCGCTGCTGCTCGGACTGCACCTTGAAGGCGAGGGCGAGGGCGCGGCCTGGGCGGGACTCATCGTCCGGCGTGTCGAGCAGCTGGAATCCGGCTCGACTTTGGTCGGAGCCGACTTCGGTGGCCCCGCGAGCGATGTTCTCTCGGCGGGATCACTCGTGCCGAGCTTCGATCAGAACCTCCTCGCGTTCACGCTGCCGGAATCGCCGGCCGTCTACGACAACTGGGCCGCCGCGGGCGTCATGCAGAAAGTGCTTCTCGACAAAGCAATGGTCTGCCCGCAGTGCGGAGCTCTCCCGACGTTCCGCAACGCGTGCCGCAAGTGCGGTTCCGGGCGAGTCACCAACGACCGGCTCATCCACCACTTCGCGTGTGCTCACGTCGACTTCGTGCAGGAGTTTGAAACCGGAGACGGGCAGCTTGTGTGCCCGAAGTGCCGATTGAAAAAGCTCGTCATCGGATCCGACTTTGAGTATCTCATTGGCGAGTACCGCTGCCAGAGCTGTGCGTGGCGCGACAGCGACATCCAGCTTTACGGTCACTGCCTGCGCTGCAACAACCGCTTCGAATCTCACCAGGCCCGCGAGCAGGAGCTGCATCAATACCATGTTCACCGACTGGATCCACTGGCAGTCACAGCTCGACTGGGGTGAAGTCGCGCTGCTTCTGCTGGGAACGCTCCTGGTGGACTGCCCCCGCTACACCTTCGCCCGCGTGCTGATGTTTGTCTGGGACTTTTTCAAAGACCTGGGCAACTGGTTCCGCGGCATCGACGACCCCACGACTTACGACTATTGCCCGTCCGTGTGCGTCATCCTGGCCGGCTATAACGAAGGCCGATCCGTCGCGACGGCCATCGAGTCGCTCGTCGGTTCGTATCCGCGCTTACAAATCGTCGTCGTTGACGATGGCTCGCTGGACGACATGCACTACTGGGCGAGGCCTTACGGAACCAGCCACGACGACGTCCTGGTCCTCGGCCGCAAAGCACGAGGCGGCAAGTCCTCGGCGATGAACTTTGCCCTGCCGTACACGCGAGCCGAAATCGTCATCACGGTCGACTGCGATTCGAGCTTCCACCCGACGGCACTGTGGGAGTGCGTGCAGTACTTCAAAGATCCGGAAGTCGGAGCCGTCTCAGCGACGGTCTTTGCCCGCAACCCTTACGTCAATCTGTGTACCTGGCTGCAGGCGTACGAGTATCTCCACTCGATCTTCATTGGCCGCATGGTGGCCGAGCGGATCGGCGTGCTCGGCATCACCTCCGGAGCCTTCGCGTGCCTCCGCCGGGAAGCCGTCGAAAGAACGCTCGGCTGGGACGTCGGACCGGGCGAGGACCTGGACCTCACGCTGAGGATCCGCAAACTCGGCTACAAAGTCCGCTGTGCTCCCTACGCCGACTGCCTCACCGACCTCCCCACGAAATTCCGAGCCCTCTGGAAACAGCGGCTCCGCTGGGAAGAGGGAGCGGTCGTCCGGCAGCACTGCCGGAAACACCTGGACATGGCCGACCCGACCAACAAAGCCTTCCGCTGGGAAAACTTCTTCGTCTCGTTCGAGCTGATTCTGGTCAACCTGGTCTTCGGCTACGTGATCCTGTTTTATCTGGCGTGGCTGTGGATCAACTGGCCTCACCACGTCCTGCAAATCTGCATCACGTTCTATGCGTGGACGGTCTTTCTGGAAATGATCCACGTCGTCACGCTGTTTTACTACAGCCGAAACCGCCTGGAACACCTGGTAACCTGCCTGATCTTCCCCCTGGCCCCGCTGTATCAGCTCTTCCTGATCGCCAACCGAATCGTGGCCTACACAAGAGAAATCCTCTGGCGAACATCCTTCAAGGACAATTTCGTGCCGAAGCACGTGAGAGACGTCACATGGAAGTGGTGAGCCGGGCAGGGTGCGTCTTGACGCACCGTTTCGACTAGCATCCAATTCGTAAGCCGACCGGACGGTGCGTCGCGACGCACCCTACATTGACTGAACACGACGACGTTCACCAGGAATCGAGCTTGGTCATTTCCAAGGGCCATCGCGTCAATTCGTCGTTAGTCCTTCAGCAGATCGTCCCACCCGGCAGCGTGCGATTTCTTGATCGCGCGATTGGACAGTTTCCGGTTAGAGAGCTTTTGCCACAGTCGGATATCTTGTTTCGATACTCCATCCATTCCTTTCACTCCCGCTTCTTCTTCAGCCGGGTCTAGAAACGTCAAATTCCGCGTCTTCAATGCTACTGAACTTGCGGACCGGCCAGGCTCATCCGCGAGATCCTTAACATCGGTCACAGTCGCAGTGCCTGCCCTTGATGCTCCAGGCCTTAGATACAGCAAGAAAGTTACACCACCAAATTGACCTTCTGTCCATCTCATAGTTCCAGCCCCACAACTGAAGCACTACGCAAAGATCCGTGGAGCCTCCCGAAAAGGCTCGTCGAAGTTTGCGAAAACTTTAAGTGTGAGAAAGTCGCTTGGGTAGTCGTCCAATCTCTAAATTCTGGCCAGACGCAGAAAGTGGGATGTGATGTCAGTTCTGCATGGATGGAACGACTGCGGAGATGGAGATACTGTCAAATGTCGTGGCCTGAAGCTGAGTCGGGCGGCGTTTTCGTGCAGGGTTCCGTCGATGAATTGTCGTCCCTGGATGACGAGCGTGATTTGTTTGTAGCCTCGGAGTCTTCTCCATTTCCTTGAGGAAGATTCGGCGAGCTTGAACATCTGTGAGAGGTCGCGGGTGGCACTGGTTGCTCGCAACCAGTGTCGCGGAGCGACAAGAGGTCGTGCTGCCAGGTGACAGCTCTTGCGGCTGTGCCGCACTGGTTGCAAACACCAGACGTCGCACCTGCTCACCCGAGGTTCGCGAGGATCCCTCCGTCGACCACGACCACTGAGCCTGTCATGTAGCTGCCGGCTTCGCTGGCCAGCAGGAGGGCGGGGCCGATGAGTTCTGCTGTGTCGCCCCAGCGTTTCAGGGCGGTGCGGTTGCCGATCAGCTCTCGCTGTTCTGCGGTCAGTTTGGCGGCTGGCAGGTCGGTCAGGAATGGGCCGGGGGCGAGGCAGTTGACGGTGATCCCGGATGTCCCCAGCTCGAGGGCCTGGGCTCTTGCCATGCCAATCAGGCCGGCCTTGGTGGCCGCGTAAACGCTTCGAGCAGGGGCCGCCGCGAGAGCCACGATCGACGAGATGTGGATGACTCGGCCCCAGCCTCGCTGCTTCATGGCCGGGACGAAGGCTCTGGTGAGGGCCATGCAGCTGGAAAGGTTGAGCTGCACGATCTCGTCCCACGCGTCGTCCTCAATCGAGTCGACCAGTTGCGGGTTATTGCTGCCGGCATTGTTGACGACGATGTCGATGGCCTCGAACTTTTCGTTGGTCGCCGCGACGAGAGACTCGACATCCTGGCGGTTGGACAGGTCGGCGACAGCGAACTCGATGCGGCGTCCGGTGGCCTCGCGAATCTCGGCGGCAGCGGCTTCGAGCTCGCCGGCATTCCGGCTGCAGATCATCACATCGGCTCCGTGTTCAGCGAAGCCCAGGGCCATGGCTTTGCCCAGCCCCTTGCTTCCGCCAGTAATGAGAGCGGTCCTGCCCGTGAGATCAAAACGACTTTTCATGAGACGATCCTGAGAGAGATGGACGGAGTCGGTGCTTGCAGAATCTTAAGGCGAGCGGTCGAAAAAGACGGACCACAATACAAGCACGAAGCGCCAGCGAGTGAAGCCGAAACTCACTCTCTTGCTTGCGCTCCGTGCTGGTATGTTCCTACTGGCCGGTCGCCTAAACACATCGCCAGGAAGGTGTGTCGGGACGCACCCTGAATCCCGCAGAGGAAGAAAACAGCGAGCACCAGGCGAGCGGTTTGAGTTTTTCTTCATGAGATTTGTTGTCGGCCGTGAACTGAATTTGAGAAACGGATCGCCCTGCTCACGCGTCAAACTCGGCACCGTGAAGGAGCGGGTCGATGGGACTCGACACGTGCCAGGAAGCATTCCTGGACGCATCCAGGCAGAAATCTCGAAGTTGTCCGCCGATCCGGAGCGTACCTGACAGGCCTGTCGCGAGTTTGAGCTCACCAATCGACACGCTGAATCCAGCACCCAACTCCGGCCGCGGCGGGTTTCCGACCTGTTGTGTCGCGACGCGAATTGCAGGTTGTCAGTCATGGTAAAAGCTCGTTTACATCGGTCGCCGGGAATGCCAGTATGATTTGCGGCGGGCCTTCACGAAAACACAGCAGAGAATGGTATTGATGTATCCAACGGTCTGGCTCAAAAAACTCTGGCTGGCAACGACCCGCCCTGCTTACGACCGGCGAAGTTCGCGGCGAGCGGTCTCGCGCGACCAGAACTCGTGCGGTGTCGAGCGGCTTGAAAATCGCGCTTTGCTGGCGATCAGTGGGCTGGGGATCGCCGGAGACAGCCTCAGCGATGAGTACCTGCACGAGACCTACGACTACGCTGACAACTGGGTCGAGCTGCTCGAACAGCAGCGGGGAGTCAACGTCGGCCCGCAGAACAATACGGTGATGGGCGACGGCGATGACCGCGGCGAGCCTCGGCGCGAGGGCGGCTTCGAATACAACTGGGCTCGATCGGGCGCGACGTCGACAACGCTGCTTTCGGATGGCCAGCACACCGGGCTCGCTGCGCAGATTAACGCTGACACCGTGACACATGCCGTGCTTGCGATCGGCCAGAACGATTTCTTCCCGGGCCCCGGCAGCGCCTACGCCAACATTTATTCGAGCACGTGGTCTCAGGCCGAAATTGACGCGCACGTCAGCACCGTCGTCGGCAATATCACGGTGGCTCTGACGACGATCGACACGAACAACGTGCGGCTGGTGTTGTCCAACATCGTTGACTACGGGCTCGCCCCGGCAACGCAGACGGCTTTCCCGGACGCCGCGAAAAGACAGCTCGTCACGAACGTCATCGACGATGTCAACGCGGAGTTACTGGACCTCGCCCAGCAGACGGAGATTCCTCTGGTCGACCTGTCGAGCGTCGCGGCTGATCTACTAAGCGGAGCGAGCATCACGGTTGGGGGAGTCACCTTTAATAATTCAGCCGGCATCGATGTCCAGAATATCTTTGTTGAGGACGGCATTCATCCTCACACCGGAGCGTCCGGGATCATTGCCAACGTTTATCTGCAGGCCTTCAATTCGGCTTACGGCGAGACGATCCCGCTAATCAGTGAAGAGGAACTCGTCACGATCGTCGGCCGGACTTACGTGAGCGATACGCTGAATTTTGATTACCCGTCGTACGTGCTCAACGCGAATCCTTCGGGCCTTACGAATGATTACGGCGATGCTCCGGACACAGGAATCGGAACCGGGACCGGCAACTACAGGACGACGGCCGTCGACGGCGGAGCGAACCACACCATCGTGGCCGGGCTGTTTCTGGGAGACACGGTCGATGCGGACGACGGATCGCAGCAGAACGCGCGAGCCAACGCGGACGACGTCAACGGAGTCGGGTCCGACGACGAGGACGGCGTGCTCAGCCCGCTCGACCTGATCGGCACTGTGGGAGCGGCTCCGAAGGTGACACTCCTCGTGACGAACACGACAGGCAGCACCGCAACTCTGTCCGGCTGGATCGACTACGACCGGGACGGCGTCTTCAGCAACTCGGGCGAGCGAGCTCAAATCGCCGTACCGACAGGGACGACCGATGGCCGTTTCACATTGACATTCCCCTCGATTCCTTCCGGCTCGGAAGGCGCGACGTATGCCCGCTTTCGATTGAGTACTTCCGCCGCGGGGCAACAATCGACTGGCGGCGCAATCGGCGGCGAAGTCGAGGACTACGCGTTTTCGATCACCGGCCGCGGCGAGGGTACCGTCGACAGCTTTCGGAAAATCGCCACCGGAAGCAACGGCGGGCCGGTCACCAGCGTGGGCGACTCGTTCGGCGTTTCGACAGCGGCGATCGGCGACCTCAACGGAGACGGCGTGACCGATCTCGCTGTGGGATCGCTGTTTGATGACACCGGTGGAAGCGGTTCGACAGCCAATCGCGGCGCGGTCCACATTCTGTTTCTGAACGCGAATGGAACGGTCAAATCGTCCCGCAAAATTGCCAGTGGCACGAGCGGCGGTCCGACGCTCGCGGACGGGGACCACTTCGGCGCATCGGTCGCTTCGCTGGGCGATCTGGACGGAGACGGCATCGTCGATCTCGCCGTCGGTGCGATCGGAGACGACGCGGGGACCGGCGTCAGCAGTTCCGAACGAGGAGCAGTCTACATCCTGTTTTTGAATTCCGACGGCACAGTTCGATCCTCGCGACGCATCAGCAGCGGGATCAACGGTGGCCCGGCATTAGCCGACGGGGACATCTTCGGCTCGTCACTGACGTCTCTGGGCGATCTGGACGGAGACGGTGTCGTCGACCTGGCGACCGGGGCGAGCGGCGACGGTCCGGGCGCGGTCCACGTCCTCTTTCTCAACAGCAACGGAACCGTCAAATCTTCCAGCCGAATTGCGAGCAACACGAACGGCGGGCCGAGCCTCAATGCGGACGATGCCTTCGGGATTTCCGTCGCGTCGCCGGGCGACGTCAATGGCGACGGGATCGCCGATCTCGCTGTCGGTGCGTTTCAGGATGACTCGGGAGGAACGGATCGCGGCGCCGTTTATCTGCTGACCCTCAATGCGAACGGCACGGCGAGCAGCTCGACGAAAATCGGCAGCGGAACGGGCGGCGGCCCGACGCTCAGTGATCGTGACCAGTTTGGAACGTCGATCGCGGCGCTCGGCGACCTCAACGGAGACGGGGTGGCGGACCTGGTGGTCGGGGCCGATCGCGATGTCGAGGACTCGTCCAGCCGCGGCGCCTTTTACACTTTGCTCCTGAATTCGAATGGCACGGTGAGCAGTTCCACGCGAGTCGCTCATAACGTCAACGGTGGGCCACCACTGAGTGCCGACGCGTTCTTTGGTGCTTCGCTGACATCGCTCGGCGACTTGAACAACGACGGGATCGTCGATCTGGCTGTCGGTTCGACCGACGATTTCAGCACGACGAGTGGCGGCGCAGTCTACATCGTCAATCTGAATTCAGAGCCGCGGGCCGAGTCGGTTGTGCTGCCGGAGGGCGGTGGCAATTACGAGATCCTTCGCGACGGCGATGACCTTGTTCTGCGGCGTCAGGCTGGTGTTGAGCTCTTCCGGCGTCGCGCGAGCCTGGTGATTTTTCTGACAGTCGCCGGTTCCGTCGATAACGATGTGGTGACCGTTCTGAACACAGGGACGACCGTTACAACGCCGATCACGTTTAACGGAAGCGACGGGCGTGACGGGTTCAGCGGGGAGCTCGCGGCTGGCCGACTGTTTCTTGATGGCGGCTCCGGCAACGACACGTTGAGTGGCGGCCTCGGGGATGACTGTCTCCTGGGTGGCGACGGGAACGACGTTCTGAACGGAAACGCCGGCAACGACGGCATCGCGGGAGGAACCGGCAACGATACGGCATACGGCGGCGACGGGCTCGACACAATCGGCGGGGACGACGGGGACGATCGTCTATTCGGTCAGGACGGATTCGACTCGGTGGCTGGTGGCGCCGGAGACGACTTTGTTCGCGGCGGGCTGGGCAATGACATCCTCTTTGGCGGTGCAGGCAACGACGAGGTCATCGGCGACGAGAATGACGACACGCTCGACGGTGGCATCGGCAACGACACTCTGACCGCGGGCGACGGCAACGACGTCGTGTTTGCTGGAGCCGGAACGGACCGCGTGTTCGGTGGAAACGGGAACGACAATATCGACGGCGGATCCGAAAACGACGAACTGTTTGGCGATGCCGGTAACGACACGATCACAGGCTCTGCAGGAAACGACTTCATCCGTGGCGGCAGCGACAACGATCTCCTCAGTGGTGAGGCCGGACTGGATACGCTTTACGGCGACCAGGGCGACGACACGATTTCGGGCGGAGCCGACAACGACACCGTGTTTGCCGGAACCGGTTTCGATTTGGTCTCGGGTGACGGTGGCAATGATCGGCTGTTCGGCGACAACGGCTACGACACGATTTCCGGTGGACCGGGCAATGACTTCATCCGCGGCGGCCGTGGTCAGGATCGGCTGTCCGGCGACGACGGCCAGGACGAGATTATCGGCGATGAGCAGAACGACGTGTTGATCGGTGGGGCCGGTGCAGACACGTTGACGGCCGGTGACGGAGCCGACGTTGTGTTTGCCGGAGCAGGCTTCGATGTCGTCGATGGTGGAAGCGGCGACGATCGCCTGTTCGGCGACGGCGACAACGACGTGATCACTGGCGGGCTCGGCAATGACTTTATCCGCGGTGGTTCGGGGGCAGACCATCTCTCGGGTGACGCCGGCAACGATGAGATCATCGGCGACAACGATTCCGACACGCTCATGGGTGGCGACGATGACGATACGCTGACAGGCTCAAATGGCACCGATGTCGTCTATGGTGGTCTCGGCAACGACCTGATCGATGGAGCGGCGGGTGATGACCAGCTGTTTGGTGACGCGGGCAACGACTCCATTTCCGGGGCAGACGGCCGGGATAAAATCCGCGGCGGAGCCGACAACGACGTGCTCGATGGCGGCATCGGATTCGACACGCTGTACGGTGACCAGGGCGACGACACGATTTCGGGCGGCGACGGCGACGACACGGTGTTCGCCGGAACCGGCCGCGATTCGGTCTCGGGTGATTCCGGCAACGATCGGCTGTTCGGCGACAACGGCTACGACACGATTTCCGGTGGGATTGGAAACGACTTTATTCGCGGTGGTCGCGGGTCTGATTCGCTGTCAGGTGACGCCGGGGAAGACACGCTTCTGGGCGATCTTCACAACGACACACTGAACGGGGGCGACGACGACGATACGCTCATCGGAGGCGACGGCAGTGACCGTGCCGACGGCCAGGGCGGAGCCGACACGATCGACGTCCAGGAAGCTCCCGCGCCGGACGGAATTGACTCCGTGGTCGGCGGCGACATGGCCGACACGATTCTCATGGACCCGGACGATGTCCTGATCTGACGCCCGGCTGTTCTGTGCTCGCCGGAAAAGGATCGGGCGCGAACGATGACTGGCACACAGCAGTGATCAAGGCTGTCGCAAAGATGACTCGATTCATTGTGTTCAATTTCCCGTTGGACTGGGCGAAAGGAATAGCTTTTCGATTCGGATCCCGGCGGAGCGGGCTTTGATCCGCCAGGGTATTGAGTGGTCCTCTGTGTTTGCAATCCTGGCAACACGACGTATTCCAGGGCGTCGCGTGATCTTCCAGTGGTCGCTAAAAACAGTCAGTGGTCGCTAAAAACAGTGGTCGCTAAAAAACGACTCACACCGCAGGATCGCAGCAAGGACGATCCCGCCGCACTGATTTCTCAGAGTGATTGAGCTCCCCAATGAAAAATGCTGAGATCGCCCGCCTGTTTGAAGAGCTTGCGGATCTGCTCGAAATCCAGGGGGCCAATCCGTTTCGACTTCGGGCCTACCGGAACGCCGGACGAACGATTGATGGCTTGACTGAGCCGATCGCGGTTCTCGCCGAAGAAGGCGCGAAGGCACTCACCGCGCTGCAGGGGATCGGCAAAGACCTCGCTGAGAAAATCATCGTCGTCTGCGAAACCGGCGAACTGCCGCAGTTGAACGAGCTTCGCGAACAGGTCCCGCCGGGTGTCGTCAAGATGCTTCGCATTCCCGGAATCGGTCCGAAGAAAGTCGCGGCTCTCTACAAAGAGCTGAAGCTCGAAACGCTCGACCAGTGGAAGGCAGCGGCGGAAAACGGAGACGTCGCCGATCTGAAAGGGTTTGGCAAAAAGACCGCGCAGACCATTCTGGAAGGTCTGGAACAAATCGAGCAGGCGGGCATGCGGGTTTACCTGGCCGACGCGATGCCGGTGGTTGAGGAAATCCTCGCGGCGCTTTCAAAGTGCGAGGCCATCACACAGGTCACGGTCGCGGGCAGCTTCCGGCGGCGAAAAGAGACGGTCGGCGACCTTCGCGTTCTGGCAACATCGACGGACTCGGCGACCGCGATGAACGCGCTGGCCGAGCATCCGCAGGTCGAGAAGGTTCTCGCCCAGGGCGACACGAAACAGCGGGTCCGACTTCGGACTGTGTTCGACGGATCGGTCAAACTCGAAATGGATCTGCGAGTCGTTCCTGACAAGTCTTACGGGGCGGCGATGCAGTATTTCACCGGGTCAAAGGAGCACAACATTGCCGTGCAGCGACGAGCCCTCGACCGCGGCCTCAGCGTTAATGAATACGCGGTCACACGGGACGGCGAGTACGTCTGCGGCCGGACCGAAGAAGAAATCTACCAGGCAGTCGGTCTGGCGTGGGTGCCGCCGGAGCTGCGTGAGAACCGCGGCGAAATTGAAGTCGCCGAACGCGGCGAGATTCCGGAACTCGTCGAGGTTTCCGACATTCGCGGCGACCTGCACATGCACACGACGGCGACGGACGGCAAAGCGTCGATCGTCGAGATGGCCGAGGCCGCGAAGGCGCGCGGCCTGAAGTACATCGCGATTACTGATCACTCCAAACGAGTCACGATGGCCAACGGACTCGACGCGGACCGGCTGCGAGCTCACTGGAAGGAAATTGACAAAGCGCGCGGCAAAGTCTCAGGAATCGAAATTCTTCGCGGCATCGAGTGCGACATTCTGGAAGACGCAACGCTCGATCTGGATGACGAGGTCCTCTCGGAAGCCGACTGGGTCATCGCCGTTCTGCATTACGGACTGAAACAGCCGCGCGAGCAGATCGACAAGCGCCTGCTGACCGCGATCAAGAATCCCAACGTGTCCATCATCGGACACCCGAGCGGCCGGATCATCGGCAAGCGGCCAGGAGCGGACATCACTTACAGCGACATCTTCAAAGCGGCGGCCGATCACGAGGTGATGATGGAAATCAACGCTCACCGCAGCCGCCTGGACCTCAACGAAGCTCACGCGGCCGCGGCAAAAGATCACGGCATCCCGATCGTGATCAGCACAGATTCGCACAGCGTCAACGGCTTTACCGAACTGCAGTACGGAGTCTTCCAGGCACGCCGCGCGGGCCTCACAAAAAACGACGTGGCGAACACGCGAACGTTCAAGCAGTTTCAGAAACTGCTTCGGTAATGTCGGAGAGAACTGATGACCGGGCACCTGACATTCGATGTCGGAGAGGAACCTTCCGAGAAAGATTAGTCGACGATCGATCTTGAGCTCACCGGGTTCAATGAAGCGTCGCGGCTTCGGGAAGGAACACTCCATCGAGAGGATGCCCGATGGAATTGGTAAATTCGACATGCTCCGTCGGCTGAGTGATTGAGAATGCACTCCTGACCCGCCTGACCGATTTCGCTCGAAAAGTGGCGACAATTCGCTCGTGGATTGTGTTGGCAGTTTGCGGTTAAGGGGACGTACACCGCGCCTCGGCTGACGAAGCTCGACGAGGTGCGGATCGAGGTACTCCATTGGGGAGTCCGCGCCCGTTTCTGGAACTCTGCGCCTCACCGGGCCTGCCTTTCGCTGGTCAACGCCGCGCCTGTGGAACGCTGCCCGTCATGGATGACCCCTTCGAATCGAAGCCTCGCCACATCGAGTTGAGCGCCCTCTCTCACCCCAATCCCTCGCAAGAGGGAGAGAGGGGGTCGCTCTTTTCGACTTCTTCAGGCGGAGCCTGACCTACGGCTGGTTGATCAGGAATGTTGCCGTCTGAGCAAAGAAGCCGCGCAGGAGTGCGTCGACGGGTTCCGAAAACGCCGCTTCGTTCAAAGCGTTTTCCATCAGCGCGAACCAGCGGTCACGGGCGGCCGGCGTCAGGGCGAACGTGATGTGCCTCATCCGGAGCTTCGGGTGGCCGCGTTCTTCGACGTAGGTCTGCGGCCCGCCGAAACGACCGATGAGAAACCCGCGCAGCCGCGATTCGGCTCCGTCCAGATCTGCGGGCGGGTACATCGGCCCGAGAATTTCGTCGGCGGGAACCTGACGATAAAAGGCCGCGACCAGTCGGACAAAGCCGTCTTCTCCGACGGCATCGTAAACCTGCGACTCACTGAGTTCCGTCAACGTCGCTCTCCGTCGCGTCGGCCGAACTGGAATTCAGAGGTGCTTCTATCTTGCGGGCAACTTCCGCAGCCTCGACTGCCTCGCCCTCGGTTGCCTCTTCGGCTTCCGATTCGGTCGCCGGCTCAGGCTCAAGGAATATCGCGACCTCGCCCAGTTCCGTGCCGTCGTCGCTGCGGCGGACGAGGAAATAAATCACGGTCACGGCAGAGAAGAAAAAGCTCGGGCCGTACCCGGCCAGCAGTCCGGCAAACTGCGTCGTCCAGAATCCAACCAGAGACTCCGCGGTTGTCTCCGTTCCCAACTGGTGAAAGGTCGTGGATGCAGCTTCCGGCAACTGGAGTTCCGAGCTGCCGAAGTAGCCGATCGAGACGCTCCAGGTTGCCAGGTGGACGGTCAGCTCCATGATCACATTCAGCATGAACCAGCCAGCCATGCCGGCCAGCAAAGCCACTCCGACAAGCAGCAGCGTGTACCAGGGCCGATCGCACAGATATCCGAACGAGCGGCTGAGTCCGTCAAAGCCGTCGCTGTCTTCCGTGGAAATCGCCGCGATCATCAGCGGCCATCCGGCGACAATTCCGATCAGCATTGTCGCCATGAGGAAACTGATAAAGAGAACCAGTCCCCACAACAGTCCGAGGATCGGTCCGCCTGCGACCGGCACGCTCCCGATGAGCGCCAGTCCGACGTTGAAGAGAAGTAGAACTCCGATTCCGCCGAGCGGCAGACCCGGCGCGATCAAATACGAAAACGTCTGACGGCTCGAAAACCGCAGGGCCTGGCGGATCGAGATGCGTTCGCGATTCGCAAACTGCAGCGCCGTCATCCGGGCGAGTGCTCCACCAATGATCGACCACACAAGCAGCGCCCACAGAATCAGCGTGATGTTCCAGGCGAGCTTTGTGATCGAGTTGCCACTCTGAAACAGCGTCAACGCTGGCTCCAGCACCGTCACCGCGGGAGCAAGCATGAGCCTCGCCGAGGACTCCGAAAACCGTGTCGGTCCGAATTCGAAATGCTCGTGAAGAATCCGCTTTGTGGCTCGAAGAGACGACGTTCGCTCGGCGGTCCGCAACCACTCTCCAGGCGTATCGCCATAGCTGCCAACCGTCGCCGCGTCTTCAGGAGCAAACGGCAGCAGCTCAAACAACCGGAATCCGCCTGCCAGCAGAATGATCCCGACAGCACCCAGCAGCAGTTTTCCGGGTTCCATCGCGATCCCGACCGCGCGAAGAACGTGCAGACAGGGGAAAAGGCGAGTGAGTTCCGTTTCGCGAGGACCGCTCATGAGCATCCAACAAAGGCAAGGGGATTAACGCGTGGGGGAGGATTAGAGACAGTTGCTCCCGATGTCGCCAGTCTGAGATCCCCTCACTCGCCAATGATTTTCACGAGAACCCGCTTCGAGCGGCGTCCGTCGAATTCTCCGTAGAAAACCTGCTCCCACGGGCCGAAGTCGAGCCGGCCTTCGGTGATCGCTACGACGACCTCGCGGCCCATAATCTGCCGTTTGTGATGTGCGTCGGCGTTATCCTCGCCCGTTCGGTTGTGGTGATACCGCTCGGGCGAGGCATCAAACGGGGCGAGTTCCTCCAGCCACTTCTTGTAATCGCGATGCAGGCCCGGTTCGTCATCGTTAATGAAAACGCTCGCCGTAATGTGCATCGCGTTACACAGGAGAAGCCCTTCCTGCACACCGCTCTCCGCCAGAGAGTCCTCGAGCTGAGGCGTGATGTTCAGAAACCCCATCCGTTCGGGAATATTGAAGTGGAGGTAGTCCGTGTGCGATTTCATAGTGATCTCAAAAGAAGCGAAACATACTAAAGCGAGTTTTTATCGCCGCTGAAAGTTATCATCAAACCTGACGAACGAGTGCCGCTCAGTCCGGAGAGAATCTCATGCTGCCAATTCTACGACGAAGTGTTCTGTGTGCCGTGCTGCTGCTGGCATTTCCGGTCGCCTCATGGTCGGTCGACACCGTTGAATTGACCACAGGGGCGACGACAAATGGCACCATCAAGTCGCATTCGGGCAGCAGCGTCGTGATCGCGGTCAAGGTCGGAGATCGCACCGTCACGCGGACGTACCCCAAAAACCGCATCAAGGCCTACACCGTCGACGGGAAGCGATTCGATCCGAAGTCCGGCTCATCCACAACCGTCGAGCCCGGCCGCCGGGCGGAACGTTCTCAGGCGGACATCCTCGCTGAGATCGATCGCCAGGGGAAAACGCCGCCGGACTGGTTTGAGTCGACTCCGCTGAATTATCCCAACACGCTCGACCTTGGCTGGCCGATGCCTCCGCCGAAAGGCTGGGACAGCTCGAAAAACATCGGGCAGTTTATCTGGGAGCGGATCAACCCGAACGCCAACAAGTGGCGGGAGGGTGTGAAGTTCATGCATCACCTGCTCAGCACCAGCAAAGACGCGGCTGTTCGGAAGCGAGCGATGCGGACGCTGGGATCGATGTACCACAATCTGCTGCAGGACTACGCCCGTTCGGCGTTCTGGTTTCGCCAGTCGGGGCTCGAAGCAGAACTTTCGCAGGCTCCTCAGCCAGCGGTTCACCTCGCCGAAAACTACTGGCACCTGGGCAGCAAGTCGATGGCGATGAACATTGTCACGAAGATGCCCAGCCGACCGTACATCGCCATCAAACTTTTCGGCGACATGGGTGAGACCGATCGCGCGGTCCAGCTTGCCGAAGCTTTTGCAAAATCGGGAGCCGCCTCGATGTCATTCCTCTACGCCGGCGATGCCTGCCGCGTCGCCGGGCGACTCGAAGACGCTGAGTCCTACTACCGGAAAGCCATCGCCGGTATTCCAAGAAACGAAGCGGACAAACCACATCGCAAACGCGACAAAGCCCGTGCCGAAGCCAGCATCGCCGCCATCCGTTTTTATTCGCTCGACCCGACGAAAGTCGCCGACGGAAAATACACGGCCAGCAGCATTGGCTATGAAGACCAGATTCACGTTGAGGTCGTGGTCAAAGCGGGAACGATCGAGTCAGTCGAAGTCACGCGGCATCGCGAGAAGCAGTATTACTCATCGCTGACCGATACACCGAAAAAGATTCTCGACCGACAGAGCGTCGCCGGGATCGACGCGACCAGCAGTGCGACAATCACGTCCGAGGCGATCATCAATGCGACCGCGAAGGCGCTCGCCAGCGGGTTGAAGTAATGCGAGCCGACTGGTTCCTCCCCGTTCTGCGTACGCCGAAGCCGGACGTTCCCGAACGCCCCGTCGGTTTTCTGGCTCGAACAGCGCTGCGGATTCTTCCGAAGTCGCTGTTCTCCGACCGCGCGACAAAGAAGCGGGGAATCCTGCGACGGGTGTTGCGATGGCTCGGCCCGGTCTGGCTGGCGGCTCCGCATCGACGGATCGTGCAGAGCCTTTGCTTTGTCGCGTTCCTGTATTTTTTCTTTGTGACAATCTGGCCGTACGACGCAACGCCGTCGCAAAGCTGGACCGGCTGGATTCCTGCCGAATTCGACGTCGACAAAAACGCCGTCGTGCTCGTGTCCGAATCCGGCGAGTCGACACAGCCGCCTTCGCTTGAGCCCGGCCAGTCGGTCTTTGTGCGGGACGACTCGGTCGGAATGAGCGGCGATCCGCTGATCGCGCGATTTGTGGTGAGTTCCGTTGCCGCCACGGAAGTCCATCTGAAAATCGACGCAGTCCCCGCGCCTGCGGCAGGCGCAGGAACGACTTTCGAAGAACTCTCGTTGAGTCCCGGGCCGTGGTCGATTCACGAATCCGACCCGTCCGCCTGGCCATCGCACTACGCGGACAATCTGTCCCGCAAAGAAGCGGTCACGGCCGAGCTGTTTCTGGTCATCGATCCTCTCGTCAGCCTTTCGACGGGCATTGCGTCCCGGTCATGGGTCTGGTCGCTGGCCTGCGCGGGGATCATTCTCGCTGCGTGCGTCTTCGTGCCGCGCGGGTTCTGTGGTTATTTCTGCCCGCTCGGAACGCTGATCGATGTGTTCGACTGGGCGATCGGAAAACGCGTCACTCGCTTTCGAGTGTCCGGCGACGGCTGGTGGGTTCACATCAAGTACTACCTGCTGCTGGGGATCGTGGTGGCGGCGTTTGGGGGAGTGCTTCTCAGTGGAATTGTTTCGGCCATCCCTGTGATCACGCGCGGCCTGCTGTTCACGTTGAGCCCACTTCAAACCGGAGCCGCCACCGGCTGGCACCAGGTTCCGCCGATGAGTCTCGGGCACGTCGTGAGCCTCGTGCTGTTCTTCGCGGTGCTGGGGCTCGGTCTTCTTCGCCCGAGGTTCTGGTGCAAGTACGTCTGCCCGAGCGGTGCTGTCTTCTCGCTCGGTAACCTGTTCCGCACGACCGAGCGGAAGGTCGAGTCGTCCTGCATCAACTGCAACAAGTGCATCGAAATCTGCCCGTTCGACGCGATCAAGCCGGACTTCACAACTCGCACGAGCGACTGCACCTTCTGCCAGTCGTGCGGCGGAGTCTGCCCGACTCACGCGATCAAATTCACCGACCGGTGGGAGGTGCATGGGCTGAAAGTCGAAAACGATCCGCCGACCCATGAGACCTCGCTCGGTCGACGCGGGTTTCTTTCCGCCTCGGTCGGAACGGCCTCCGGCATCCTCGGCGGACTGCTGGCGAGCTCGGGCACGAAAGCCTTTGGAGCCAACCTGGACGGCGACGGTCCGCGACCCGTCAGACCTCCCGGAAGCGTTCCGGAAAAGGAATTTCTGCAGATGTGCATCCGCTGCGGCGAGTGCTTCCAGTCGTGCCCGAGCGACGTGCTGCAGCCGCTCGGATTTCAACAGGGGCTGGAGGGACTGTGGACGCCGCAGGTTGTCGCCGACTGGGCGGGCTGTGCCTCAAGCTGCAACGCCTGCGGTCAGGTCTGCCCGACCGGGGCGATCCGCGCGCTGCCGCTCGAAGAAAAACGTCACGCGAGAATGGGGCTCGCCTGGATCAACGAATCGACCTGCCTGCCGTTTCACGGCGAGGCCTGTCAGCTTTGCGTCGATGAGTGTACCGCCGCCGGCTACGACGCCCTGGAGTTCATCACCGTCGGGACGGAGGTTGACTCGCTTGGACTGCCGATCGAGGGCACCGGCACGCTCGCCCCGCTGCTGGTTCCGGACAAGTGCGTCGGCTGCGGTCTGTGTCAGACACGGTGCTACGGAATCAACGTCACGTCGAAAGGACTGCTCGAGGAATCCGCCATCATCATTAAGGCCGGCAACGATCACGAGGACCGGATGATGTCGGGTTCGTACATCGAGCGGCGAAAAGCCGAAGCGGATCAGAACACAGAGACCGGCTCATCCGGCAGTTACCTGCCGGAGTTCCTCGACAAAGAATGAACCCGCGAAAGAATGAACCTGCGAGCAAGTCACGCGCGTGGCTCACCGCCTGTCAGTGGTCCAGTTTCGGCCCAGTTTCAAATTCTCAAACCACTCCAGCGACTGCGTCTGCCAGGCGTCCCAGCTTGAGCCTTTGTAGCCGTTCAGGCCGTGCCCGCCGTTGGGGAGTTTCAGATATCTGGCCGGTACTTTCTTTGCTTTCAGAGCCTCGTAAAACAGCTCGCTGTTGATCGGCGGGACGGGCTTATCGTCGACCGCGTGAGCGAGAAATGTCGGCGGCGTTTCTGAGGTGACTCGCAGTTCACTGGAGAACGCCTCCGCCTCGCCCGGCAACGGCTTTTCGCCCAGCAGGTTCCGCTTCGAGCCGCCGTGAGTGTGCTCGCCCATCGTGATCACCGGGTAAATGAGGATCGCGAAATCGGGGCGGGCACTGATCCGATCGTGAGGATCCTTCGCCTTCGGATCACCCGCCGAAAACTGAGTCGCGCAGGTTGAGGCGAGATGTCCACCCGCGGAGAAGCCCATGACCCCGACTCGGGAGGCGTCGATATTCCAGTCTTTGCCGTGCAGACGCGTCATTTGAATCGCGCGGAGAGCATCCGACAGCGGGACGTTCGATCGCCCTTTCGGCATGCGGTATTTGAGAACGACTCCTGTAATGCCGTGCTTGTTGAGCCACCGGGCGATGCCGTGTCCTTCCGGCTCAATCGCCAGTCCGCCGTAACCGCCACCGGGGCAAATGACAATCGCCGTGCCGTTTGGGTTTGCCGCTCGGTAAACCGTGATCGTCGGGTCCTCATCAGAAAACGTGCTCAGTCCGACGGGGGCTTTGCCGTTCCACAGCGACAGCGTTTCGGGCTTCGACGGATCATCGTCGGCCAGAGAAACATTCGAGAAGTGACCAATCACGGCAATGGTCAGGGCGATGCGGAGCATGGTTCAGATTCCTCTCGTAAGTCATATCACCGGCCGGACGGGTGAGCCAAACCCGGCAGCCTGTTTAATAAAGTCAACTTGATTTAGCGGAGCGTCGCGAGCCGCCCGGTCTTCAGCGCATCGAAGGTCATTCGACCGGACGGATTGCGCCGTGCAGCTACGTTTTCAACGGGCTGCCTGGCGACAAGTGGATTCTCGGTTGGGAACAGGGTTCAACCGCCGGAAATTGGCGACAGCAGTGTGACAGTCTGACCGTCTGAAAGTGGTGTGCCCTCGCCCCAGCGGATCTGACTGTCGGAGATAAATGCGAGGAGTGTCGACTGAGGCTCGCCGGATTCCGTGACGAGGAAGCGACCCAGTTCGCTGCCGTGCCGCTCGGCGATCTGTCGAAGCAGAGCGTCCGCCGTGCAGCCGTCCTCGACCGAGTAATCCTCGACCGAGACTCCCGCTGCGCGGCGGATTTGCGCAGTGAACTCAACAGTGACCTTCATCAAAGTTCTCCGAAGACGGTTTCACTCACCGGACGGTTCAACAGGCTCTTCGCTGGAAGCAGCTTCCGGTTTCTCGTCACCGCCCGATCCTTCGTCTGTGACCGGTTTGTTGGCCGTCCGCCCACCGCTCTTCACGATGCTGGCTTTCAGGATGTAGTCCAGCCTCGGAAAGTTCTGCGTGAGGTACTGGTTGCCGGCTCGAGTGATCATGCCCTGATCCGGTCGCTCGCCGTATTCGGAATTGATGCCGTCCACAACGTTCATTCCGTCGGTGACGATGGCAAACGGAGAAAAGCCCTGGCTGTCCAGGCTGGCATTGTTGCCGTAATTGATAAACAGCTGCGTCGATCTTGAATTCGGCATGCCGGTCTTGGCGAACGTCATGTAGCCTCGCGTGTTGGACTTTTTGACAGGGTCGTCGGGAATGTTGTTATCGCCCCACTGGCTGTTCATTTTCGGATCGCCGCTCATTCCCCACTGGACCATGAAGCCGGGCAGAACTCGGAAGAACCGGCACTGATCGAAGTAGCCAATCTCGATGAGCTCACGGAATCGCGAAGCTCCGTTCGGAGACCAGTCGGGATGGACTTCGACGGTGAAGTTCCCTTTTGTCGTTTCAAACAGAACGGAGTACGGGTCTGCCACTTCGACGGCTTCCGGACCGCCTGTCTGAATCGGCGGAACTTCCGTGGTGTTCTGATTGCAGCTCATGCCGGTTGAGGCGAGTGCCAGCGCGATGCAGCCGAGGTAAAGCCTCGTTGTCAGTTTGCTTCTGAGAGCCATTGTTCGTCCTTAGAAATAAATGTGTGAGTCAGCTGTTCTTCTTTTTCCGCTCTTCGAGCTTCGCTTTGTAGTCGGCGAGAATCCCTTCCGGGTCGTCGTTAAACGCGTCGCGGCAACCGGTGCAGCAGACATAGTAGGTTTTGCCTTTGAACGAGACCGCGATCGTGCCGGCTCCTCCGCTGACAACACACTCGGGACCGGTACTGTCTGAAGACGCCAATCGCGTGCCTTCGCGAGTGTAACCAACCTCGCCCAGCCGACGGTAAAACGACTGCGACTCCTTGCGGGATTCGTACAGGACGAGCATTCGCTTCTCGTTGAGCTGCCTCATCGTCACGCGGGACACGTTCTCATCGGCGTCCGGCTTTGATTCGAGGATGAAAACATCCTTCTCAAAGTTGCCGATATATTCCCGCTCGACTTTGTCCGCAAACGCGGCGGTCATCTGAAACTTCTTCGTCTTCGCGTCCCACGTGACCAGCGCCTTGCGGATATGTTTTCCTTCTTTAATGTCGTACTGAATCGCGACGCCGCCATCGTCGAAGTTCCAGACAAAGACGCCGTCCTCCTGCCAGGCTCCGTCACGCGAGCCGCGCCGAACCTGCCCCGCTCCGCGCCACCCGCCGATGAAGGCATTGAAAGCTCCGAGAGCTTCCTGCGCGACGGCCTTTTCGACTTTTGTGAGCGGCTTCGTCTTAACCAGCGGCTTTGCCTCAGGAGCTTCGCTTTTTTCCTTGTCGTCGGCGACTCCCGAAATCGCTGCGAAGATCACAGAGATCGTGAGAACAGCCAGGCTCGTCCGTTTGAAAGATCGCATGAGAACCTCGGTGGGAATCTCGCGGAGGGAAGGGCGATTGGGACCTCGCCGGAAGCGGGACAATTAGAGCACATTCAGAATTGGTTTTCAGCCTCTACGAGCACGAAGCGGCGGAGACGTTTCGCGACGCAGCGGTTAACCCGTAGCCGAAGGCGAGGCTGGCTGCGGAACGCCTTGCCTCCGGCGGCGGGTTAAACGGAAACGGAAGGGGCGTCTGAAGAGTGGCGGGGCGAATCGGGCGTGCGGTATTCTCACCCGCCTGCTTGACCCGTTTCCGTGAAGGATTTTGTTTCGATGAATCTGACAGAAGAACGATACAGCCAGTTTGCCCTCTGCCGCGAGATGCTTCAAGCCCCGGAGATCGTTTCCGGTTTCGATGCAACCTCGCTAAGCGGCATCGGAGCCGAAATTGCTGCGGCCGGACGGCTGCTCATGACGGGCGAGGGTTCGAGTCGGATTTTCCCCGCGAAGAGCGTCATGACGCATGCACGCCGCAGCGGATGGGCGATCGAACTTGCGACGGAAGCGGGCCGCCAGGCGAGTGAATACGACCTCGCCGCGTGGGCCGTGTTTGCTCTGTCGAATTCAGGGCAGACCGCTGAGGTGATCCGCCTGTTTAAAAAGCTTCAGGCCGAGGGACACGGACGGCGATACAGCCTCAGTGCGAAACCGAACTCGACGCTGGAGCAGATGGCGACTCAAGGATTCGTGCTGTCCTGCGGAAAAGAGGACGCGGTGGCGGCGACAAAAAGCGTTGTCGAGCAGGCTCTGTTTTACCGAGCCGCGCTGGAGCACGCGGTCGGACGGCCAGCGCTCGCCGGTCGGCTCAGCGATCTCGCCCTCAAGATTGAGGCGGCTCTCACCGCGACGATCGACCCGAAACTCATCGAGCGGATTGCGAGTGCCGGCACGATCTACTGGGCCGGGCGGAACGATGGCGTGACCGAGGAACTGACGCTCAAGACGAACGAAATCACCCGCAAGAAGTCCGACTTTCTGGAAGGTACTTACGCCGTACACGGCATTGAAGAGGTGCTCGACAGGAACGATGTTGTGCTCTGGGTCGAGCCGTACGAGGAATCAGAGGACAAGTTCCGCGAAACACTGTGCGGCAAAAAAGGCGTCGGGCTGGACATCATTGCGATCGCCTCGCGCGAAACATCGTTCCCGACGATTCAGATTCCGTCGGCCGGGGGCCTCGACGAATTCGTGCAGATGGCCGCCGGATGGAGTGTTCTCGCCGAGGTGGGCTTGTCGCTCGGCATCAACCTCGACAAACCGGAACGAGCTCGCAAGGTCGGCAACGAATTCGTCGAGTAGCCCGCGCCGCTTGTCCGATCGGAGAAATAACCCGAAGAGGCTCGCGACTCAAGGGCCACACGCTCAGTCGACTTCGAACCCGCTCGTCCCGTCCGGTCTTAATGATCAATCTGTCCGCAGAGTTTGCGTGGAACGCCCGGTTTTTCACTTTGCACCGGTCAGTCAGCTGCGCGACGCGCGGCAGGTGGGGAGCGACGCACCGACTGCAGGCCCTACAGGGGCACCAGACCGTCCAGGCGGAGACCAGGTATCGATCTTTCTGATTGACTGGCCATTTTCGCCACCCGTACAATCCGAAAACTCTTATGCTGGTGATACTTGAGGACCAGTTCTCTGACTCCCTTCCGGTATCTGTTCTGCCTCACCCATCACGTCATTGAGGCAGTCTCGGCAATCTTCCAACTGGTGGCGCAGACACGCTCATGTTGACTCGCTTCGCAAAAATCTTCGTCGTCATCGTCACATTCTCCAGCATCGCGCTGATGGGTGCGGCAATCACTGCGACGAACTCCGGCCCCAACTGGCAGGAAGAGTCCGAAAAGCTGCCGGACTACACCTTCAAGCAGGATGCCACCACCGGCCTCTGGTCCGTGACGCACCGCAAAGGTGAGTCGCTCAAGTCCGGCGTGCCTCACCCGGCCGCCGTTGCCGAGGCTTATCGGCACGCCACCGAACTGAACACCGCTCAGTTCGACATCGTCAACCCGCAGATTCAGCCGCTTGAAGATCAGATCAAACAGATCAACGAATACCGGGTCGCTGACGAAGGCGGTCTCAAATTCCGCAAAGAAAAACTGAGAGCCGACTTTGATGCAGTCTCTGAAGAGGTCAACAAAGTTGGCCTTGAAGCAGACGCAACGGCCAAAGCGGCTCTGGCAACCCGGACAGAGGCAGCCGCTCGACGAAAGGACGGCCAGCGATTGATCCTTCAGCTTGAGGAAATCGAAACGGACCACTTCCATCTTCAGGAGCAGCAGCGGCGTCTGCTGGATAATCTCTACCAGATGCGAGGCCTGCAGATTCGACTGCGGGACCGAAACACTCAACTGAAGGCAACCGGCGTTCCGTATGACGAAGCTCCGGCTGCTCCAACACCACCGGCTGCACCAACACCACCGGCTGCTCCAGCAACACCGTAGACACAACCACTGATTTCACCGCGGCCAGCCTGGCTGGCTCGTGACATTCTTCAACGACATCCGTTGATCTTCTGGCAGGACCTGCAAATGACATTCGTCGGAAAACTCCTGGTCATCATCCAGCTTGTTCTGAGCATCTGCTTTATGGCTCTGGCCGGTGCGGTATTCACTCGCCATACGCAGTGGCAGGTGAAGTACACGGAAGAAGTTGCCGCGAAAGCGAGCGTCGAGAAGGAACTCGAACGGGAACGGGCGGACCTGAAGGTCATCGAAGACAGCCTGAACGAGAAAGTGAAGACACTGCAGGCCAGCCTCGATGACGAAGTCAACAAGAAGAATGCCGCCGAGCAGGATCGGGATCTCCTGGTCGTGCAGCTCTCCACGGAGAAAACCAAAGTCAACACCGCCGAATCGCTGGAACAGATCGCCGCGGCCGAAGCAGAGAACCGTCGCGACGAAGCCATCCTCAGACTGGAACAGAACAAAGTTCTGAACACCAAAGTCAATGAGCAGGACTCCATCATTCAGCAACAGGAAGATGAACTGTTCAACCGGGAAGTCGAGCGACGAACCATCGTCGTCCGCTATTCAGACTTGCTCAGTCAGGTCGCGATCTACCGGAAGGTGCTCGCCGCGAACGGTTTTGATACCGACCCCAAAGCTTATGCCCGAACGGTTGCCCCGACACCGCTTGTCTTTGGCGAGGTCGTCGAAACCCGCCGCTCCGCCAAGACCGGCCGCGAACTGGTGGAAATTTCATTGGGCAGCGACGACGGAATCAAAGACGGCGATACGCTGTTCGTTTATCGGGTCGGCGAACGCAACCAGTATCTGGGTGAAATCACTGTCGAGCTTGTGCGGCCCAAGAATGCCGTCGGCATCGTTGTTAACAAAGCCAAGAATGGTGTTATTGAGGCAAAAGATCATGTCACAACAAGACTCTAAACCAACTCCGGATGTCTGGGTCGGACTGCTATTCGTGTCAGTCGCATCGCTGATCACGGGAATCAGCTTCCTGATCATGGAACTCGACAAATACAACTGGCAGTTGCCGTAATCCGGCAGCGGCGAGCTCCGCTTGAGATCTGAGTCGACAGACGCAACAGGATCTCGGTGAGCTTGAGAACCGGAAACGAAAACTGGCCCGGCGAATGTGAGTCAGCAGATTTGCTGAATCGCGTTTTTCGGGCCTGTTTCTGTTTCTGGAAGTGCGAGTGAGGGGCCAGTTTCCTCACGTCCAATTCAGATCTCATCGAGGTGACTGGACCAGACTCCGTTCGCGAAGCGCGGCAAGCGTCGCCTCCATGTCATCGGGTAACGGAGCTTCAAAGGCGATCGGCATCCCGGAAATCGGATGGTCGATCGCCAGCTCAGCCGCGTGCAGTGCCTGTCGCTGAATCGGAAGATCCGGATCGAGGTGCGGCAGTAGAAACGACTTTGTCCAGTCGTCCGGCGGGTCACGCATGAGTTCTTCCATGGAAAACTCGTCCCACGCTTCTTCAGGCTCGGGCTGCCCGCTCTCCGGCAACACGACGGGAGTACCGTCTTTCAGGACCCCGAACGGGCCGTAGAATTCGTCGGCCAGCAGCGGGTGGCCGATCTCCGCAAAGTGAATTCGGATCTGGTGATGCCGCCCGGTTTGCGGTTGAGCTTCCACGAATGTGTACCGGTCAAAACGCTCCAGCACTCGATATGTCGTGCGGGCGGTTTTCGCTCCGACGGCGAATGGTTTGCCACTCATCAAAGCACAGGTCGGGTTGGGAACTTTGCCGATTGGCAGGTCGATCTCACCCGAATCCTGACGCAACACGCCATGCAGGATTGCCCGGTATTTCTTGCTGACGGTCCGGTCAGCGAACTGCGCCGTCAGACCTCGGTGAGAGGCGTGGTCCTTGGGAATCACCATCACGCCACTCGTCTGACGGTCCAGGCGGTGTACGATGCCTGGCCGAATGAGACCTCGCCGCACAGACTGTCTGTCGAGGTACGGCTGCAGCGCATTGATGAGAGTTCCGGTCTGAAAGATCCCACCCGGATGTGGCATCTGGCCTGGCGGCTTGCTGACGGCGATCAGCCAGGGATCCTCGTAGAGAATTGTCAGCGGTCGAACTTCCGCCAGCGTGACTCTGTCCGGCGGGCTCGCCAGGCGGATTCGCACAACTTCATTCGGTCGGACTCGATGCGAAAGCTCCGCGGGAGCGTCGTTCACCGTGACGCAGCCAGCCTGAATCATCCGCTGGATTCGCCACGAGGTGTAGGTGCGAAGGTGCCGCCCAAGAAACGTTTCGATGCGACGCCCTTTGACGAACGCCTCGACGCGGAATTCGCAGATCAGTGGATCCGTCATGAGTCGAGTTCGGCTTCAGACCGCTCCACGAGGCAGTTCAGCGAGCGGCCGGTCCGACGACGGGCTGCGCCCAGGCACGTTCGAACTCACCGACTTCGGACGGATTCGGGTGCTTCTTCGTCGACGTGACGATCGCTCGAACGTACAGCTCATCGCCAGAGAACTGATAGCTCGCCTTTGTTCCGTTGACGGTCTTGAACGTCCTGCCGATGTCAGCGCTGTAAAGGCGAGTCGCGTTGACTTCTTCGCCCTTCGCGTCGAGCACCGGCTTCGATTCCGGATCGTACCCGGCACGCGTTCCGACGAAGTCAATCCGATATGTGACGCCTTTTTCTTCGAGCACTTCGACATCGAGGCCCTTCGGAGACGAAATCACTTTTGCCAGGTTGACGCCCGACGATGAGTAGAAATCGCCCCGCTCCATCGCCTCGACCAGAGTTCCCGCCTTCAGATTTTCGGCAAGCACCATGACCCAGCCGCGACCGGGTTCGCTCTTGCGACTGGGAATCTCGTGGTAGTTGTGCCCGTCGTCCGTGGCCAGACCGTACATCACGCTCATGCCGAATTCGGCCAGTCGCTTTGTCAGAATGATGTCCCAGATCCGCTCGGTGGAAGCGTGCTGCGGATCGCCGGAGTTGTTGACTCCCGGATGCCCGTTGTAGACCTCAAAGAATTTCTCGCCACGAACGCGCATCAGATCTTCTGCCGTCACCCCGTATCCGAAATTCGGATGGTTGAGGTGAATGAACATCGGCTGCCCCGTCCGCTCACGCTGAGCGATCAGCGCGTTGACGTTGTTGTCGATCGTGGCCGCAACGCTCTCTCCATGCAGAGGCGGGATCAGTTCTTTGATATTCGTCGCACACAGATGTACCGGAAGACGCCCGAAGCGGTCGGTCACTTCCTCGCCCTGAATGAGCAGGAACTCATCAGGAATCGCAATTTTCGAGACGACTTCCTCGTACGTTTTCAGCCGGACTTCCGTCTTCCCGTCGGTCGTCCGCTCTTCGACCCAGCCGTCGGAAAATCGCTTTTTGAGTTTCTCGTACGCATCTTTGCCGGTCGGCTTTTTTGAAATGTCGATCCAGCGGTCCCGGCTCGTTGCCAGCGTGTTGTGATCGGTGAAGCACAGGAAATCGTAATCGCGATCGCGGTACCACACGCCGATCATTTCCAGGTAGTCGTCCCCGTCGCTCCACAGCGAGTGCGTATGGAGGTTGCCGCGGTACCACTGTTTGCCGTCGTCTGCTTTCAGAATGTGAGCGTCTGCCTGTTGAGACAGGTCCTCAACCGGCGGCATCAGAATGACCGCCAGGCTGAGCAGCAGCAAAACGAGTGACGCGGACAGTGCAGTTCTTGCGGGACGATTCATGTTGAGCCTGTGACTACGATTGTTGGGAGAGCACGGAATTCCGCTTCGCTATTTCACGGACTCGATCAGCTTTCGACCAGCTTCCATGTCCATCTGGTCTGCGGGGATCACAAGATTGAACATGCCCATTTCTTTGGACTTTGATTCGAAGACTCCCATGACCTGAATGTGCTCCACACCGGCCTCGTCTTTGCCTTTGCCGACCAGAAACTTTCCAACGCGGCCATTGACGTCTTTCTCGATTTCTTCCCGTTCCTCAAGTTCGATGACTTTCTGCTTTTCCCCCTGGCCCTGTTGCTGCTGCCGTTGATTTTCCATGTTCTGTTTGACGTCTTCGACAGACGTTTTCTCCGGGTCGTACGGAGCCGAAACCGACCTCACAAACATCGATCCGGTTGCTTTCTCATCGCCATAGATGGCCATGGACATGCCCTGGCCGGCGACTTTGAAATCCATTCCGAATTTTGGTTCGAGCCCGGCGGGAACGTCCAGGTCGACGACGGATTCGCTGATTTTCTGAATCTTTACCGGGTCCGTCGTGATGGCGTCCTTCATTTTCTGCCACATGAAGTAGCCGCCGGCACAGACGAGCACGCACATCACGGCGAACCCGATGCCGACTGTCATGACCAGTTTTGATCCGCAACCCGATTTCGATCTTTCCGATGACATGAAGTTCTCCGACAAATTCCAGGGAAGTCCGCCGAGCCCCGGATCATCACAGAATTCTGCGCTGGCTCAAGGGCCGGAGGTCAACCTGGTTGCAGTAATCCCATTCACAACAAAGACTATGAAATCTCAATTTCGACTCGGAGGACACTCAGATGACTCGCCGACTCAATCGCCGAACGTTTGTCAAAAGCTCGCTGCTCGCCGGATTCGGACTGCCACTCATCCGCACCGATGGCCGTGCCGCCTCAACCGAACGGCTGAGCATCGCCTGCGTTGGAGTTGGAGGCAAAGGCTGGTCCGACATGGTTGAGACCGCAAAGAGTCCCAACGTCGATATCGTCGCCATCTGTGACATCGACGAAACCGCAAACCATCTTGGCCGGGCTGCTGAGATGTTTCCGAAGGCGACTCGCTACACCGACTGGCGGGAGATCCTCGACAAGGAGAAAACCGACGCGGTCATCGTATCGACTCCCGACCACATGCACGCTCCGGTCGCGTTCAGCGCGATGCAGCGAGGTCGACACGTTTACTGTCAGAAGCCACTGACTCATACGGTGCACGAAGCCCGGGCTCTCGCCAGCATCGCCAGAGAGTCCGGCGTTGTGACTCAGATGGGCAATCAGATTCAAGCGTTTGCGGAATACCGGTCGGCCGTGCAACTGGTTCACGGGGGAGCGATCGGAAAAGTCAAAGAGGTCTTCTCGTGGCAGGCCGGCACTCCTGGCTGGCGACTCGCCGATGACCGACCGGCAGGCAAAGACCCGATCCCGGAGGGGGTCCACTGGGACAACTGGCTCGGCGTCGCTCCGAAACGGCCATTCAAAGAAAAGATTTATCACGCGTTCAACTGGCGACACTGGCAGGACTTCAGCAACGGGCAGCTGGGGGACTTCGGTTGCCACATTCTCGACCCGGTTTTCATGTCACTGGGACTGACGGCACCGGTTTCGGTCGAGGCGACCGCGCCGCCAATGAACAGGGAAGTCTGGACGAGTTCCGCGCAGGTTCGATACGTCTTCCCCGGCACAGAACGAACGGCCGGCGACACCATCAACGTGACGTGGATCGACGGGCCGGGACACAAGCCGGTCGAGCAGCTCAAGGGTGTCATCGATGCTGACAAGCTGCCAGGTTCTGGATCCGTCCTCATTGGTGAGAAAGGCTCGCTGCTGATTCCTCACGTCGGTGCTCCGAAGCTGCTCCCGGAAGAAACATTCGCCGACGCCGAGTACCCGCAACTCGAGCGGCAAAGCCACTACATCCTCTGGGCCGACGCCTGCCGCGGAGTGGGGAAAACGAATTCCAACTTCAGCTACGCCGGAAATCTGACCGAGACGATTCTGCTCGGCACGATCGCTATCCGACTGCCCGAGACAAAGCTGACCTGGGACGCGCCGAGCATGAAACTGACGGGCCACCCGAAGGCCGCCCGGATGCTCACAAAGAAGTACCGCAAGGGCTGGGAAATCGACGGCCTGAGCTGAGCTGAGCCTGCATGGGTCAGGACCGGCGAAGTAATTAACTATTGTCGTCTTTCGCTCTGCGAAAGAACGCCCTTTCGCAGAGCGAAAGGCGACACTCATTAGCGGAGCGGCGCGAGCCGCCCGGTCTTCCGCGCGTAAGACAGAATCGACCGGACGGCTTTCGCCGTTCCGCTGCTTCACCGGCCTCAATAATTCACCGGTTGCGACGCTCGCAGGTACGCGAACAGATCTCGAATCTGTTGCGGGCTCAGTTCTTTGAGGGCTCCTTCCGGCATGACGGATCGTGGGATCGCTCGCATCTCGTCGATTTCTTCCTTGCGGAAAATCAGGTTCTGTCCATCGACTCCGCGAAGCACGACGACCTGGCTGTCCTGATCGGCGAGGAATCCGTTGACGACTCGACCGTCATTCGTAATCACCAGGAAATTCTCAAAGCCCTCGCGGATTTCCAGACTTGGGTTCACCACGTTGACGAGGATTCTGTCGAGGTTATCCCGCTTGAAAGAGGTCAGGTCCGGTCCGACCTGGCCGCCCTCTTCAAACAGCCGATGGCACTTCCCGCAGTTCTGCATGTAGATCGGCTTGCCTTTCTTCGGATTGCCGGAGCCTGCCGCCAGCAGCTTTTTGAGGTCCTCAATCTGTATCCGCATCTGCTCGGTCGACGCGCCGGCGACTTCGCCCCAGTGCTTCTCAACCAGCTCGCTGATTCGAGCGTCGCTGTGCAGCAGAATCTTCCGCAAAGCTGTTTCAGAAATCGCGTCCGGGGCGACTTCTTTTTTGTCGACTGCCTCCAGCAGTTCCAAAGCCCACACTTTGCGGCTTGCCAGAAGCGTTTCTGCGACGAGCCGCGAGCCGGCCGGAATGTTCGGCAGCGACTTGACGACCTGCTGCCCGACCCGCAGATCGTCGAACGACTGCAGCGCGGTCAGCGATGACGAGACGAGTGCTTCGTCCTTGTCGCTGGCCACGACGCTCAGCAGAACCGGGATAAATTCCGGCCGTCGGATCTCGCCGAAGATCTGCAGGTACTGCATCCGCTCGTCGCGTTTGATTTTGGAGTTGCCGACGGCGGCGACGGCAGTCTCGATGGCTTTCGGATCGCCCTGCCGCAGCCGCAGTGCCGTTGAGCCGCCGCCCGTTGCGGCGATCGCGGCGACCAGTTCGTCCGGAATACCGGCGAGCGATCGGCCCTGGAATGCCTCTTCAAATCCCTTCAGCAGTGCTTCCGAATCCGCCTTGCCCGGTGCCGCCTGGAGCAACTTCGCCGCGGCGAGCAACTCCTGCCGCGAACCGGCCAGGGCGTACCGCTTCATCAATCGCTCGATCAGATGCTGCTTCACAAGTGGCCGGCCCCAGTTTTCTTTGTCTGTCAGCAGCAGTTCCAGGATCAGATCGCGATCGCCCTCGCTGGCTTTCTTTTCGATCGCCCACCACAGCAGCAGTGGCTGATGGATGTCGGCGGCGTCTTCGTCGAACTTCAGGAGACTGCGAATAATCGGCAGTGCATCTTTTGCCGGAATGCGAGCAGCAGACGACGCGAGTTGTTTTCGGACGAGGATGTACGATTCCTGCGCCGCCATTTCGCTGAGCAGCCGTGCAATCTGCGGAGACACCTGATGGTGGTCGCACAGCAGCCGCACCGTCCAGGCTCGGACATGCTGGTCACCGTGGCCGAGCAGATCAGCCGCGACATCGTCCGTAAGGCCGCCACTCGCGTTGAGAGCCCACAGTGATTCCAGGGCCAATTGGCCGCCGGCCTCCTTCGTTTTCTCGATGAGTCCCGGAATCAGCGAGGCGTCTTTGCGATCGGCGAGGATTCGGTTGATCGTCTGCCGATGCCACTTATTCGTGTCGTCAAGCAGCTCGACGAGTTTTTCGCTCGACTCCTTTTCGTAATTGATGATCCGAGTCGGCACGGCTCCCTGCGGTTTCAGTCGGTAGACGCGTCCGGTCGAACGATCGATCCGGCCGGCGTAGTGGCTACTGTGGTCGATCCTCTGCTCGTAAAGATCGGCGATGTAAATACAGCCGTCCGGTCCGGATTTGATGTCGACGGGACGAAACCACTGATCGTCGCTCTTGATGACGCGGCTGATGTCTCGCGTCTGGAAGGACGACTGAAACGGCTGAATGTCGCTCATCACGACCTGCCCCTGAAGCGGCTCGATGCCGAACAACTGGCCGCGATATTCCGCAGGCAGCACGTTGCCTTCGTAGATGACGAAGTTGTGAGTAAACCTGGCAACGGCGTGATGCTTGATGTTTTCGAAATAGCCAAAGGCGTACGGGTTGGAAAGAGACCCATGCTTGCCGAATCCTTTTCGGTAATACCCCCCCTGGACGTAATGAAAGCCGCGTGTGTCTCCGCCGTTGTGGCCAGAGAAAACCGTGCCTTTGTCATCGATCTCGCAGCCCCACGAATTGCCACCGCCCTCGGCGAAGACTTCGAACTTTTCGAGTTCCGGATGGTAGCGCCAGATCTGCTGACCCATCGTGCGGACCGGTTGTTCTTTTGAGCCCGGTTTGCGGACGAGGGCCGTCACCGTGCTGCCCTGAGCTCCGTAGAGCCAGCCGTCCGGGCCGAAGCGCAAAGAATTGATCACTGAGTGAGAGTCCTCAAGACCGAAGCCTTCGAGCAGGACTTTCGGATCCCCATCGGGAACGTCGTCACCGTCTTTGTCCGGGTAGAACAACAGGTACGGCGGATTGGTGACGAAGACGCCGCCTCGCCCGATCGCGACCGATGTTGCCAGGTTAAGACCGTCGACGAAGATCCTGTGCTTGTCGTACGTGCCGTCGCCGTCGGTGTCTTCGTGAATCGAAATCCGATCGCGGCCTTTCACGTGATTGGGCGGAGCTTTCGGGACGCTGTCGTAGACACTTCGCAGGTAAACATCACGGCTGACCATTTTGACGCCGGCAATGTCGGGGTACTGCCGGTACTCCATCAGCCACAGCCGGCCGCGGGCATCCCAGCTCATGTTGAGTGCCTGAGCGATATCCGGATCTCCGAGCACAAGCTGCACGTCGAGGTCGTCCGGGTGAATCATCCCCTTCTCGGCCTCCTGCGGACTGAGCTGAGCGTTGTCTCCCTTGCGTTGAGTCACGTACGCCTCAACATCGCTGACGTCATCAATCTTCGCGTAGAGGCCTTCTTCGCGGCGGACCTCTTCCGGTTTGTCCGGGTCGCCAAAGTCGGCCAGCGTCGCCTTTGACCAGGCCGCGTCGTCGCCAGGTCGGTACTGCCAGTTTCCGCTCATTCGGATCGCCTGTTTCGCGTCTCCATTGAGCAGCACCGGCGGAGCGACGGCGAAGTTCGGGCGGGGATCGTTCTGGAAAACGCGAATCGCGATGGTCGCGTAACCGGGCTTTGCGAGGCCGGGCTCAACCGCGTACCGGCCTTTCTCGCCGAGACCGCTGCGGAACAGCGGTGGGAAAGTTCCGGTCGCTCCGACATTCTGTCCGTTGACGTAAGAAACGCGGGCATCGTCGAGCGACTCGACGAACAGTGTCAGTTTTGCGTCTTTCCACGAGTCGGGAATCTGTACCAGACAGCGGTACCACGAGTAGCCGTCGATCGGAGCCTGCTCGCCCCGCGGCACGCTTCGCCACGTTTCAGGAACGGCGACGCGAAACCACTCGGGAGACGGCTTGTCTTTGTCGCCCTGGGCGAGGCCGACAACCGGGGTGAGGCAATTGAAAACGGCAAGAGCAATCAACAGGCAGGCAGGTCGAGCGACTCGCACGGTGTGTCTCCAGGATGGAAAGGGAGGCAGGTCGAGGCATCTTCAGGCGGGAAAAACAATGACGCTCTCATCATGCTGGCCGGACGTCACATCCAGCACCGAGAAAACGTCAGGGTCATCGTCAGCAACGTAACCGCTGAGGATCGATTCGTCACGGAAGGGGAACCCGTAACTATCGTCGCAACTTTCGTGGCCGGCATCCCGTCTGCAAAGACGCTGCGGCCGTCGGGGTGAAAGGCAACTCGTTCCATGTCAGTTTCCGGTGCGTTCGTTTCGACGAATTGGAACGCGGATTCCGGCGAGCGTCCTCTGTTGAATCGACCCTGCAGCCCGATGAAAACGTGGCGTGGGTCACTTCACGTGGCTGGCGTCTGGCCATGGCCCCAGAGTTGTGTCGGCTGATCGCTGATTGTCGCCTTTCGCTCTGCGAAAGTCGCGCTACTTTCGCAGAGCGAAAGGCGACATTCAGCACAACTCTGGTGCCATTGGACGTCTGGCTCAGGACTGCGGAAGATTCTCCAGCAGCCAGTCTTCCAGGATGACGTGCTCGATCATCGGTGCCCGCAGCAGTGAGGCGTTTTTCGAGACCATTTGAGCCAGCCAGGGCCGTCCTCGGACGATGCTGGAGACAGCCCGCAGTCCCATTCCGGCGAGCGATTTCTCATTGAGCTGCGCGGCGACGTTCATGCTCAGCCGCTTGAAGGTCGCGGGGATGATGTTGGGCTCGGGGCCGACGTGGACGATTGTCGTCACGTCAGATTTCAGGAGCCTCTCGATCACGCCCCACAGTTTCTGTGGGTGGTCGATCCAGTCGTAAAGAATGCTTCGACTGTTGAATTTGTTGTAAGAAGTCTGCCCCGTGATGCACGAAATCACGGGAATGCTGGGTGCGGTAATTCCGCCCGACACGGTTTCCAGCATGACGCTCGCGCGGTCCGGAATGGCTTTCTGCCGAGTGATCTGAGTGTGAATCGGCGGCCAGAGTTCCGGGTTCACCTTCATGTGAGCCTGCTTCGGCAGCATCTCCTTCATCCGTTTCTTGAAAAGATCCAGCGACCCGTTCTGGCCGAGCAGCAGCACGGTGTTCGGCGCGAGGATGGCCGAGATGCAGACCGTGCCCTCGCGACGCATCGTGATCTCAACGCAAAGCTGCTCGACGACGTCCATGTTGAGCGTCGGGCCGCGTGAGAACACGATGCCCATGCGGATGTTTTGAGAAAGCTCAACGCACTCATCGGAGAGGCTGAGGATCGGGGTGAGCAGTGACTCCAGATCGTAAACGCCGGTCGCGATCAGCGCGCCGACTTCGCCCAGGCTGTATCCAGTCGCGCAGTTGGCTTTTGCGAGCTGCACATCAAAGTGCGTTTCGAGGATCTCCATCTGTGCCAGTTCGACGGCACAGATCAGACAGATTGCTTCCGAGTAATTTTCAAGCGTCGTTTCTTCACGTCGCCGAACGCGTTCTGCCAGATCGACGTCTCGTTTCAGCAGCCTCGACCCGAGCTCCGAAGCCTCGGCCAGGTGCCGCTCCACGATCGGCCCGGCGACGGCATGCTCCAGCAGTTCCGGCGTCTTCCCGAGATTCGTGACGTTGTAACCGCGAAACGCGAACGCGGTTGTTGAGAGTTCCTCACGAAAATCCGATTCCGATTCCATTCGTAATGCTCCTTCGTCAGCCGGGTCCTGGCTGGCGAAGTCTACCGTCACCGGACAATTCGATGAAGACGCGATTCAGAGGGCACAGGCTGCTTGTGACCGAACTTTTTTTTGACACAGCAGCATCGCTCGACTGGCTCGGCATCTGGCGAAAGAACGGCTTTGACTTTGAGAACCCTCAACACGACCGAGAAGGACCGGTGCAGTGACAACCGCCGGCAGCCGAATTACAAATGCAGACGGCTCCGCCAGATTCAGCACAGGCCACGAAAGCTGACTGCCATGTTCAGAATTCTTGTTGTTGTTTTCTTCGGGTCTCTCGTGTTGGGCCGCGGCGTTTCGGACGGACAGGAAACGGCGGTCAACGGGCCGGCCTTTAATCGTGAAGTGCGGCCGGTGCTCGCGCGAAACTGCTTTCCGTGTCACGGTCCGGATGAGGACGAACGGAAAGCCGAGTTGCGTCTCGACGTGCGGGAGGACGCCGCCAGGGCCGGAGCGATCGATCCCGACGCACCCGCAAACAGCAAGCTGCTTCGGCGAATTCTCTCTAACGATCCCGATGAGCAGATGCCGCCGCCGGATTCGGGGCACTCCCTGACCGCTGCTCAGAAGGAGCTGCTCAGGAACTGGGTTCTCGCCGGAGCCCGATACGAAAAGCACTGGTCGTTCGTGCCACCGACGCGTGCTGACGTGCCCGCAGTCCAGGATACAAAGTGGCCTCGCAGCGACATCGACCGTTTTCTGCTGGCGAGGCTGGAGCGCGAAGGACTCAAGCCATCGACTGAGGCGGATCGGTACACGCTCGCGCGGCGGGTTCACCTCGACCTGATCGGCCTGCCACCGACTCCGGAAGTGGCCGAGGCCTTTGTGGCTGATACGGATCCGAAGGCGTTTGAAATGCTCGTGGATCGACTGCTCGCCTCGAAGCACTACGGCGAGCGCTGGGGCCGGTTGTGGCTCGACCTGGCGAGGTATTCCGACACGAACGGCTACGAAAAGGACCGTGATCGCTCAATCTGGCCGTACCGCGACTGGGTCATCAACGCGCTCAACGCGGACATGCCGTTCGATCAGTTTACGATCGAGCAGCTCGCCGGAGACATGCTTCCTGACGCGACAATTTCGCAGCGTGTGGCGACCGGTTTTCACCGCAACACGATGCTCAATGAAGAGGGCGGCATTGACCCGAACGAGTACCGTTTTTACGCGATGGTCGATCGAGTCGCGACGACGGGTTCCGTGTGGCTCGGCCTGACGTTCGGGTGTGCTCAGTGCCACACGCACAAGTACGACCCGATTACTCACACCGACTACTACCGGATGTTCGCGCTGCTCAACAACGCCGACGAACCGGACCTCACCGTGCCGGATGAGGCGATCGAAAAACGACGAGCGGAAATCGAAGCACAGATCGAAAATGAAATCGCATCGCTGCCTGCGAAGTTCCCGCCGGAGCCAGGCGGAGGCACGGACGAAGAACTCCGTCAGAGTCATCTGGCAGTGCGGTTCAAAAAATGGCTCAAGGCCGAACGCGACAAAGCGACGACTTGGCACACTCTGAGACCGCACGAGCTGACATCAAACCTGCCGAAGCTGGAACTGCTTGACGATGGCTCGATTTTTTCGAGCGGCGACATCACCAAACGCGACGTCTACACACTGACAATTGACCTCGAAAAACAGACCAGCCTCAAACCGGATGAGCCGATCACAGCGCTGCGGCTCGAGGTGATCCCCGATCCTCGCCTGCCAGAAGGCGGTCCCGGGCGGGCATTTTACGAAGGCCAAAAGGGTGACTTCTTCCTGAGCGAACTGACCGTAACAACGACGTCCCTTCTCCCCCCGGCGGGGGGAGAAGGTGGCCGAAGGCCGGATGAGGGGGGCGCCGACGATCGGGCAGTCGATTCGCCAGACGT
>JAQBVJ010000037.1 GCA_027623235.1 Planctomycetota bacterium
GCGGACACTGATTCCCATCTGGTTGAGGAGTCTTTTCAATCACAGCGTCTCTGAGAATGCCGATTTAATTTCGCCGCCGTCCCTTAGTGCCGGTGTCCTCCGCGGCTGTTTCCGAAGTTTCGGCCGTTTCCGAAGTTTCCGAAGTTTCCGAAGCCTCCACGATTACCAGAACCGAAGGTGATGCTGAGGCCTCGGCTCTGGAAGCCGAACGAGTTTCCGCCACCGTAGTACGACGGGCGGTAACCGTAGTTGGAGTAAACCGGTCGGGACGAGTAACCGTAGTTGGAGTAAACCGGCTGGTAGGAGTACCCGTAGTTCGGAGCGTAGTACGAGCTTCCACCAAACGAGCTTCCACCGAACGAGCTTCCACCGAACGAATTCCCGCCGGACGGGCAATGATCGGCCTGAACGGTCTCGACATTTCCCATGAACATGGCGGCGGCAGCGGCAACAGTCAGGGTCAGTAGCTTCTTCATGACGTTCTCCTCTTTCGGTTTTCGTGACCTGCCGGACTGGCCGGCATCCTTGTTTGACAACAACCGAATAAGGCATTCATGATGCCAAACCGGATCCAAAACTTGAGCCAAAGTTGTAAGTTGCCCGCCAGAAACGACTAATGGCTCAAGAAAGCCGTAAAGCACTCCCGGCCGAGGAATCAGCAGCGGTACTCAAAGTGACTTTTGTGATGTCAGACTGATGTCACCACATTGATTGCTGGTGAGTCAGGAAGACGGGTTTCCGACGCATTTTCCGGCGGAACTGGTGGCCACAACACGTCTTATGAACGAGGACCCGCGAAATGAGCTGTCTCTTTCTCACCGAACAGGATGTCGCCGAGCTGATCGACATGCCTCGTTCGATCGAGGTTGTCGAGGAGGCGTTCCGCCAACTGGCGGCCGGTCAGGTTCAGAATGTTCCGCGGTCGCGGGCAGCGGCTTCAGGAATTCTGCTGCACAGTATGTCGGCTTCGGCTCAGTACCTCGGGCTGGTCGGCTGGAAGAACTACACAACGACTCGAGCCGGAATGCTGTTTCACGTCGCCGCCTACCGCATCGAAACCGGCGAGATGCAGGTCTTCATCGAGGCCAATCTTCTGGGCCAGCTTCGGACCGGTGCCGCAACCGGCGTGGCTGTGAAGTGGATGGCTCGACCTGAGAGCTCGACGGTCGGGCTGTTCGGAACCGGGTTGCAGGCGCGGACTCAACTGGATGCGGTCTGCGCGGTTCGGAGTATTTCGCGGATCGAAGTTTACGGGCGCGACGCAGATCGGCGGCGGCGTTTCGCTGCCGAAATGAGCGAGCGGTGCGGAACGGAGGTGGTGCCAGTCGACTCGCCTCGCGACGCGGCGTCCGGCAAGGACATCGTCATCACGGCAACGACTTCGAAGACACCTGTGTTTGACGGAGCGGACCTTGCGGAGGGAACTCTCGTCTGCGCGGTCGGTGGCAACTTTCTGCAGAAGACGGAGGTCGACGCGGAGACGCTTCGCCGTTCAGGCACGATTGTCTGCGACAGTTTTGCGCAGTGTCGGATCGAAGCCGGCGAGTTTGTTCAACCGCTCGAAGATGGCATCATCGACTGGGAAAGGATGATCGAACTCAAAGATGTCGTCTCCGGATCAGTAGCAGGCAGACGCTCGGCGGACGAGATTACGTTTTTCAAATCGGTCGGTCTCGCCCTGGAAGACGTCGCGATGGCGGGTGAGCTGCTTTCGCGAGCTCGCGAAACCGGAAGAGGCCAGACGCTGCCGTTCTGAAACTCAGGCGCGAATCACAACCGGACGAGAGAATCGTCGTTCCGGTTTGTCAGTTCGAAACGGCTGATTCGGCACGTTGAAATTCGGAAACGTGCGAGCCCTTCGAACCGTTGCGATTCCTCTTTTCGTCACACGTTGCCGCCTTTGCCTGAGTTCAACCGGGAAAGCAGTGGCGGCCTCCCCACCGCTCATGGTGCAATCGTTCGTGGATCCCGGCTCCGCATGAGCCGCGTGGATTTTCGATCGGCATCTCAACGAGAGACGCAACGCCATGAAGAGGCGGCTGAAAATTACCGGGCTGGTGCTGCTGGTTCTCGTCGCGGGAAACTACGCGTGGAAAAGTTTCACAGGCAGAGACCGTGCTTACTACGGGCGACAGTCGGAAGCGGCGATGCGGGCCGGCGACTGGCCGCGAGCGGCGGGCTATCTGCAAAGTCTCGTCCGTCTCGATCCGGAAAACGACGAAGGCCGCTGGTTCCTGTCGATTGTCTATCAGCGAATGATTCAAAAAGAGGGTCAGGCTCTGGACGATGTGCCTGAGACCGAAGCATCGCTCGCCATTCTTCAGGAATTGAACCAACGCAAGAGGACACAGCGAGTCGATCTGCGACTGCTGCGTCACTATGTGAGAGTGGGCGAGCGGGATCGAGCGCTCACCCTTCTCACGTCGCTCTACAAGTTCCGCGAGGCACGACGGGATATCACCACGGTTGCTTCGACGATGCTCGCGACGACAACCGGCGTCGAGGAAAGCGACCGGATGCTCAAAGTTCTTGGCGATAACTTCGATCCGGTTTCGTTGCTCTACATCCGGCTGAAGGCCAGCGTTTACGTGCGTGATGGTCGAACCTGGCTACTGCAGACTCACCTGAATCAGTCGATGGGGCATCTTGCCGCGGCGAATCCAGCGGCTCTCCAGCAACTCACGCAGCAGGGACAGGAACTGCTGACCGACATCCTGCAGGCAGCGCTGCAGTTTGCGCCGAACTCAGCCGAAGCGGACCGGCGGCTCGTGCAGTCGCTGGAAATTCTCAAGCACTACGGACAGCGGGAGGACTCCGAGCAGAATCGACTGCAGATTGCAGAGATGGCTCTGGGACTTTCAGCGACGGTCGAAAAGAAGTTTCCGCTGCCTCCCATCGGATTCGGTGGCGAAGCGACTCGGCGACGCATGGCCGAAGACCGCAGACTGCGGCGCGAAGCGGCGCAGGTCCTGCTTGAATTCGGGATGCCACTGGTTGAGAGCGGCGAGGCATCGCCATTGATTTACGAATACGTCGCCCGGGCCGCGATGGAGGTCGCGGATGATTCCCGCCAGATCGCGATCTTTCGCGAAGGTTTGCGGCTCTACGGCGACCTGCCGCCTGATCTGCGAGGAGAAATCCTTGACGTCCATCGTGATACCGCACTGAAGGCGATCGCGGATGGGCAAGCGGCACAAGCAGAGTTCGGACAGCTCATGGAAGTGCCGGCGGGCCGACCCCTCGGACACCTGGTTGCCGGATACGTGGCGGTCGAGCATGGCCGAATCACCCAGGCACAGCAGCATGTGGCTCTGGCAAAAGAAGACAAGTCGCTCCGGATTCCCGCCGCGATGCTGCAATCGCGAATTCATCTCGCGACCGCCCGATGGCAGTCGAGCCTCGACGTACTCGTGCCGCTCGAACGTGGCTGGGACGGACTGTCGTCGGCAGAGCGAGTCTGGCTGACGAAGTCACTGGGAGGCCGCAACAGATTGTGGCTGACGATCGCGTTCTGCCACCTGCAACTCGGCCAGCACAAGCAGGCGGCACCGCTGATCACTCTGCTGGAATCGGGTTCGAATCGCCCGAAGGGAAAGCTGCTTCACCTGATCAGCCTGGTTCGACGCAACGAATGGGCCGAGGCTCGCGTGCTGGCGGCCACCGCTCACAACGCCGACCCGAATGATTTCGCACTGCTGATGGCCGAGTTCATGTTTCTCGTCCGCGAAGGACAAACGGATCAGGCGCGGGCAATGCTGTATCGTTTCAGCAGCCAGTACCCGTCGGAACTGCGGTTGCGAATCGTGCTCGCGCGGTGGCTGACGGTTCACGGCGAGACGGACAAATCGCTGGCGTTTCTTGAGCAGACCATCCAGCAGTTTCCGAACGATCAAGTCGGCCCGCTGATGGCAGCCGAAATGCTTCAGAAGCTCAACAGAGAAAACGATCTCGACACAGTTTTGAAATCGCTCAACCGACCGTCGACTGCCAGCGCGATCGTGCTTTTGTCGGCCTGTGGGCAATTGCGGAAGGTCGGACTCGACGACGCGGCGGACGCGTTGTTTGAGGCGGCTCCCGGGCTCCCGTCCGCTCAGGAGTTTGCTCTGTCAACGGCCGTGCTGGCTCTCTGGCGAGGTCAGCACGAGCGGGCGATCGATCTGCTTGCGGCGACACTGGATATGCCGCGACCGTTGCGTCGCGGTCAGAGCGGGTATCTGGAGAGCGTCGAACGGCAATTGCGAAACGTGTCGAAACAGGACCTCGACGGACGCATCGAGAGCCTCCTGAAAACGTATCCGCGAGAACTGGCACTGCTGCTGGCGTCGGCGGAGCTGGCGTCCCGGCGAGGCGACGTGCAGACAGCCCTCGCCCGCCTGGAGCGACTGGAACCGCTTGATCCCGTTCCGGGGCGTGTGGAGTACCGCCGCGCTCAGTATCTGACGCGAGCCGGGCGGATCGACGAGTCTCGAAAATCGCTCGCCGCCACGCTCGAACAGACACCGCAGAACAACGAGGCCAGAACGCTTGCCGCCGAACAGGCGTGGAAGCAGGGCGATTTCGAATCGACGCTGAAACACCTCGACCTTGCTGATGCGAAAGGTCGCACGACGGCTGAGCTTGTCTTCCTGCGAGCCGACTCGCTGTTTCAGCTCGGGCGAAAAGAGGAAGCGGAGCCGGTTTACCTTGAACTGCTGCAGCGCGACCCGAAACGACAGACAGCGTGGATGACCCTCGTCGGAATTCAGTCTTCCGGAGGCCGTGTGCCGCAGGCGATCGCGTCACTGGAAGCGGGATTGAATCAGTTGCCGGACGACGGCGATCTCCAGGAAGAGTACATCCGGTTGCTCGGTGAGACGCGGCAGCTCGCAAAGCTTGAGGCGGCTTTGAAACAGTTCTCGAAGACTCCCCCGAACCTGCGACGATGCCTGCATCTGGCTGAGGTTTACATCGAGGTCGGCGATCTGAGTCTCGCGCAGCACTGGCTGACTGAAGCACGGCGCATTGTGCCCGATCTGAAGCTGGCTCGCCTGATGTTTATGGAGGCGGTCGTGCTGCACGGCAACGGACTGCAGACCGGCCGGCATTCCTTCTTCGTGCAGGCTCGGGAAAAATACACCGAGTTGCTCGAGCGGCATCCGAATCACGTCAAAGGGTTCAGCAATTTTGCCTGGCTGCTGCTGCGTCGATTCAAGGCGGCCGACGAAGCGGGAAGTTTCGCGCGAGGTATTCTCGCCCGCGTTTCAGAAAGAGAACTGCCCGAAGAGGCGATCGACTCGCTGACGGAAGCGCTTCGCCAGTCAAGCCAGTCTCAGCAGGCATTGTCGCTCGTCCTGGGAGGCCTCGAACGATTCCCGAATTCGGCCGCGCTCAGATTCCAGTACGGAGCTCTCGTTTATGAGATGTCCGGAGGCGAAGAAGCACAGGAAAGTGTGGCCCGCGAGCAACTGATGAAGGCCCGCGAACTGGGATTGCCTCCTCACCACACGGCCGAACTGGACGAACTCCTGGCCGGAGCGCCTGCTTCGTTTTAACACGTGCTTCGTTTTAACACGTGCCCTGTCAGCACAATCGGCGGTCCAGCCTCGCTCACCCAACAGAAAAAGCCCGACTCACATTGAGTCGGGCTTTCTGTTTTTCGAGTCACCTCAAGATTCACGTCGGAGGCTGAGCGTCGAGAATCCGCAGCAGTTCCGTGCTCAACACGAAATTCTCGTCGACGATATCGGTCAGCGGATCCAGATCCCGGATGATGTCGTTGCCCTCACCGCCGGCAACGGTGTCTTTTCCGCCAGCACTGCTGTTGCTGATGATCGAATCGTCGCCGTCGCCGCCCAGAATCAGGTCGATACCGGCTCCACCGATCAGCATATCGTTGCCGTCCATCCCGGTCATCGTATCGTCACCGAAGTCACCAAGGATTGAGTCGTTCCCGTCGCCACCGTTGAGAGCATCGTTGCCGGCATCGCCACTTATCCAATCGTGACCGTCTCCGCCGTTGACCGCGTCGTTGCCGGCTCCGGCAAAGATCGTGTCGTTGCCGTCGCCACCGCGAAGCGTGTCGTTGCCGTCGCCACCCAGGATCGAATCGTGATCCGAGCCGCCGTTGATGAAGTCGTCCTGATCGCCACCGTCGAGGATGTCGTCGCCCGACGAGCCGTCCAGTGAGTCCATTCCGGCGCCGCCGGAGATCACATCGTCACCGTGACCGCCAGTCAGTGAGTCATCACCGGCTTCACCATTGAGGGTATCGTTGCCGCGGCCGCCGTCGAGAACGTCGTTGCCGGCACCACCGCTCAGCGTGTCCTGGCCGAACGATCCGCGGAGCGTGTCGTCGCCGGCACCGCCGTTCATCCAGTCGTTGCCGTTGCCACCGTCGAGGACGTCGTTGCCGCCGCCACCGTTGATCATGTCGTCGCCGTCGCCACCGCGAAGCGTCTCGGGCCCGTCGCTTCCGTTGATGACGTCGTTCCCAACTCCACCGTCAATCGCGAGCCGCAGACCCGTCGTCGCGGATCCGGAAGCGTCAATCGTGTCGTTGCCGTTCCCGCCGTTCAGATTCAGAAACATCTCGCTGACGCCCGAAAGGTTACCGACGTTGAACGTGTCGTCTCCATTTGTCGCATCAACCGTGACGACGGCGGAACTGTCTTCCACCGTGACTCGATCACCGTTCAACTCAACGATGAGCCTGCTGGAGCCGCTGGAGATCGTCCAGACGTCAGCCGAATTCGACCCCTCCAGGTTGACGAGGTCCGCTCCGTCGCTGGCCTGAATCAAATCGTTGTCATCGCCGTTTCGCCACAACGTAATGTCGTCACCGGCTCCACCGCTGGTCGTATCGTTTCCGGAATGACCGCGAATGAAATCGTTGCCTCCGTCACCGTTGAGCACGTCATCGCCGAGTGCTCCGAACAGAGTGTCCTGTCCATCGCCGCCGTTGATCACATCGTCGCCGGTGTCACCGTTGAGGAAGTCGTCGGCCGCCGAGCCCGTGATCGTGTCGTTTCCCTCACCCCCGATGACGGTGTCACCCGGAGAAGCGGGAATGGCCGTTGGTCCTTGAGGTGTCGTCACGATTCCGGTTGAGTGATTCTCGATCGAGACCTGCAGCGTGTAGGTCGCTCCCGTCGGAATCTCACCACTCGTCAGGCCACCGTTTGATCCCTGAGCAAGATTCGTCCCGACGGCAAGCACGTAGAGGCCCGGCGCGGTAAACGTCGTTTCGAGAAACGCGTCCAGCGAGCTGACGCTTCCGCCCTCGCCGACAGTCGGCACACCCTGCACGGGATCGTCGTTACTCGCCAGCAGGTTGCCGTTCGAGTCGAACAGGAAGATTTCCGAATCAAAGAACCCGCCGTCCGGGTCCGCTCCGTTGTCGATGTCGAAGATGCCGCGATCCCCGGCATTCGTCACTGTGAACGAGTAGAAATCATGAGTGCCGTTGCCCGTCCCCAGAATGGAAATGTGCGGAATCGACGACGACGTATTCTGAGTCGAGTCGCCGATGTTCACGTCAAAATCGAGCGAGAAGCCGGCGTTGTCCAGGTTGGAAGCCGTCGCCAGCGTGTCGTTGCCTTCAATTTCCGGCACGACGAGCGATGAGAGCGAACCTGATCCGCCACCGTTCAATTCCGACATGAGCTGCTGACCGAGCCGCGTTGACGTATCAAATTTTCCGGGTTCGAGTCCGGGAGCGACCACAAACGGCGACGTACTCACGACGGTCGTTCGTCCAGGCTGGCCACTGCCGACGGGATTCCGCGGGCGAGGATTGACCAGACTGATTCGTCCGGAACTCGACGTCGAAGAACCCAGCGAGAGGAATTGACCCAGCGGGCCGAGGTCGTTGCGAAGCCGAGTGGACGCTCCGAGACCCATCGCCGAAACGACCGTGCCCGAGTTGTCCGGATCAGCTCGCGCAAAGTCGACCTGATAACCAAGGTCGGCGAACTGAGCGACCGTCAAACGTGTCAGCGGATTGACGCCGACATTGATGAAGCCGGTCATCAGCTCGTCGCCCAGAACCGAATCCCGCCAGTGAAAATCCGCCGTTCCGGGACCGCCCGTGTTTTCAACCGGCACGCTGGTCTCGTTGAGACCAAACCGCAGGTTGTATTCCGCAACCGAGTTTGTCCCGAGGAACCGCGGGTTCGTGCTGCCAGTTCCGCTGATCAGACCTTTCTGCTCCCAGATCGTTCCGAAACCGAGAGCGTGTCCGATCTCGTGCAGAGCCACCGTGAAGAGCGCCCCATTGGACTCAAGCGTCGACAGGTCGGCTGTGTCGAACTCGATGAACGCCGTCGAAGGCAGCGACGTCCCGGCGCGAACAGAATTGACTCCGGCTCGTGCCAGCGTGTTGCTGCTTCCGTCGATCAGAAGCGAGTTGACTGAGATGACGATGTCGTCCACCGATCCCGTCCCGGGAACGAAAACGTCCGGGATGTCGCCAACGATGATTTCCTCCCACCGCCGCACGGCTTGCGCGAGGATGCCCTGCTGCGCTGTCGTGAACGAGCCGACCAGGTTCAGCTGAATATCAAACTGCCCTGCAGCCGGACTGCCGGGGTTGATGACCGTTGCCGTCTGCTCGTCACCGCCCAGAGCGGACACGCCGTACGGCAGATTGATCGTTCGCTGCAGAGTCCCCGCTCGCGTAAACACGTCGATGACAGGCGATGAGCGCGCCCCAAGATAAATCTCGCCGTTGAGAACCGCCGTGCCGAGATAGTCACCGCCGCGCAGAGTGCCCGGGATAAACGACGAGGTGATCTGTCCTGTCAACGGGTCGATTTCCAGAACGCGACGTCCGCCCGCTTCCGTGACGACGAGGCGATCCGGATTGGCCGCGGCCGACAGTCCGCCGGAAAGCTGTGAAACAACCGGGTTAGCTCCGTTAATATCGAGCGTCCGAACGATCTGATCCGTCGCCGGGTCAAACACGAGAATGTCGATCGCCGTTGTGTCAAGCAGATAAACCAGCCCACCCAGTACGGCCAGTCCGTCGTAGTTTCGGCTGCCGACTGTGATCGGGTCCGCGTCCAGCGTGACGCCCGTGAACGGGTCAATCTCGTAAATCATGTCCGTGCCGTTGCCGTTCAGAAAGAACAGCCGGCTCCCGTCAAAGGCCAATCCGTCCGGCCCGTTGCTCGGCATTTCCGGAGCGTTGATCCGCCGAATCTCATTGCCGGTCGCCGGATCAATCTCGACGATCGACCGCGTCCCGTCATTCGGAACCGCAAACAACAGCGGAGTCGGCGGAGGCGGAGGCAGAGTCGACGTATCGTCCGACTCGATCAGGTCATTGCCGTTGCCGCCCTTGATTCGATCGGATCCGGTCCCGCCGAAAATCGAATCGTTGCCGCTGTTTCCGAAGAGCAGGTCGTTGCCGGCCTCGCCACGAATGCTGTCGTTCCCGCCGCCACCAAACACGACATCGTTGTTCTCACCGCCCGAAATGTTGTCATCGCCGAGGTCGCCACTCAGCGTGTCATTGCCGGTACCGCCGGACAGCGAATCGTTGCCGGCCCCACCGTTGACCTGGTCATCTCCCGCGCCGCCCATCAGCGTATCGTTGCCCGAGTTTCCGACAAGCACGTCGTCGCCGTCACCGCCGCCGACCGAGTCGTTGCCTGATCCACCGATGACGATGTCATTTCCAGCATCGCCCTGAACGAGGTCATCACCGAAGTCGCCCTGCAAGGAATCATCGCCGTCGTTTCCGTTGACGATGTCCGCACCGTCGCCGGCGAGGATCGTGTCGTTCCCCGCGTTGCCGCTCAGCGTGTCGTCGCCGTCGCCACCGTCGATCAGGTCAGCATCGTTGCCACCCACGACAAGGTCGTTGCCGTCACCGGCGAGCAGCGTGTTCAAGCCAGCCCCGCCCGAGACGGTGTCATGTCCGTCGCCAGCCACGATGCTGTCAGCACCGGCACCGGCGAAGATTGAATCGTGACCGTCACCGCCGAGGATCGTGTCGCCCAGGTCCGCGGTGCCGGTGATGGTGTCGTTCCCGTCTCCACCGTCGATCCGCACCGACGTGAGATTCATGAACGAGGCCTTGCTGACCTGCGAAAGATCAATCGCGTTCGACCCGCTGCCGCCGCGAACGTCGATCGACTGGACGTTGTTCACCAGGACGCCAGCAACGGTCGTCGCGACAACCCCGTTCTCGATGACCTGTAGCCGCGTCGTGTTATTCGGATCCGGTCGCACGGCGATCGTGTCATCGCCGTCGGCCACGATGCTCAGCTCCGTGCCGATCATCAGCGTGCTGACCGTCAGCAGCGTTCGCGTTTCGAGCGACTCGACGTCACGCGGTCGCCGCAGCGATTTCGGGCGACGCTTTTTGGCGACCTGTTTACCGACTCGTGTTCGAACTGAGTCCAGCCACGATGGAAACTTCATAATTCCGTCCCTGGTCAGAATCTCGACACCGGAAGAACTTCCCTGCTGAGACCGGAATCGGTCCCGCTTCCGGGTCCTGTATCAAAGCCGACTTCACCAACGTCGCCCGAAACTCAAACCGAGCGCAATCAGAGATGCGTGCTGTCACTCTTCATCTGACAATTACAATCGGAAAATTCATCACGATCGTTTCGACCGGAAAAGTTTCACACGGGTGCGAAGACTCAGGACTGAGAGCCTGCGTAGCTTTCCTATTTTGAATGAGTTTGCGGAGCCAGACGGAACAAAATCGTCCCTCTCCCTGAGGCAGCAAGGACGGCAACACTGATCGCCCGCGGCCCACGCTACGAAACCGACTTCGCATTCCCTAAAATCCCCGCGCCGCCTCTGGCCAGCAAAGGAATGTGGCGGAAATCGGCCATAACGTGCTTCTCGCACAGGAGTTAGGAGACTCTGAGACGCCGTCCGCAATTCCAGATCACGCAGAATCATGAGCGAGTTTCCTCGACGAGCCCTCGTCAGCGTCAGCGACAAATCCGGCCTCACCGAATTCGCGCAAGGCCTTGTCTCCCTTGGCTTTGAACTCATTTCAACCGGTGGAACCCGGCGAACACTCGAAGAGGCGGGGATTCCGGTCCAGGACATCTCCAGCTACACGGGCTTCCCGGAAATCATGGACGGCCGGGTCAAGACGCTGCACCCGAAAGTGCATGGGGCAATCCTCTGCCGGCCCGATCTGGCGTCCGACCTGATCTCGATCCGCGAGCACGGAATCGTCCCGTTCGAGCTGGTCGTGGTGAACCTGTACCCGTTCGAAGAGACGATCGCGAAGCCGGGCGTGACTGTCGCGGAAGCCATCGAAAATATCGACATCGGCGGGCCGAGCATGGTCCGCTCGGCGGCAAAGAATCACGCTTACGTCGGCATCGTCAGCTCGCCCTCGCAGTACGAACGCGTTTTGAGCGAACTGAGCGAGGGGAAACTGACTGACGCGTTCCGCCGCGAACTCACCGCGGCCGCGTTCGAGATGACCGCCCGGTATGACCGCGCGATTTCCGATTACATGGCCGGCCTTGTTGCGAGCGAGTCAAATTCGGCGGCTGATTCGGAAGAGGCGTCTCCGTTTCCGGCGCGACTCAACCTCCGTTTCGAAAAGCGATCGTCACTCCGCTACGGCGAGAACCCGCATCAGAACGCAGCGTTTTTCGTCGAGCCGAATTTCGCGCCGTCATCGCTCGCCGCTGCCGAACAGCTCAACGGAAAAGAGCTCTCCTACAACAACCTGCTTGACCTGGACGCGGCGTTGTCGATCGTTCGCGAATTCTCCGATCCCGCCGCGGCCGTGCTCAAGCACAACAACCCGTGCGGGTGTGCGATCGGAGCCAGCCTGGCCGAGGCATTCGACAAAGCATACGCCGGCGATCCGGTCAGCGCGTTCGGCTCGATCATCAGCTTCAACCGGGAACTCGACCTCGCGACGGCCGAGCTGCTCTGCGAGCCGGGCCGCTTCGTCGAGGCGATCATCTGCCCAGGCTTCTCCGACGAAGCCTTCGAGGCGCTGACCACTCGACCGAAGTGGAAGAAGAACGTTCGACTTCTGAAGTGTCCTGGCATGACGCAATCCGGCAGCGGCATGCTTGAGTATCGGCGTGTCTCCGGCGGAATTCTGGTTCAGGATCGCGACGATCAGCCGGACCCGCAGGATGAATGGAAAATCGTCACCGAACGACAGCCGACCGAACAGGAATCGATCGACCTCCGCTTCGGCTGGCTCGTCTGCAAGCACGTCAAGTCGAACGCGATTCTTTACGCGAAGGCCGGCATGGCGGTCGGAGTCGGGGCCGGTCAGATGAGCCGACTGGACTCGGCCGAGATCGCCGCAAAGAAAGCGGGCGAGAGAAGCAAAGGGGGCATCGTCGCCTCAGATGCATTCTTTCCGTTTCGTGACGGAGTCGACGAAGCTGCGAAAGCCGGCATCACCGCGGTCATCCAGCCCGGCGGTTCGGTCAAAGATGAAGAAGTCATCGCCGCCTGCAACGAGCACGGCATGGCGATGATCTTTACCGGTCGAAGACACTTCAAACACTGACGGCCACTCGGAGTCTGTTCATCGGGAGGGCGAGGGTCCGCGACAGTGTCAGGCGTAGTAACTGTTGTTCGAAACGCCTGGCTTTCGGCTCGTCAGTTCCTCGGGCGAGTTCGCGTACAGCGGGCTGATTTCGACGGGCGTGCCGGGCTCGACGTTGACTCCCGCCTGGGCGAGCCATTCACCGTTCAGACGCGAGATCTGTTCGCGGACCCACTGGGCCGACTCGGTGCCTTCCGCATTTTTCAGCGGGGCGTAAACCGATTCACGTTCAGCTTCGACGACGAGGGCTCGCTGGGCGAGCGGCATCAGGTCGAAAATGAATCGCTCAAATTTGACCGCGTTCGGCTCGGTCGGATTGACCGTCGAGCCGGATTCGTCGAAGTACGGGACTTTCTTCTGAGCAAAATGGAAGGGCAGCGCGTCGGCCTGGCTGGCCACTCGTTCCAGGAACGACACCGAGAACGCGTGGACGGCGATGTTGCCGGCCCAGACCTTCAGTGAGCCCTCTTCGTTGCGTGCGGTGGCGAGTTCTTCCGGCAGATCGCTGTACTCGATCATCTGGACTTTGCCGTCGACCGAAACGACGTTGCCAACCTTCTCGCCCGGCGACTGTTTGCGGATGACCTGCGTCGTCAGTTCCGAGTTCGACAGGATGTGATAGCCGATAAATTCGGGTCGAATGAGCTCGACCAGAGCGTTGTCGATCTGGCAGTAAAAAAGATGCTCAACGCCGCGCTGCTGCATGTCGGCCAGGCAGCCGTATGTGTCGAGTGCTTCGAGCATTTCCCCATGACCGTTCGGGCTGAAGAACAGGCCGTTCTTTTCTTTCAGGACGAGTCTGCCGCTGTGCATGTCGACGGCCGGCATTGTGCCCTGACAGAAAACGTGCAGGTCTTCTTCCGACAGACCGAAGCGATCGTTGGAAGCAAGAAACTCGACAGTCTCTTCGTGTGTCGCCGGGCTTGTCATCAGGTATAGAGGAATGCGAACGCCGTTCTGGTCCGACGTCGCGCGAATCTTCTCGATCAGAATCTGAAACAGCGTTGCGTTTGAGACAGGCCCGATCGGGTACATCCCTTTCGGATGCTCGAACCCGAGTCGCGAACCCTGGCCGCCTGCGACGATGACGACGCCGACAAGTCCCGTTTGCAATGCCGCCTCACCGACAGCCCTTGCCGCTTGCTGAGAAAAGCGAGTCGACTCACCCGGTTTGACCGACAGTGGTTCTTCGACCTGGCTGATGTCGATCGCCTCGACCGCTTCCGGACTCAGGAACTCCTGATGGAGCTGCCGAATCTGTTCGAAGTCGACACTCAGGATTTCCGCAGCGAGCGATTCCTGTTCGTTGACCGACAGTTCATGCCAGAACTGAAGCAGATGCTCCTGCCCGAATCCCTTCAGACGATCGGAAAGATGCGCGTAAACGATCTCGCCAAAGTCGATTCGCCCGGTCCGGTCGACGGTGCGCGTGTCGAGGAAACTCGACAGCCGACTTTGAATTTGCAACAGCAGTGACCATGGAAACAGCCCTTACGCAACGTTTTTGAATTGTCGATGAGCGAACGATCCCGAGGCGTCTGCGCCTCGGGACGTTCGGCACTCTGACCAGTCCTTGCGGTTGGCTTTACGCGCTCTGGTAGGCACGCTGAGCTTCGTCACGATCGTTGTAGATGGCGAGCAGCCTGTGCATTCTGATCAGCTCGAAGAGAGCCCGGACAGAACTGCAGACGCCGCAGACCTTCAGGTCGCCGCCCTGGGCAGCGAGCTGTTTGAGGAACCAGACGATTCCGCCCAGTCCGGCACTGTCGACGAACTCGACCTTGCTCAGGTCCAGAACGACCTTCGTGCCGTCTTCGATCACCGCTTCGACGTCACCTTTGAAGTCGGCGACCGTGCCCGCATCCAGCGACTCGTACTGCGCTGTGACGATGACAACGCCTTCCACTTTTTCGATTGTGGTTTCCATTTCAGCTACTCCCCTTTGTTCAAAGACTTGGTCAGAACGATTGCCTGCAGTCCGTCGCACGACGGGCTGTAAGAGATGGAATCAACGCACTGCGCGATGATAAACAGGCCCATTCCTCCTTCAGCGGGTTCAATTTCTTCCGGGACGTCGCGGTCACCGCCTTCAAATGCGATGCCGTCATGAACAATTTCATAAGTCAACAATCCGTCATCGACCGAGACGATGTGAGTCAGCGTCCGGGCCGGCTCAGACTGACACGCATGCCGAATGACGTTGGTGGCGGTTTCGACGATGGCCAGTTCGAGTTCGTTGAGGAAATCCGGCAAGTCGACGGACCCGTCCAGCAGAGCCACCGACTCGCGAAGCTGGTGCCGGATCCGGGTGAGCTCGGACAAATCCGCTGCTGTGTGCAGTCGGTACAGCTCGACGCCAGCTCGCAACTGAAAGGTTGTGCTGTCAGTCATCTCTGTCTCCCCTTTGCGGCCTCGTTGCAGGCAACGTTTCAGCACGGGACGATTGTGCTGGTGGTGGATTGTGGTTCCGGAACTGGCTGCGAGTTCAAAAAAACAGTCGGCGGAGGTACTTCATAGTGAGATTCCGTTTGTTTCGCCGGCCTGTCTGGACGGCATAATGCGCGTCCGCGATTTCGCGTTCGAAACCAGGCTCTCTGGTGCCGCAGCGAACGAAGGCTTCGTTGATCAGACCTGCCTGGGACGACAGGTACAACTGCCGCCACTCGACCGGCATCGATGAAATTTCTTTCTGAGTCGCCGGCGTGACTCCCGTAAAAGCGAGTTCACCTCGAACGATATGGATCAGGCCGGGCAGCAGTTCGCAGAAGAGGTGTCGCCAGACGGCTCGCCGCGACATTGTTGAACCTGGCTGGCCTGTTCGACCGCGAAACGAAATCAGCGACAGTGATTCCGCATGGCCCTGCCGTCGTTGTGAGGTGAGTCGGACGACTTTCCGCCTGGTGACGACGGACCCGCCGATCCGCAGAACGCACCATGTCAAAGCGATGATCGGAGTACACACAACAAGCAGTACGGACGCGACACATCGAGACAACGAACGGCTCGCGGAATGCAGGACGAGTTTTTCGTTGAGATCACCGATGAGAAACTCATCAGGAACATCCAGAGCCGCTCCGAGGCGCGTGTTGAACATTCGCCGGCCGCTGACGATCGAGTCGCGCAGTTCCAGTTGCTCGCCAATGCTCGTTTGTGGAAGGACGAGTGAGGATTCAACGATGGTGCCTTGGTCGATGACACAGCCCGAACTGATCACGACGTTCGGGCCAATCTGAGCCCCTTCACCAATGTCGACACGCTCACCCAGCAGGACCGGTCCCGTTAATTTCACGCTGGCCGGCACGGTGGTGTTGCGGCCGATCCAGACCCGGTTTTTCGGATCACCCGGATGTCGAATCAGCTCAGGGAACTCACCATTCAGCACGCGTCGTTGCGTTGCGAGCAGTCGCGCTCCCGTGGTCACATCGAGCGAGGCTTCCACCTCGATCGTGCGGCCTCGCGAATGACAGACCGTCAGCAGCGACAATTCGAGATCCGTTGAGCTCTTTGTGAACGCCAGCCCGGCGAGTTCGCTTCCGGGTACGACGGCCATACCAGCCCATTCGCAGCCGACGCCTTGAAGCGTGTACGCGGCCGGCAGTCGGGTCCCGTCTGCTGTGAGCAGTGAAATCGAACCGGGGTAGAACCTCTCTCCCGATACAAACACAACGGGTGATTCATCGTCGGCAAACATTCTTCGGATGATCTGGCATGCTGAGCCGGCTGGTCCTGGCAGGTGAAACCGGATCGACGTTCCCCAGCGCGAGCCGTGGCCCAGCAGCGCCTCAATCTTCTCCGGTTGCGTTCCCGGGACGACATCGAACTCGGTGATGCCCTGTCGGATGAGTGACTCGATGACGTGCTGCACGAACGGCTTGTCGACGATCGTCGCGAGCGCCGCGGGAAACATCGCCGGGTCAAACGACTCTCGTTCGCCGGTGACGATGACTGCTCGCGTAACACAGATCGCTGACGCAGAGTCGTCGCTGGAAGCGCTCGTGTGAGACAGCTTCGCTCCATCGAGAATCCGATCCAGCTCGGCAGCCGTATGGGATGAGGTCTGCATCAGTAGGCCCCCTTTCCGAGCAGCACGGCCGGAACTGTTTGAAACAGCAGTTTGATATCAAACTACAGGCTTTGACTTTCAATGTACTGCACGTCGAGCTGCACCTGCTCGTCAAACGGAATGTCGCCTCGACCACTGACCTGCCAGATGCATGTCAGGCCAGGAGTCGCATCCAGTCGGCGGCGATCATCGAGCGTGTACTCGGCGACTTCCATCGGGACGGGCGGGCGAGGGCCAACCAGTGCCATCTCACCTTTAAGCACACACCACAGTTGCGGCAGCTCATCGATGCTCAGTTTGCGAATGATCCGGCCGATCCAGGTGATCCGCGGGTCGCGTTTCATTTTGAAGGTGACGCTGCCACCCTCATGGTCGTTCTGCTGAAGAAGCTGCTGCTTGAGCTCCTCTGCGTTAGTCACCATCGAACGAAACTTCGGAAAGTCGAACTCGCGTCCCCATTTGCCTACGCGTTTCTGCCAGAAGATGGCCGGGCCGTGATCGGTGAGCCGAATGGCCGCCGCCACGACGGCAAACAACGGCGCCAGCAGGATCAGCGCGACCACTGAAACGGACACGTCAACAGTGCGTTTGATGAATCGCGCCCCGTTGATCACAACAGTCCACAGCAGCTTTTTGCGGAGGTAGCGCAACTTCGCTCTGAGAAACTGCCGGGCGCCGTCGCTCGTTGCAAATCGTCGGTCGAGATCCTCGAGCAGTGCCCGGTTCGTCGGAACGTTGAGGTCCGGCGCTGGTCTCCCGTGTCCGCGCAGAGAGCGTTGCAGATCCCGCACAGCCTCATCCGGCATCGTGACCTGATCCGGCATCGTGTCGCGTGGCACTTCGATTGTATTTTCAGACATGCCTGTCCCTGTGATTTCTCTCCCTGTGATTTCTCATGAGCACTGCCGAGGCTGAGGAAGTCGCCGGAGCGTCAATCCATCTCCGCCAACATAGGTCACGTCAGAAGAAGCTCAGCGAACAGCCGGCCGCGTATCGACATTTGCAGGCAGCTCCCTTCATCGGGGAGGGAATTCCCTGAGGCGAATCGCTCCGCGGCCGCAGCCTTTCTCCCACTTCGTCAGGAGTTCGATCCAGCAGGGTCGGAAGTTATTGACTCACCGGATCCTCGACCTACGTTCGAACGAGCCCCGCGGTCCCAACGCACCGCAGACACTCACCCCGACAGTCGGCGATGTCACTCGCAAATTCTTCTGGGCGAAATCGCTCTACCAGAAAGAAGCAGAGGAAGATGACTCCTGGCTGGCCGGCACGTGCCTGATCCTGCGGCGCGAAGCGATCGAGCAGGCGGGCGGGCTATTCGAACACAAACTGTTCATCTACTGGGAAGACGCGGACCTTTCGAGCCGCCTCTTGAAGACCGGCTGGAAACTGCGAGTCGTCAGGAACGCCTGCATCCAGCATTACGGCGGAGCCAGCGGCGGCGGGCCGGACGCATCCCGTCGACCGGACCTTCACGCCTGGTACACCTACGGCCGGCACTACTGGTTCTGCACCCACCGGCCGGTCAGGGAGTACGCGGCGATCTGCCTGATGGACTTCCTCGACGTCTTCCGCACAAGCCTCCGCGCGACAATCCGCAAAAGCCGGCGCGTCGAGTTCGCCCATGCCAGAACGATGTTGAACATTCTCTGGCTCCGGGCGACCGGCCGCCGCCCGAAAGTTCTCGGCACGTAACCCGCAGGGTGGGCCGAGCGAAGCGAGCCCCTCCGCCACTCGATCGATCAATCTGACATGACAACGACCGCCCTCCAACTCGTATCCGATGGCCCGCCGGAATCTTCGATTCCAGGCGGCCAGGAGAGTGGCGCACCACTCCGTGGCGTGACCGCCCCGGCTCTCGACGCGGAGTGTCGAGCCACAATTGGTGCCGTGGCGATCGGTCGAAACGAAGGCGAGCGTCTTCGCAGGTGCCTTCAGTCGCTTGTCGATCGAGTCGGTCAGGTCGTTTACGTCGACTCCGGATCAACCGACGGTAGCGTTGAGCTCGCCGAGTCGCTCGGAGTTCACGTCGTCAACCTCGACCTGTCGCGCCCGTTTACCGCCGCGCGGGCCCGTAACGAGGGCATTGCTGCATTGCGTGAAATTGCTGCTCGGACGGAATTCGTTCAGGTCATCGACGGCGACTGTGCCGTGATTGACGGTTGGCTCGAAGCCGCCTGGCGGACGATCAACAAAAATGAACGGACCGCGATCGTCTGCGGCCGTCGGCGTGAGCGGTTTCCCGACTCGACCATTTACAACCGACTGTGCGACATGGAATGGGACGGCTCGTTCTCGCACTCGCTGTTCCCACTTACGGAGCGGCGCTCGTGCTCGCTCTGGTCACGTACGGCCGACAGTGGATCAGGATTCGACGAGACCGCGTCGCGCGTGGAGATTCAAAATCGAACTCCGGTCGCTACGCAAGTTTTGTCCTCATTGGCAAGTTTGCTCAGCTGACAGGCATCGCTAAGTACTGGACGCGACGCCTGCTTCACCGCCAGTCAACACTCATTGAATACAAGCAGGGTGCGTCGCGACGCACCCTGCGGAGCTCGCCAACCGACGCCAGCTGGCGACGACCAAAGGAAATCAAAGTGACAGAATCAGCAACACTGCGCACCGGACTGTCGAATCACGAGCTCGGCCAGATCCGAACACTCGGCGAGGACAACAAGCCGAAGACCGCAAAACGAACGCTCCGGCTGGCGTACCTCACCACCGAGTACCCGAAAGCGAGTCACACATTCGTGCGGCGGGAACTGCTCGCCGTCGAGAATCTTGGCCACAAGATCCAGCGTCTCTCAATCCCGGACGCGCTGGCGACTTGCGTCGATCCCGCTGACAAGGCTGAGGCGGCAAAGACGACCATCTGCCTCAACCAGTCAAAGCTCGGCATGATCGTCTCGACGATCAAAGCCGCGATCACTCGGCCCGGTCGATTCGTCGATGCACTTCGGACAACTTTCAAACTGTGGAAGGCCAGCGACCGGAGCTGGATCAAACACCTGGCCTATCTGGTTGAGGCGGCGTCGCTGCTGCCCGTCCTGAAGCGGGACAACGTCGAGCACATTCACGTTCATTTTGGAAAGAACGCTGCCGACGTCGCGCTGATGATCAAGAAGCTGGGCGGGCCCGGCTACAGCCTGATGATTCATGGACCCGGCGAGTTCGATGGCCCGCGCACATTCAGCCTCGGCGAGAAAGTGGCTGAGTCACGATTCACTGTCGCGATCAGTCATTTCGCCACCGGCCAGCTTCGCCGCTGGGTCGACTACAAGCACTGGGGAAAGCTGCACGTTGTCCGCTGCACGATTGGCGAGGACTTTCTGAGAGAGATTCACCCGGTCGATCCAGACAGCCGCAAGCTGGTCTGCATCGGCCGCCTCACCGGACAGAAAGGGCAACTGCTCCTGATAGACGCAGTTCATCAACTGGTTGAGCAAGGGCTCGATGTCACCCTCGTCCTGTGTGGCGACGGAGAAATGCGAAACGCGATCGAAGCTCGCATCGAAGAACTCGGCATCGAAGATCACGTCGAGATCACCGGCTGGATCGGCGAAAAGGAAGTCCGTCGCCACCTCATCGAGTCACGCGGCATGGTCCTGCCCTCGTTCGCCGAAGGACTTCCTGTCGCAATCATGGAAGCTCTCGCTCTCGGCCGCCCGGTGGTCAGTACGTCAATTGCCGGAATCCCGGAACTGCTGCGCAACGGTGAGAATGGATGGGTCATCCCGTCGGGCTGCATGGAAGACCTGGTACGGGCGCTGCGGGAACTGCTTGAGGCAGACGGCGATCGGCTCAACGAGCTGGGCCGGGCACGAACGAGTCAAACTTCAGCATCACACGGATCGCGAAGCCGCGACGCTGGAGCGACTGCTGCTGGAGCATCTGGAGTAGCACAGCCGTTTCGCTTGTTGAATCCACTTTGTTGAATCCACTTTATGGTGCGGCTCGCTTTGCTCGACCCGCCTTACGGGAGACGAAAGATGTCCATTCTTGTCACAGGTGGTGCCGGCTACATCGGGTCACACGCCGTCAAAATCCTGATCAAGCGAGGTTATGACGTCGTCGTGGTCGACAATCTTTCGCGCGGTCATCGCAAAGCCGTTCATCCAGACGCGACGTTTTACAACGTGGACATCGCAGATGTCGATTGGATGACCGACATTCTGAGATCACATGACGTTTCCGACGTGATGCACTTTGCCGCGTTCAGTTACGTTGGCGAGTCCGTATCCGTCCCGCTTGACTACTACGAAAACAACACAGGCGCGACGACGAAACTGCTCAAGGCGATGGACGCGGCCGGAGTGAAACGATTCGTTTTCAGCTCGACCTGCGCGTCGTACGGCGAGCCGGATCACCTGCCGATCGTCGAGTCGACACACCAGCAACCCATCAATCCGTACGGCTGGTCGAAACTGTTCGTTGAGCGGATTCTGCGGGACAAGCAGCAGTCGGATGCCAGCTTCTGCTTTACTGCGTTGCGATATTTCAACGTGGCGGAATCGGCTCTGGATGGAACGATTGGTGAGGACCATCATCCGGAAACGCACATCATTCCGCTCGTTCTGCAGACGGCCCTCGGTTTTCGCGACAGCATTACGGTTTTCGGATCGGACTACCCGACGCCGGACGGAACGTGCATTCGCGACTACATCCACGTTGAGGATCTGATTGAAGCTCACATTCTCGCGATGAGATCTCAAAGGGCGGGGCATGCCCGCTTCTTCAATCTGGGCAACGGCCACGGCTACTCGGTCAACGAAGTCATCGAGTCAGCTCGCCGCGTGACCGAGCAGCAGATTCACGTGACTTTCGGCGAACGGCGTCCTGGCGATCCGCCCGAGCTCTTTGCCAATGCGGATCTCATTCGCAAAGAACTTGGCTGGAAGCCAAAGATCACAAACCTCGACGACATCGTGGCGAGCGCCTGGCAGTGGTTTCAGACGCACCCGGACGGCTATGCGGCCTGTCCGAAAGTGGTTGCCTCTGTGTCACTTTGATGTCGTGAACGAACGGGTCGAAACTTCGATCGGCGCACAAAAGCAGCCGGGATGCCAGATGGCAACCCGGCTGTTTTTTGTTTTCGATGGACGAGTCCTCGAGTCCTCAGCCGAGAAGACTCAGCCGAGAAGACTCAGCCGAGGAGACTCAGCCGAGGAGATCTTCCAGAGACGGTCCGGCGTCGCTCTGCGCAACGTTCGGTTCGATCGGTGTGCCGTCTTCGTTGACCGAAAGTTTTCCTGAACCGTCCAGGAAAATCTTGTCGTTCATGATTTCGGCCACGACGATTTCCATGTGGTTCTTCGTCTGCAGCTCGATCAGCGGTCGGGCTCCGCGGTTCAGTGCGACGAGTCGCTTCTGAATCAGCGTTGACAGCTTGAACCGTCCGCCCACCTTGTTGACGATTTCTTCTTCTTTGAATTCTTCAAGCATTCAGCTCAGCCTCCCTCGAGACAACAATCTCGATGATCTCTGCGACAGCCCGGTCAAGCGTATCGTTACACACCTGATGCCGGTAGCGATGAGCGGATTCCAGTTCGGTCCTGGCCCGCTGCAGTCGCTTCTGGATGACGACTTCCGATTCCGTTCCCCGGTCCCGCAATCGTTGCTCGAAAACTTCTTCCGATGGCGTCGTCAGAAAAATCGAGACGATCTGCGGGTACTGATCCATCACTCGAAGAGCCCCCTGGACATCGATCTCAAGGAAGGCCCACGCGGAATTTTCTGCTGCGCGAGCCAGTTCCGATTTGAGAGTCCCGTACCAGTAACCCTGCGAGAACACTTCTTCGTACTCAATGAATTCGTCGTTTTCCCGCCGCCGCGTGAACTCGTCGTCGGACAGGAACCAGTAGGCCTCGCCGTCGACTTCGCCCTCGCGGGGAGGTCGCGTCGTGGCCGAGACCATTTTCATCAGCTTCACCGATGACTCGGCGATCACCCGGTTGACGATTGTCGATTTGCCACTGCCGCTTGGCCCAGAAAGAACAAGCATGCGATCGCCGTCCGACATGAACTCTCTTCCTGAAAAACACTCGTGGCTTCGACTCAGTTACTCGACGACTACTCGACGTTCTGAATCACTTCCCGCATCTTCTCGGCCGCCGCTTTCATCTCGACGACGTGATGAGCAATCTGCACGTCGTTGGCCTTGGAGCCGATCGTGTTGATCTCCCGGAACATTTCCTGTGTCAGGAAATCCAGCTTGCGGCCTTGAGATTCGTCTGAGTCCATCACCTGCCCGAACTGGTCGATATGGCAATGCAGTCGAGTGATTTCTTCGTTGATGTCGCACCGGTCCGAGAAGACTGAGACCTCGCGAATGAGGTCGTTGGCCTCAACGCTGACGCCGGTTTCTCCGAGGAGGTCGCGAACACGATCGAGGATTTTGTCCCGGTACGCCGTGACCACTTTCGGACTGTGCTCGGAGACCGTGTCGAGGTGATCGGCGATGATCTGGCAGTTTTGAGCCAGGTCGTTCCGCATCGAGTCGCCTTCGAGGGTTCTAAACTCGTGCAGCTTCTGCAATGCGGACTTGATCGTTTCCTCGACGAGAGGCCATTCCTGATCGATGTCGACGGTTGAGGCCAGCGCATCGGCGATCACACCGGGCAGAGACAACAGTTTGTCGGCAGACTGCGGCGCGGGAACTCCCGCTTCCTGAAGCTGCTGCCAGTAAGCCCGCAGAACTTCCGGAACGATTCGAAACCGTGAGGTCTGGCCGATCGGCGCGAACTGAATTGCGACATTGACAGTGCCTCGGGCGACTGCCGACCGCACGACTTTTTCAATTTGAGGTTCCAGCGGCGCAAGCACTTCCGGGAACTTCTGGGAAACCTTGAGGTAGCGATTATTCACCGCTTTGATTTCCACAGAGGCACTGAAGCGGTCGTTCTGACCGGACGCATTACCAAACCCGGTCATGCTGAGCAGCACCGAGTCACCTCTTGATTCTCGAGCTTTGTCTGCAGACAAAGCCGGTTGCGTAACAGCAGTCACAAAGGCTGCCGTGAATTCTGCTGCCAGTTATTCGGTGGACTTTTTCGATTCAGTCGAGGCGGGTTTTTCTTCGGTACCCTTTTTATCGCCAACTTTCGAATCGCCATCCGGCTCGACAGAGGCTTTCTTTTTTGCGTCGTCCTTCTTGTCGCCAGACTTCTTGTCGTCCGAGCCTTTCTCGTCACCAGAAGCGCCCATCGACGTTTCTTCGTCGCCGTCCTCGGTGCTTGTCTGCTGGTCTTTGTTCTTGAAATTCGGGTCCGCCTGACGGGCCAGGATGCCGCTGATACCAGCGAGCAGAACCCAGACCGTCACCAGGCCAATCGTGATTTTTGTGAACACGTCACCGGCTTTGGTTCCGAATGCGCTTTGTCCGCCGAGGCCTCCGAACGCTCCAGCCAACCCGCCGCCACGGCCACGCTGGAGAAGAACGACAAGGATCAGCAACATGCTGATCAGCATCAACAGAACCATCATGAAATCGGCCATGCTCGATTCTCCGAAAATTCTCAATGACCAGCGTCGCGAGGTTCGACCTGCTTGCAACGCTGTTGTGTTTTAGAGTTTGAAAGTTGATTAATCAGACGCTTCGGTCAGGCGACCGTTGCGGCTCCGGCATCGATGATCGGGATAAAAAGTTCCGGCTTCAGACTGGCTCCACCGACAAGAGCTCCATCCACGTTTGGCTGGGACAGCAGTCCCGCTGCGTTGTCCGGCTTGACGCTTCCACCGTAAAGGATTCGCGTAGCGGCGGCGACGTCAGAATTGAAGCGACCTTCCAGCCAGGTTCGCAGGCAGGCATGAGCTTCCTCAGCCTGCTCATTGGATGCGACCTTGCCGGTGCCGATGGCCCAGACCGGTTCGTACGCGATGACGACATTCGCCATATCTTCGACCGAAAGATCGGCGAGGCTGCCTGTCATTTGAGATTCCAGAACGGCCTTTGTCTTGCCAGCTTCGCGCTGGTCGAGCAGCTCGCCGACGCAGACGATCGCTTTGAGGCCGCTCGCCAGTGCTTTCTTCGTTTTGGAATTCACGACGCTATCACACTCGCCGTAGAACTGGCGGCGTTCGCTGTGACCAATGATCACGCTGCTGCAGCCGAGGTCCGTAAGCATCTCGCAGGCCGTCTCGCCAGTGAATGCTCCCGGTTCCTGATCGGACGAATTCTGACCACCGACCTGCAGGCCAGAACCACTCGCTGCCGCCAGAACCGTTTCCAGGTAAACGGCGGGAGGGCAGACAATGACTTCCACATCGTCGCGGGAAGCCGGTACCTGCTCGGCCAAAGCGGACGCCAGAGCCCTTGCCGACTCGCGGCAGGTGTTCATTTTCCAGTTACCGGCAAGAATCGGGCGCCTCATAAAACTCTCTCTGAATCGGAAACGGTGCCACAGATTTGGCTGTGACCTGGCAGGAGCGATCAAGCTGTCGCGGCTGCCGGAAGGCGAATTCGCCGACAATGCGATGCCGGCTGAAGTCAAAACGAGCCGCGAAATCTAACAGGAACAGACGGTGAGCGCAAGGAATAACGCACTCCAGTCACCGTGAAGTCGGGAATTCTGGTCGCCGAACAGAATTTCGACCGACTCAGCCAGCATCAGATGATGTCACTTCGAGGGAACGAGCCCAGGACTTCCAGTCGCACAGCATTTTTCGCGAGCTGTTCGAGGGTCCGCTTTGTTTTCGTCTCTTTCTGGTGACCCTCAAAATCAAGGAAGAAGAGGTAGCCCGTCTCCGGTCCCCGCAGCGGGAAGGACTCAATCCAGCTCAGATTGACCTTTTGTTGTTTGAACGCGACGAGGGCATCGGCGAGTGCTCCTGGCCTGTGCGGAATCTGCAGCAGTAGCGCCGTTCGATCCCGTCCAGTTGGAGCCGGCATCTGATCGCCGATGATGGCAAACCGCGTCACATTGTTGCGATTATCCTGAACGTCTTCCGCGACGATCTGCAATCCATACTCAACGGCGGCCCGTGAGCTGGCGATGGCACCGGCACCGAACTTGTCCCGAGCCAGCTGCGCGGCCGTCGACGTACTCGTGACGTCGTGCAGCCTTGCGTGCGGCATGTGCCGGGTCAGCCAGTTTCGGCACTGCGAAAACGCCTGCGGCTTGCTGTAAATCTCTGTGATTTCGCCTCTTGGGCATTTTGCCAGCAGGTTGTGGTGAATGCTGATGTGCACCTCGCCGCAAATCCGTAGCGGAAGTCGAGTAAACATGTCGAGCGTGTCGACGATCCGGCCGTCCGTGCTGTTTTCAATCGGCACCATCCCAAATTCGACGTGACCACGATTCACCTCTTCGAAAACCGAAGCAATCGTGCTGACGGGAATGAGGTCCGCCGACTCGCCGAATCGTTCAATCGCCGCCTGGTGGGAGTAGCTGAAGGCCGGGCCGAGATACGCGACCCGCTGAACGCCGACGTTGCGGCGGGCTCCGCTGAGTATCTGACGAAATACGCCACGGATTGAATTCGCAGGCAGCGGCCCCGGGTTTTTCTCAATCAGCGAGGCGATGTGCTCGTCATCGATCTCGGGAGAAAACAGCGCTTTCCGCGGATTTTCCTGTGCGTTAATCCAGTTGACGGTCAGTTTCGCCCGCTGGTTAATCAGCTTGAGAATATCCTGATCCAGCTTCGCTGCGGTTGCGAGCATCTGCTGGGGAGTCGCCTTTTTGCGGGGCTTCGGACTCGCAGCGCGACTTCTGGCAGCAGCGCTGGGCCGAGCCACAGCTCGAGGTGCCTTCTTCGCTTTGGCAGTCGTTGCCTTCTTTGCTGACTTCTTTGCAGCCTTCTTCTTCGCCATGAGAAACCTTCTCTGCGAACATCCGTGCTCTATTTCGCGGCCACATGTGCGACCGGTACTCCTGATTTGATATGTAACCTGTTTAATCCAATCAGGTTACGGCCTCTGCACTGCCGCTCATGGAGTCAATGGAAGGCGACTCGGAACAGAACTCCGTTGTAGTTTCGAGAAACCGATTTTTCAAGGAGCAGCGAAAACTGCCGAACGATTGTTGTTCACATTCGACATGACGTGAACACATCGCGAAACATCGATCTGACGGCCGTCATCGCTGAGTGACCCGCTGCAGCCACTTTTGCCGAGTAGTGACAACCGGCAGACTGGCGTTTTCCCGGTTGAGCGGACTCCGAGACCTGGACGGCATTCGATCCGGCGGAGCTGAATAAAAGCACGTGTCAGCTCGACGCGGGAATCTTGCGGAGCCAAAGGCTCTGGAAGTGGATCTCCGAACCTTCACTTTGCAGAGCGATCATCCCTTTGTCGGGAGTACAGCCCGTCAACTCTCCTACCTTTTTCTTATTGATCTCGACGAGAATGCGACCATCGAGACACGTCACAACACACTCGTTCCAGACATTGAGTTCTCGCGGCTCGATTTTCTCGGTGAGCTGGTTGTCGGCTTTCGCGTCGCCACTGGCAAAGACGTGTCCCATTTTCGGGCGATGCAGCTGAATCTGGATCGAGCTGGGCCAGATCTGATCTTTGCCGCTGGTGTGAAGCAGAATCCCGCTGTTGCCGTTCGGGTCCGCCGGGAATCGCCACTTCATGCCGAACTCGTAATTGTCGAAGACTTCCTCCGTGCGGAGGTAACCGTACGGCTTGCCGAGGCAACGCAGATAGGGCTCGGCCTGACCCTCTTCCTGCCCGACCTGCCAGCTGTCTTCAAGTGGAATGCCGGCCTCAGCCGAGTGATAGTGCCAGCCATTGGGGAATTCCTTCGGATTGAAGAGAGGCTTGCGGTTCTTTTCTTTCTCAGCCTTGCTCGCTGCCGCTTTTTCTTCTGCGGTGAGTTCTTTGGGTTCCGGCTTTTTCGGCGTTTCCCCATCCGCTGAATTTGTTGAGCCGGTCTTTGTTGTCCCTGTCTCGGCTGAGCCGGATGTTGTGACATCCTGGGCAAATCCGTTTCCGGCAAACAGACCGGGCAGCGCAGCGGCAGCGAAGCCAGCTCGACAGAAGTCTCGTCGAGTCAGTGAAGTGGCGTCAGTAATGGCGATGAGTTCTGCCAAACTTCGCACCAGCGAGAAAAGTCCAGTTTTCAAATCGGCCTGCGAACACGCGAAAGTCTATGACCGGCGACCACCGCAATTCAATCGCCGAGTCGCCCGACCTGGGAAAGACACCATTCGAATGCTCCTGCAGGCCTGCCCAGCCTGGCAGTCGTTCCGACGAGTTAACTCGGTGAATTGACGATCTTCTGATGACTTCGGGTAGACTGACCGAAGTTTGCGGCACATCCTTTCGGGCGGTTGAACCATGGCCCACTCCTTGTTCTGCAACCCGCTTCAACATGCTGTCTCCCGGCGGAATCTGCTTGGTTCCGCCGTGGCAGGAGCCGCCGGCGCTGGGGCTCTGGGTGGCCTGCTCTCACCGGCGATTGGCGAGGAGCTCAAGCACAGCGACAAGCAGGTTCTGTTCGTCTGGCTGGACGGAGGCATCAGTCAGCTGGAGAGCTGGGATCCAAAACCGAACACGCAGTTCGGTGGCCCGTTTCGAGCCATCCCGACGAGTGTTCCCGGCATCCACTATTCCGAGCTGATGGAAAAGACTTCGAAGGTCGCTCACCACCTGGCCGTGCTCCGGAGTGTCCACACGCAGGACAACAGCCACTCGGCCGGCGTCGCCCGCATCCAGCGCGGTGATCCGAAAAACCGAGGAGTCATCTACCCGTTCCTCGGCTCGGCCGTGGCAAAGATTCTCGGCCCGACAAAGACCGGGCTGCCGCCTTACGTCTGGATCAAGCCGTACAGCGGCGGGTTCAAACCGGCGGACGCAGGATTCCTCGGACCAAAGTACGGTGCCCTCGCGTTCGGCGACGGGCAGCCACCGGAGAATCTTCTCCGGCATCCAGACGTCACGTCCGAGCGCGACCAGTTACGGAACGAGCTGCGTGAGAAGCTCAACGCGAAATACGCAAAGCAGCGTCGCAAAGAAAACACCGAGGCGAATTCCTACGTCTTCGACGTCGCACAGAAACTGATGGATCGAACGGACGTCTTTGACGAGAACGCGTTCACCGCGAAAGACCGCGAGCGGTACGGCACGCACGACCTCGGGCGGCACATGTTGCTGGGTCGGCGGATGCTCGAAGAGGGAGTCCGTTTCGTCAAAGTGAACTCGTACCACTGGGACAGTCACGGCGACAACTTCAACGCCAGCGACAGCCTCGTCCGAAAATTCGATCAGCCATTCGCCGCGTTGATCGAGGACCTGGCCGATCGCGGAATGCTCGACAACGTTCTGGTCATCGCGATCAGCGAGTTCGGTCGCACGCCGAAGATCAACTCGCACGTCGGCCGCGATCACTGGCCCGAGGCGTGGTCCGTCGCGATGGGTGGAGCTGGTCTCAAGAGGGGTATCGTCCACGGAAAGACCAATCCGCTGGGCACGTTCGTCGAGAACGAAGAGCACGACATCGGCCACCTCTTCCACACCTGGTTCCAGGCGCTGGGCGTGACGAAAGGGCAGATGGAGTACGACAACGGCGGCCAGCCATTGCCGGTGGCTCACGACGACTGCGGCCCGATTGCCGGACTGCTGGCCTGAGCGAATCGTCGCTTCCTTTTGCGGCTTGATGGACGAGCTCCCCCTGGACCGGCAAATCGCCTCCGGTTGAGGAGGCTTTTTCCTCGCCGCTTTGTGTCCGCCTGGCACAAACCTCACTGCCTTTGCCTGGCCGCAGGAATCCTCTTTGCGCGATGGCGGATCGCTCTTCGCTGTGACCTATGTTCCTGTGGCCACTTCTCCGGCCGAGAACACATCACAGCGGTCGAGGCAGATTCCCATGCAGACGATTGAAACGCGGCTTCCTGGTGTCGTCATTTTCGAACCGAATCGTTTCGGCGATCAGCGTGGCTTTTTCATGGAGACGTTTCAGCGGGACCGCTACGCCGAAGCCGGGCTCGATCGGGAATTCGTTCAGGACAACTTCTCGCGATCGCGACAGGGCGTGCTGCGAGGTCTGCATTACCAGTTGCAGAACCCGCAGGGAAAACTCGTCACCGTCATGCGGGGCGAGATTTACGACGTCGCCCTCGACATGCGCGAGTACTCCGACACGTACGGCGAGTGGGTCGGCGTGCGGCTCTCCGGCGAGAACGGCCGCCAGCTCTACATCCCGCCAGGCTTCGCCCACGGCTTCTGCGTGCTCAGCGAGGAAGCCGACTTCCACTACAAGTGCACCGACTTCTACGACCCCGCGTCCGAACGTTCGGTCGTGTGGAACAGCCCGGAACTGCAGATCGACTGGCCGATCGAAAACCCGATCGTCTCCGAGAAAGACCAGGCCGGAGAAGTCTTCGCCCACGCCGAACGCTACACACATCCGCTGCAGGTCGAGGAAGTCGTGCCGGATCTGAAGTTTGAGTTTTCCGAGTAGCACCTTGCCAGCGTTTGAGGATCGCCGTTGAAATCCGGGAATCAACAGATCCCCGTTTTAACCCAGCTCAACCGGTCGACCCGTCGTCAGCGGCTGACGCGTCTGCAGGAAGTGGTCGTGGTACGCGGTTGAGGTGTCGATGCCCAGGTGCCGGAAAACGGTAGCCGCCAGGTCGGCCGGAGTGACCGGGCTGTCGGCGACGTAGCCTCCGTTTTTTGTCGTGGCTCCGTAAACCTGTCCGCCTCGGACGCCGCCTCCCGCGACGAGGACTGTGAACGCGTGAGGCCAGTGGTCGCGGCCGGTCTTTTCGGCCTACTCAAGAACTCACAGGCTCTTCGGGTTGTTTGCGGCTCAATCAGATTTACTGATCCTTCAGTGACTCGATTTCCGCGATGACGCGTTTTTCGCGAGCGGCCTTTTTCTCATCCCCCGCCTCGTCGTAAACGCCGAGCAGAATCTGATGCACGTCTGCGTCCATCACGTTGATGAAGAGTCCTTCCCGGGCCCATTTCTTTGCCTCTTTCTGGTCGCCCCGGCCGAGTGCCATCTGCGCGAGCTTCTTCCGCACCGACAGGTTGTCGCCCTCGAACTGAGCGACCGTCTCCAGGATGCCGCGAAGTTTGTCGGTCTCGCCAAGTTTGACATACGCCGCGGCGAGACCTTTCATCCACTCGTCCGCCCCCGGCAGCCAGGACTTTCCGATACCAAGTTTCTCACGGCCCAGTTCGTACAGCCGCGCCGCGTCCTTGAAGTTTCCCTGCATGAGCCGCACCTGAGCGAGCAGGCCGAGCACTTGTTTGTGCGGCTTTGCTTCGTCGAGCGCCGCTTCGAGATAGCTTGACGCGTCATCCAGATCCCGACCGAGTAGCTGAAGCTGCGCGAGCACGACGGCGGCCAGCGGTTCTTTCGCGTTGAGCTCAATCGCTCGTTCGGCCAGTTCTTTCGCCTGCGTCCGCCGTCGCACATTGAGCATCGCCTCAGCGAAGGCGGCGATCTTTGCCGGGTTTTCCCTGTCCGCTTCGTATTCCTTTTCGAGTTCCGGCAGAGACAGCGGCGCGTCCTGAGCCGACCCGCCCAGCTCTTCCTCAACGATCTTCTTCAGGAAGTCTCGATAGCCCTTTTCAAATTCCTCGACAGAAACACCGAAGACCTGCGGGATCGCCAGTTTCGTGGGCGTGTTTTTGCGATACGCCTCGAGCATGCCTGCGATCTTGTCCGCACCGTATTTTTCGATCATGTGCTGTGCGTAAAGGCGGCTCTGGCAGTACGCGAACTGCCAGTCCAGTGGCGTCTTCGGTCTCACGAAAATCTGGTTGAGCTCATCGAGGCTCGCGAGCTCACCTTTGGGGACCCGCTCAAGCAGCAGACTGTTCCAGACGGCCGGCCGTTCGGTCCCTTCACTCGTCACGGCGAGGGCTTCCGTAAACCAGTGAGGGATGTTGAACCGGGTCTGCTGCAGCGTCACGACGTGGACGAACTCGTGCTTGACGACGCGAGCCCAGTTGTACGGCTGCCCGGTCGCTGTCGGCGAAGCCAGCGCGACCATCATTCCGGTTGAGGCACCGATCGTCTGAATCCACGGCAGCCCGACCATCCTCGCGCTGAACCACTGGTGAGCCGATTGACCTTTCGCTTTGTTGTAAATCTCAAAGTTGGTTCGCTGTGGCGGCTCGTACCCGTAGTGCTCGACGAGTTCCGTGTAGACCTCTTCGAGGTACTCGGCCATGTACTCGCCGAGAATTCGATCGGCCTTCGAGTCGACATGAATCACAAAGTGGTCGGTCATGACTTTGTCGTAGTTGCTCAGAACGCCGAGCACTTTCCGCATGTTGCTGACTCGAACGTGGTACGGATCGGCGTCGAAAGCGTCGTCGAGAAGTTCCTTCGCTTCCCGCGTCCGCCCGGTCTGCATGTAGAGCATGCCGAGCTGAGTTTTCGGCTCGGACAGTTGCGGCATGACTCGAATGGCCTGCAGATAGATTGCCTCAGCCATCAGGAATTTCCGGCGTGTCTCCAACCGTCCCGCGAACGCACTGAGGAACTCGCCGGGAGCGGAATTCCGTTTCGCCACTTCGATAACGATCGCTTCAACGTCGGTGGGAGAATCCGGCAGGGCCTCCTCAATCGCGTCAATATTCTTGAGCAGCTCGGCCAGTCGCTTGTCGGTCGCCTCCGGGTTCTGCGGCAGGTCGATCAAATAATGGCAGGCCGCAATTCGACCGAGCGTTTCCTGGTCGACCGGATTGACCGCTCGCGCCTGTTCCAGGACTTCGAGTGCGTCACTGAGCTTGCCTTTCGCGAGCAGGACATCCGCTTTCAACTGCAGAGCTCGCGGGTAGTTCGGCTGAACTTCGAGAGCCTGGTCGACGAACAGTGCCACGTCGTCGAAGTCGTGCTTCTGCACCGCGGCGTCGGCGAGCGAGCACAGCACAACAACCGATCGCGGATTGATCGTGAGAGCTTTCTTCAAATCCGGAATCGACTGAGCTCGATTGTACTTCTCGAGCAGCAGGCTTCCCGACACGTGATAAGCCTGCCACGACTGGGGATTGTCACGCAGCGCGTCCGGGCAAAGCGTGTTGATCACGAAATTGAAAATGCTGGAGACGCTGTGCCATCGCGCGTAAACCGTCGCCCCTGCTGCGACGTGCAGAAGTGACTCGGCGTCATTCGGCTGACGGCGGTTGTACATTCGCACGAACCAGCGATACGCCTCGTCGGCTTCCTTGAGCCGTCCGGTCTCGACAAAGACTCGCGCCTGCACCAGCCGCGCGCGGCCGTTCTCTTCGTCAATCTTCAGCGCGGCTGTGCTGGCGGCTTCCGCCTCGGCGAGCTTTCCCGTGGCCAGCAGCAGTTCGGCGCGGCGGGTGAGAACGGGAGCGTTTTCCGGTTCGCCTTTCAGAAACGTTTCGATTCTCTCCAGAGCTTTCTGGTAGTCGCCCTGCGCTTCGAGAGCCCGACTGTGAATGATCATTGCCGCGGCAAGCTCAGCGACCTCGCCTTCAACAGACAGCGCGGCCTCTGACGCTTCCGCGTACCGACCTCGCTGGAGATGATCGTAAGCCGTTTTGATGTCGGCGGCCGGGGACTCATCACCAATCGTGGCGAGGCACAGAACGGCAACCCCGAGTCGCCAGAAAATCGTACTGCTTCCGTTCATGATTGAGTCCGCTCGGCCAGAATCCGGTGCCCCGGAGAGTCCCCAGGCCGGTCTCTGTCCGGCCCGTTTCGCACCCGGTATCCTTGAGGTTTGATTGTCCGATTGCCACCGTAACCGGAAGCAATCTTCATCCAGAACGAACTCGCTGAACACGGATCTGGCTGAACACGGATCTGGCTGAACACGGGTCTGAAAGCCGCCAGCCGTAAATAACCCGAAGTGGTTGTGAGCTTTTCGAAAAATTGAAAGTAGCAGGCACACTCCGTGTGCCGTATGCCCCGAAAATACGGGGTTGAGGGCAGGTTCGGGCGGACGGCCACGGAGTGTGCCTGCCGCATTGAAAAACTCACAGCCTCTTCGGGTTACCACGAAGTCTGATTGCGTTTCTCAACGACTACTCTTTGACAGGACTTCTCCGATGAGAAGGACGCTTCTCTGCCTCACTGCGTGCTTCGTTTCCGCTGTGGCCCTCGCCGAGGACCCCGCACCGCCGGATTATTCGAAGCAGATCGCGCCGCTCTTTCGCAAACACTGCACCGCCTGCCACAACGGTGACGATCGCGAAGGCGAACTCTCGCTGGAGTCATTTACCGATCTCAAGAAGGGCGGAAAGCGAGGTCCCTCGGTGCAGCCCGGCGATCTGAAATCCAGCCGGCTGTTCCTGATGGTGAGCGGCCCGAAACCGAAGATGCCGCCCGAGGAGAATGACCCGCTCACCTCCGACGAAGTCGCTCTCCTGAAAACCTGGATCGAAACCGGAGCCCGCGGTCCGGCGGGCGATGAGCCGATTTCGAAGACGCTCAACGTGCCGAAGATTAGTTCTGCAAAATTGAAAGCGAAGCCGGTCGGAGCGATTGCGGTTTCGCCCGATGGAAGGGTTCTGGCGATTGCCAGATTCGGAACCGTCGAGGTCGTCGAGGCAGAAACGCGGAAAGTCATCCGCACTCTCGATGGGCTGCCGGGAAAAGTGAATTCACTGCAGCTGATCAAAGACGGACGCTGGGTTGTCGCGGGAACCGGTGTCGCCGGCCTCTACGGCCAGGCCACGATCTGGAATATCGAAAGCGGCGAGACGATCCACTTGACCGAGGGGCACCGCGACATCCTTTACGCCGCGACGGCCTCGCCCGACAACCGCTTTCTCGCGACGGCCAGCTACGACCGGAAGATCATCTTATGGGATCTGAAAACCGGCAAAGAAGTCCGCCGATTCGAGGGACACAACGGAGCGATCTTTGACCTCGTCTTTTCGCCGGATGGAAAACTCCTTGCCAGTGCGAGCGCCGATTCGACGATCAAGCTGTGGCAGGTCTCGACGGGAATCCGCCTCGACACGCTCAGCCAGCCGCTCAAAGAACAGTACGTCGTGCGGTTTTCGCCGGACGGCCAGTTTGTGGTTGGCGGCGGGCTCGACAATCGCATCCGCGTCTGGCGAGTCGTGTCGAATGAAAAGCCGCAGATCAACCCGCTGGTTCATGCGCGGATCGCTCACGAGGGGGCGATCACTCAGCTGGGCTTCACGCCGGACGGCAAGTCGCTGATTTCGATCGCCGATGACCGCACGTTGAAACTGTGGGAGACGACCGAGTTCACTCAACTGCACGACTATGAAAAGCAGCCAGACATCACGACGGCTCTGGCAATGACGGCCGATAGCCGTTCGTTCTTCGTCGGCCGGGCAGACGGTTCCATCCAGAAACTACCCGTGGCCTCGGCCGAATTGAGTCAGTCGGGCGGCCGCGAAGTTGCCGCAGTCTCGATCGCCGACGACCTGCCGATTCAGGAGATCGCCGAGTCCGAGCCCAACAACACGATCGACAAGGCGACAGCACTCACTCTGCCCGCAAAAGTCAAAGGCCGCATCCATCGCGAAGGCGACGCAACAGACGACGATGTCGATCTGTTTCGTTTTGACGCGAAAGCCGGGGAGACCTGGATCTTTGAAGTCAACGCGGCTCGCAGCAAATCGCCGCTCGATTCGACGATTGCGATCCTCGACTCGGAAGGCAAGCCGGTGCCGAGAGTTCTTCTTCAAGCCGTGCGGGATTCGTACATTCGATTTCGCGGCATCGACTCGGACACGAAAGACTGCCGACTGCAGAACTGGGCCGAGATGGACCTCAACCAGTACCTCTACATGAACGGCGAGGTCGTGAAGCTGTGGTTGTGGCCCCGCGGGCCCGATTCGGGCTACATCTTTTATGAGCAGTCCGGCAAACGGGTGAACTTTTTCGATACGACGGCAATGTCGCACGCGCTCCAGGAGCCGTGCTACATCGTCGAGCCGCACGCTCCGGGGACGAAACTGATTCCCAATGGCCTGCCGACTTTCCCGCTCAACTACGAAAACGACGACGACCCGGAACGTGAATTCGGTTCGGATTCGCGGCTGACGTTCACGGCTCCGGCTGACGGGGTGTACTACGTCAGGCTGTCGGACGTTCGCAGCTTCAGTGGAGAGTCCTTTACGTATGAGCTCACCGCGCGAGCGGCTCGGCCGGACTTTGCAGTGACCCTCGGCGGAGCCAACCCCAGCGTCGCGGCGGGCAGCGGCAAAGAGTTTTCCGTTTCCACCAACCGCAGCGACGGCTACGAAGGGCCGATCGAAATTCACATCGAGAGCCTCCCGCCTGGTTTCCACGCGACCTCGCCGTTGATCATTCAGCCTGGCCAGTTCCTGGCGTACGGAACGATCAATGCCGCAAAGGATGCGCCGGCTTTGACCCCGGAAAACGCAAAAGCCACCCGGGTCATCGCCACCGCGACGATCGACGGCAGAAAGGTGACGCACGATGTCAACAATTTCGGCGAGATTAAACTGGTGGAAGCTCCGAAGTTCCTCGTCGCGATCGGCCCGGACACAACGGACGGTGCCGATGCGAAGCCGCCCGAGTTCGGTACCGGCAACCCGCTCGAACTGACGATCTCTCCTGGCGAGACAATCACCGCTCGAGTTCACATCGAACGATCCAAAGACTTCAAAGGTCGTGTCGGCTTCGAGGCGATTGCTCAGAACCTGCCGCACGGAGTCATCGTCGACAACGTGGGGCTGAGTGGTCTACTGATCGTCGAGGGCACGTCGCAGAGGCAGTTTTTCCTGACCGCTGCTGACTGGGTTCCGGAGACAACCCGCATCTTCCATTTGAAGAGTCGCGAAGAAGCGCAGACGTCGTGGCCGATCATCGTCCACGTCAGAAAGAAGTGATCGCAGGCGCTTCTACGAGTCTTCGTCACGGCGCAGCAGCCCGGCCGAGGACTCAAAGAATCGTCGGCGGCGCTGGTGCGAGGTCGAATCTACTTCGGACCGGGCGGCTTCGAGTTCGTCGAGACTGGCGTTGCAGAAGCGGCAGCCGATCGTTTTCAAATGGAACTCGATGTACGACATCAGCGATTCGTCGAGCGATTCCAGTAGCCAGCTGCCGAGCGTTTCCCGGTCCGGACAGCTCAGCCGGTTGCGGCGCCAGATTTCTCCGACGGAGTGCTCGCCCTGATCCCGCCTGCGGATGAGAGCCGCCATGCGGTGCCGCAGCGTTTCGGAATCACGCATCGACTGCTCAAGCTCGGCCAGTCGATCGACCGGCAGTTGCTCGTCGAGCCACGACAGCAGCTCGTCATCGGTGAAATGTTCAGCCATGCGTAAGCATCCTTCGTTTAACCCGTCGCCGCAGGCGAGGCTTCTGGCAGCCGACTCAGCCTATCAGGCGGCGGTCGGCAATCGTGAGATCCGTTACGAAAGTCCTTGCCTGCGGCGGCGTGTTAAACGAAGTGCCGGTTTCCCGGTTCAAACTGTCGCGGCAACCGGCGTCAGGTACTTATCGACATCGTTCGACACGATGACGCCGTAATTCACTGCACCCAGCCAGCCGGACATGATGATCCCGACCGAGCCCGCATGAAACAGACCGCCAATCTGCTCGGGCAGACTCTTGCTGACGGCAAGGCCTTCGAACTTCGTTCCAAAAGACGCGCCGCGACTGTGCCGTGTGTAGTGCTTGAAAGTCACCGGCGTTGAAGCTTCCACGTGATCGACCTTCTCTCGAATGTTCGGGACGTATTTTTCGAGGCAGTCGAGCGTCGTTTCGCAGAGGTCTTTCTTGGAAGCCTCGTAGTCTTCTTTGCTGAGGTGACCCCAGTCCTCAAAGCGGGCGTTCGTCGACGAGACCACAACATACCGATCGTGCCCTGGACGCGTCTCAGGGTAGTAAAACGAAAACGTGCGGCTGCTGATGTTGCGGCTCATGATGGAGTCAATGTCGAAGCCTTTGTGTTCCGAGTGGAACAGCAGGTCTCCGCAATGGTCGAACGACTCGCCCTGCTTGAGCGCGATGTAGACCTGACAGCTGCTGGTGTTGAGCCGGACGGCTTTTGCTTCTTCGACGAACGGCTGGTCAAAGTGCTCTTCACCGACCAGTTTGAGAATCGTCTGTTTGATGTTCGCGTTGGAAACGACGGCTCCACAACGAATGTGCCGACCGTTGACGACGACACCTGTCACCTGCCGGTCTGGACCGACTTCGATCTTGTCGACCTGGCAGCGGATGCGAATGTCGACGCCGTTTTTCTCCATCTCGGCCTTCATCTGACCGATCAGTTTGTCGGTGCCGCCCTGGAACGTGTAGACGCCTTTGCTCATGAAGTTGGAAAAGACGATGCCGTATGTGATCGCCGGGTCTTCCAGCGTCGACCCGTTGGCATAGGTGATCGGCTCCATGAGAAGCCGCACGACGTCGTCACGACCGGGGAAGAACTTTTCGAACAGCTCGCCCGTCGTCATTTCCTGGCCGTCGTAGAAATTCATCTTCCGGGCGGCCGTAAAAAACGCGTCGACAGTCTCGGGCGGGACGTTGAAATCCTCAGTCATCAGCCTGGTAAAGTCTTTGCGATCAAACGTCGTTTTCAGCGAAAACTGCGGATTCTCAAACCGGACGCCTTTCAGCTGGACGATCGAATCCGCGATTTCCTGAGTCCAGTACTTCCGGCACGATTTGATCATGCCGATCGGGAAGCCATGGAGCGAGATGTCGAAAATGTGCCCGTTCTTTCGCTTGAACCAGGTCGCCATCCCACCGAGCTGATAATGATGCTCAAGCAGCAGAACGGAATGCCCGGCCCGCGCGAGCGTGTTGGCCGACGTGAGTCCGGCGAGCCCGCTGCCGATGACTACGACATCGTAATACTCGTTCACATCCTTCAAGAAATCCTTGGACATGACAACCTCGTTCGAGCTTTATGCTCAGCCCGGAAGCAACCGGGAATGCAGATTTGCGGCGAATCGCGCAGTTTATTAAAGAGGTGTTCGAATTCCAAATCAGGCGGATTTCGGGGCCGAAGCCTGTAGTCCAGCAGAGATCCCGATAGTTTACGCCGTCCCACCGGAATCCACGCGAATTTCACCACTCAGGATCACCTCAGGATCACACCATGCCCAAAGCAGTCAGCCTGTCACTCGGAAGCGGCGAGTATCCCTATTACCAGACGCTCGTCGATGCCGGATTCGAAGTGGCGATGTGCCCGGCAGGAAAGCATCCGTTTAAAGAAGGCGATCTGATCGAGATTCTGAGTGGCGTTTCCGCGTCGGTTGCCGGGTCCGAGCCGTATACGCGGCGGGTCATCGAAGCGAGCCCCGATCTGCGAGTGATCGCGAGAACGGGAGTCGGCTTCGACGCCGTCGACCTGAAAGCGTGCAACGAGCGCGGCGTTGTCGTTGCGACAACGCCCGGCGTAAACCACCACGCCGTCGCCGAGCACACGATTGCTCTGTTGATGGGCATCGCCCGGCATTTTCCGGTGCAGGACATGGCCGTTCGAAAAGCCAGCTGGACGCGAAAAGCCGGCCCGCGTGTCATGGGATCGACCATCGGCATCGTCGGGCTTGGACGAATCGGGCGAGCGGTCGCGACGAGAGCTCACGGGCTCGGCATGAAAATCGTCTCGTACGATCCGTATGCCAGCGTCGAATTCGCCGACCAGTGGAACATCGAACTGGTCGAACTCGACGAGCTTTACGCCCGCTCTGACTACGTGACGCTCCATTCGCCGGCGACGCCCGAGACGACGCGCATGATCAACGCCGAGTCGCTCGCAAAAATGAAAGACACGGCCGTCGTCATCAACACGGCGCGGGGAGCTCTCATTGACGAGCCAGCCCTGATCGAGGCTCTCAAAACGGGCGTGATTCGTGGAGCCGGCCTGGACGTCTTTGCGAAAGAGCCGCTTACCGCGGACAGCCCGCTCATCGGAATGGACAATGTCCTGCTGAGCGGACACATCGCCGGCCTGGACATCGAGTCTCACAACGGCATGTTCAACATGGCGGCCGAAGTGATCGTCGAGCTCTACAACGGCGGCTGGCCGACCGAATGCGTCCGGAATATCGAGGACGGCTCCAGCTGGAAGTGGGCGAAGTAGCCAGTATCGGAACGGCGCGAGCCGTCCGGTTTGAGCGCCGTTTGCGCGTGAGACCGGGCGGCTTGCGCCCAATGGCATCTGTTTTAGAGAATTACTGAATGGCTGCCTGTCATGGAACAGGATTTGCGCAGTTGACGGAGCACCCTGGAATGCTCCGCCAATTTGACAGGATCTTAGCCATGACAGCTGATCGAAGAGAGATTTCCGACGCTGAGTTTACCTCGGCTGTCGAACTGCTGCATCGAATCATTCATGCCGACGAGGTCGAGGCTTTCTCGCTGCGACACCGTCCGGCGACCGTCTACACCACGCTGGCGACACTGTGGATGCTGACTCTGCAACGACTCGGTGGCGGGCAGTCGCTCGAAGCGATCGTGAAAGCAACGCTGACCCACAACCGTGATATTTTTCCGGACAATAAACGCGTCCGTGAAGGCACGCTGTCCCACAACTCCAGTGCTTACAGCGAGGCGGGACACCGGCTGCCGATTGAAGTTGTCGAGCGTTTCACGGATGCAGTGGCCCGCACGATTATCGACTCGTGTCCTGACACTCTGAATGATCGCCGCGCTTTCATCAACGACGGCACCACGTTCAAGCTGGCTCCGACCGGCACTCTGCGCGAAGTCTATCCGCCGTCGACCAACCAGTACGGCGAAACCGTCTGGCCCATCCTGATGCTGACCGTCGCCCACGAACTTCACAGTGGTGCCGCGCTGCGTCCTGAGTTCGGAGCCATGTACGCATCGAAAAACACGTCCAACTCGAGAACGGTGAGTGGCTGAACCTCGTCACATCGCTGGAGCTTGAGTCTCAACAGGCCGCCGGTCTGTACGCACGCCGGTACGATGTTGAGCACGACATCCGCGATCTGAAAGTGACGCTGGGTGTGGAGAACATGCGGGCGCAAAGTGACGAGATGGTTCGCAAGGAAATGTTATGTTCGATGGTCGCGTACAACCTGGTGGTGCAGCTTCGGCGTGAGGCTGCAACAGTCGCCAGACTTCCGCCGCGTCGACTGAGCTTCACCGGGGTCTGGAACACAATGCAGAGTTGCCTGCTGCATCAATCACAGTGCGACACGTCCACCTGGCAGGAACGCTACGCCAGAGCCCTTGCAGTGGCTGCGAAGGATAAGCTCCCCCATCGCCCCGGCCGTTCCTACCCGCGTCGCGCACACCCGAAGCGTCCGAAGTCCACAAAATTCATGAAGCTGCAAACCCAGAACCCAAACACCACCACCGACACCCCCCCCCGCACCAACAAAGTAGATGCCATTGAGCTTGCGCCGCTCCGCTACCTGCCTGCGTTTGGCTTTTCAACGGGTTGCTACGACTCCTCGTCGCGTTTCTCTTTGGTGACCAGCAGTTCGACAAGCAGGTCCGCGAATCGGACAAGTGCTTCCTGCGGGATCGTGTGGATGCCGGGGAACTCGATGAACTCGCCATCGAATTCGGAATCCGCAAAGAGGTCGCGCAGCCAGGTGGCCGCCTCGAACGGCAGGATCGGGTCGGTCTTTCCGTGGCTCTGCAGAACTCTCAGCGGACCGCGTTTTGAGGCGAGCTCCCGCCACTCGTCTTCGCACAGCAGCGTGCCGGACCAGATGCAGAGTGCGGCCGGTCGCTCTTCCAGGCGCAGCGCGACATCCGTTGTCAGCATCGCTCCCTGAGAGAAACCGCCGAGCACGATGCGCGACAGCGGCAACCCTGTCTGCCCCTGAACGGCCTCAACGACGCTGATCAGTTTCGCACGAGCCTCCGACAGGCCGGGCGGATGATCGTTGCGGAGGTTTCGGAACTCGCCAAGCTCAATCGCCCGCTGAAGCTGTTCGACATCGAGCGGCCACCAGGCGCGACCACCGTACAGCTCGGGAGGTGCCAGCGGAGCTTCCGGGAAAATGAGGCGGGTCGTCTCGCCAAGTTGAGGTCGCGCGCTGAGCAGTTCCGGCCCGAGCGGTACCAGGTCTGTTCCGGGAGCACCGAACCCGTGGCAAAGGATGACGACGAGTTCGGGTTTCTCAGACTCGTCAATGTTCTGCACGACCCGGCAATTGAGGTCGCCAAGTTTTTCAAGTTTCATTATCAGGAATCATTTCTGTGAGTCGATAGACGACGGGCAGGAGCTGTGAACCGGCGCGTGCTATCATCGTTTCCGCCACTCGTGTTGTGAACCGACCTGGACGAGACTTGCATTCGCGAGTGCGACCTCAATCGCGGAGCCGTGTGTGAGACACTGGAAAACGACCGTCATCCTCGTTTCGATCGGCGTGCTGATTGCTGTGGGCTGCCTGGCCACAAGCATGGTTCAGTCGCAGGACGCTTCTCCGCTACTGATCGGCGCCTGCGTCGGAGGACTTGTCGCGCTGCTGGCCGTTGTGCTGAGGCCGCCGAACCTGACTCAACTGGAAGCGGAAAATGAAGCGCAGCTGCGACAGCTCGAAGAGGAAACGGCGAAGGCGAATGCCAGCCACAAGGAGCTCGAGGCGTTTCGCGTCGAGCTGGAAAAGGCTCTCGGGGTCAGAGCACAGCGGCTCGATGCGCGGGAAGTGGAGCTCGACAATCGGCTGATCACGTTTCAGGAATGGCTTGAGTATCCACAGCCCGAGGCTGAAAGCGCGGCGGTCTCCGTCGCAAACACCGTTTCGATCGTTGACCTGGCAGATAAATCGCCCGCGGAACTGTCAGCGAAAGACCAGCAGGTTCACGATCTGCTCGAAGCGGAATCGAGTGCTCTTTACGGAAAGCTCAAAGACGGTTTCTACAAAGGCGAAAACGGCAAGTTTGATCCGGCAAAGGCCCGCGACGATGTGCTGGAACTTGTGACTCGCGTCGCGAAGATCTACCGACCCGGGTCGGTCAACCCGCTTCTCGAAACGAGTGTCGAGCAACTGTTGCGGGCCGGCAGTCGGACGTGTCTGCACCTGCTGATCGTGCTGGAGCGACTGCCGCTCAACATGAAGGACGCCAACTTTGCGACCGTACACGGGCACCTGACAACGGCCGTCAAGGCGTACGATGTTTATCGGTCGGCCGAGCCGTGGCTGGGCTATGCCAACAAAGCCTTGTACGGAGCGAGGATGGTGGCCGGGGCAAACCCCGTCACGCTTGGCCTGACGTGGGTGTTGAGTGAACTTGGCAAGGCCGGCGTCAAGCACGCCGCGAAAAAGTTTGTCGATCACCAGGCGGTCAACGCGCTGCACGATCTCGTGCGGGTGATCGGTTTCGAAGTCGCGGCGATCTACGGCGGCGATTTCCGGTATCGGGATCCGAGCTGGGTTTACGCGAGCGAGCTGACGTCGCTGATGAGTCGGTTTCCTGTCTCGAGGGAAAGCCTCGCCCATTCGCTGCGGGAAATCGGCGCGCTGCCGATGCGGAACGAGTATGACCGCGTTTTTCTTTACCGGTGTCTGTCGAGCCACAAGTCGCCGCAGCCACTGATCGATGCCCGCGCGACGATTTCGCAGAGCGAACGACAGGAAGTAGCAAAGAAGCTGGAGCGGTTTTTCCGCACGTTCGTACACGGCAAAACGAAGCAGCGGGCTGAGGAGTGGCTCGACGATCTGGAAAGCCGGCTCGGCGTGCGGCTGTCGATTCCGGAACTTGAGCACCAGTCGGAAGCGGACTTCGCCGGAGCTGACAACGACCGGCGGAACGCGGCAGTCTCGCTCGCCGGATTCCTCGTCGGCGTCAAAGCGCGACCGCTGTCGGAAATGCGTGAGCGACTGGCCGAAGGGAAAACGCTCGGCTGTCTCGATGCAGATGCGGTTTCTTTGATTCTCGATGAGCTTGCCCGGGACCCGTCACAGTTCTTCGAGCCGCCGGACATCGACGCGGGGTCTGACGTCCTTGACGATTACTTCGAGGATCTGATCGACCTCGCCGTGCAGACTCCGCCGCAGGACGTGCAGGCCGACGATCTGATTCTGGAGACGGCAACCTACTTCGGGCGGGATGTAAAAAAGACGCGGAGCCAGATCGATCGCTGCTACGTCGAGCTGATCGTTTCGCAGTTGTCCTCGGATGCACCGTCGAAAAAAGTGGACGCCGTTGCCGCGCGAATTCTGGTCGCGGAACTGGGTGAGGAAGAATCGGCTCTGTTCATTTATCCGGGCGTCTCGATCAGTCCGGCGGCGGGTGCATCACTGCTTCCGGAAACGCCTGGCGACGTCTGGCTGGTTGGCACAGATTCGCGATTGATGATTCTCTCCGATCAACGAGGACTGCTGTGCTTCGCTGAGCCGTCGGCGCTGACTGCTAAGAAAATCGACGGCATGGTCATCGACGATTGCCGTCTGTCGGGGACCTGGGCACTCCCGAATGGAACGACGTGCCCGCTGTCGGCGACCGTCAAAGGGGCCGTCGTGACCCGTTACGATTCGTACTTCCGGGCCATCGTTGAATACCTGGGGTGATCAATCATCGAGGCCCGATGACTCCGGCGACGGAGTTGAGTTCAACATTCCGTCAGGAAACATCCGATGGCAACTTCAGAACAGGACCTCACGACGGCCGCTGGTCGCGAACTGGCACTCGAACTGGCCGCGGCGGCCGACGTGATACACCACTGTCTCAGACAGCTCAGCGAGGATCAGGTGTGGTCCCGCTCGGACGAGTCGATGAACAGTGTCGGCAACCTGATGCTGCACCTGTGTGGCAACGTTCGGCAATGGGTCATCTCGGGAGTCGGTGGAGCTCCGGACACGCGCGAGCGTCAGAGCGAATTTGACGCGCGAGGGTCCGTATCCAAAGTGGAGCTGCTGTCGCGTGTTGACTCGACCGTCCATGAAGCCACAGAAGTGCTCCACGCGGTTTCAACGGAGACGCTGCTGGCTGGCCTGGTCATCCAGGGATTTGAGACGACCGGTCTGGGCGCGATCGTGCATTCGGTCTCGCACTTCCGCGGCCACGTCCAGGAAATCGTCCACATGTCGCGAAGCATTCTGGGCGACGCGTACAAGTTCCGCTTCGTTCCGAAAACGCCAGAGCAGGGAGCCAAGTAGCAGTCGTCGCCGACTTCGCTTTGACCAGCTCAGCCCTTGAACGCGCCCTGCCTGCGAATCTGCTCGATCGGAGACAGTCCGCTGAGGTCTTCCGTCGGTGGTGCTGCCGCTTCCGCAGGAGCGGCTTCGGCAACAGGAGCGGCTTCGGCAACCGGAGCGGCCTCGGCAACCGGAGCGGCCTCGGCAACCGGTTCTTCAGCGGTCGGTTCGGGAGCGGCTTCTTTGGCCGGTGCCGCTCCGCCCGCGCCTTGCTTGCGGATCATGTCCAGCGGCGAGCCACCACCGGCGGCCGGCTTTTTCGGAGCTCCACTCGCTCCCGCTTTTCGAATCGCATCCAGAGGCGAGCCTCCCGCAGCAGGTTTCTTCGCGGCCGGAGCTCCGCCGCCTGCTTTGCGGATCGCGTCGAGGGGGCTTCCGCCACCTGCCGCTTTTCCGGCGGCGGGCTTCTTCTCGGCCTTGGCAGGCTCAGCCGCTTTCTCTTTTTTGACTGGCTCATCGACAACGGTCAGAAAACTCGGATCGATGTCGTACCAGCCGATATCCGCCGGTCCGTTGAATTCGACGAGAGCTCGACAGCTCATGTTCACGGTCTTGACCTTGCCGGTCAGACCGGAAAATCGCCGCAGTTCGGGAGTGGTCTTGTCCACGACAACCCACTTATCAGTGAGGTCCCGTTTGAGCTGTTCGGCCTGTTCGATCGACATCGCGGTTTCACTTTTGACGCTGACGGAATCGGAATCTGCCGGGCGGAGCGGTCCGCCGGTCTTCAGAACCAAGCATCATACTGCCCGGGTTTCGGCTTGAAAACTGTCCCGCCGACGCACCCTCAGTTACAGGAATTGCACCTGAGACCGGCTCCCAGTCGCCACCGGTCAGTCAAGATACCGTTCTTTGGGCCAGTCTTTTGCGAGCTCGCACAACCGGGCGAGGTATTCGCGATTGGGGCTCGTCGCGACGACGCCTGGCAGACGCAGCATGTCGGCACGATCGTCCATCCAGAGTTCGTCGAAGTTCACCGGCTCGCCATTGTGAACCCAGACCGAGTCGCCACCCAGAATCCTCGCCAGATGCAGCGCGACCGGGAAGTCGTAAATGTTGGGCGAGTGGATCAGCGAGCCGGCAAATTCGCCAGACGCCAGCAGCGGGTAAATGCTGCCGGGCATCGCGTCCGGAGCGACTCCGTCGAGACCGAGGTCCGTCACATTCTGAGCCCGCTCGACGTCGCGATCCTGAAATCCGATCAGATAAAACTTCTCCGATCCGCCCCAGCTTTGAAGATCGACCGGCGTGAGCGCGTCGAGAGCCTGCCGCGCCGGCATCCGCGGGTTGTCCGGTCCGACGAGAATCTGGTCGCCGACCGCCTCGACCCACGTGCCGTGCTCACCATCTTCCGGCACGAAGACCAGCGAGTAGTGCACGGTGTCCCGCGTGCGGAGATGCAGCATGACGCACCACTGATCGCCGGTGCGGTCACGGTAGTACTTCGTGCCGTCGATCGGGTCGAGCGAGATGACGTAGTCGGATTCGGTCGCGAACGCGGCGAGGTCTCCGTTTTCCTCTTCAGCCTCAATGCGACAACTTTGCAGCACGGTCGACCGGTCGCGCATCGCAGCCACGGCGAGTTCCTGCACCGTCAGATCCGCCAGCGTCAGCGCGTCCGTGTTGGAGCTGCCAGAGGACTTTCCATCGATGGCAACGTTGAACTGCCGCAGCTTCGTCGCGATGGCTCCGCACCAGCGCAGAATGTCCGGGCAGTGCGTGGAGAGGGCGTCGGTGATTTCTTTGAGTTCAGGCATGGCGGGTCGCTGTTCGTAGTCCCGCCATCAGGCGGATGAGAATTGGATGAGTGTGGCACGACACTCCGTGTCGTGTTGCGCGGTCCTCGGCTCGGAGTGCCGAGCCACACTCAGCTGACATCGACGACCGGATCGCCCAGCAGCTCGAACCGCGGCGTTGTGCCGAGGCCGGGCTCCGTCGGGGCGCTCATGCGGCCGTTCTTTCTTTGCGGAGCTCCCTCGGCATTGCTCACCGTGACGTAGCTGTTGAAGTCGGTCGCCGTGAACAGGAACTCGGTCGGTGTGCTGTGAGCCAGGTGAGCGATCGCGGCTGTCGTGATGTCTCCGCCCCAGCTGTCTTCGAGGGTCATGGCGATGCCGAGCGACACGCACAGGTCGCGGGCCTGCTTCGCTTTGGTGAGGCCGCCGAACTTGCTGATCTTGATGTTGACCACGTCGGCCGCGCGGTCGGAGTGCAGCCGCAGCAGCATGTCCATTCCGTCGATGACCTCGTCCATGACGAAGGGGTGGTCCGTTCGCTCGCGGATCGACAGGCACTCTTCGTACGAGAGACACGGCTGCTCGATGTAGACATCGACGTCTTTGACTCCGCGCACGACCCGCGCGGCTTCGTGCATCAGCCAGCCAGTGTTCGCATCGGCGATCAGCTTGTCGCCTGGCTGAAGCATCTTCGAGACCGCGTGGATCCGGGCGATGTCTTCGTCCGGATTTCCGCCGACTTTCAACTGGAAGCGGCGATAACCTTCCTCGCGGTAGCGGGCAACGTTTTCTGCCATCACGTCCGGGGGCTGCTGAGAAATCGCGCGGTACAAAACGAAATCCTCGCCGTTTCGTCCGCCGAGCAGCGTGACGACCGGCTGCCCGGTGGCCTTGCCGAGGATGTCCCAGCAGGCAATGTCGATTCCGGTTTTGACATAGGGATGCCCCTTCATCGCGGCATCCATCAGCCGGTTGAGGTTCCCCAGTTCGAGCGGATTCTGCCCGATCAGGTGCGGGGCGAGTTCCGCGATCCCGGCTCGGACACCACCGGCGTAGGCCGGCAGATAAAACGGCCCGAGCGGACAGACCTCGCCGTGTCCGACGATCCCTTCGTCGGTTTCGACCCGCACGATGGTGCTGTCAAAAACGTCGACGGATTTCCCGCCGGACCATTTGTAAGAGCCTTCGTGCAGCGGAAGGTCGATCTGGTACGCGGCAATTCGTGTAATTTTCATCGGAGCAGCCTGTCATCAGAGAACGAGAACAGGCCGGACGGTAGCTCAAATGAGAGGCCGCTTCGAGCGAGCGATTTCGTTGATCAGACTCGGGCCGGGCTCAGCGGCGGGGTACTGGCTGACGAAACTTGACTCGCGGCAACGGGTCGTCGCCGAGCCGTACCCGCGTGGCTTCGGGCAGAGACGCCTCCTCTTTCAACTCGGACTTGTTCTCCAGCACCTTGATCAGTTTCTGAATCTCGTTGCGGAGCGATCTCACATCGGTGCGGAGGTCACGAATTTCCGTGCCGATGGCCGGAACGACTTTGGGGGCGTCCGATCCGTCGGCGGGCAGAAGCTGGTTCGAATCGCGGGACTCTGTCTGGTCGAGGACCTTTCCGTAGTATTGCTCAGCGATCTCGACAATCTGTTTTGCAACGGCGCTTCGCGAGACCTTGCCCCGAATGACGATGGCGCCGTCGACCTCGGTCAGTTCGACCTTGTCGTCAGGAAACAGTGTGTCGAGCGTGCGGCCGAGGAGTCGTGTGTCGCCCCGCACGATGACCTCGAAGTGGAATCTGGCGGTGCGTCCGGCGGCATCTTTGCCGGCTTCGAATTCGACAGTCCCGACTCCCTTCCGGCCGGCCTGAATTGCCAGTGACGTCGGCTCCAGGGGCCGGGCCATCAGCAGAGACTTCTGATCGCCGCCTGTGTGGACGTTCGAAACCTTGTCGGACAGAACGACCTCGACGATTTCGTTTTCCTGAATTTCAAGAACCCACACCCCGTCGCGACGCGGGATTTCACTTTCCTTGACCACTCGCTGAACGACTCCGAGATTCTTTGCAGAATTCGGCCCCGCGACCGCCTCGACGATTATGCGTGATGCCGGCGTCCGCGCGGGTCCGGTGTCGTCCAGTTTGAAGAGGGAAGGTTTCGGCGTGCCCTGAGGCGGAACCAGCGTCTGTGTAATCCGGTCCGCCAGACCAGGCCCGTTCGGGTCTTTGGAGAGACGAATGATTTCGGCGGCAGGATCCATCATCGACGACATCATCCCCATTCCCATCCCTGTGCTCGGTTTCGGGGCCTTGACGGACAGCAGAATGAAGGCTGGTTGATCCGATTCCACGAGCTGCGGGATCAAAGCCGTCTGCCCGACGCCGAGAGTGACTGTGTGCTGAACCCGGTCAAGCTTCGATTCGGGTTCGTCACCGGCCGTAAGGGTTGACATGACACGGTCGAGTCTCAACTGCCAGACTTCTGCCTGCTCTTTCGTCTTCGGGAAGGTCTGCGCCAGCGGAGTCAGTTCCAGGTGCAGGCCAGTGTGAACGAAGTTAATCGTGTGAATCTCACTGCCAGTCCTTGCGTCTTTTTTCTTTGCGAGACGCGGCAGGCTGACTCGCTGGTCGAGCACGACTGCGGTACTGCCGAGTGCAATGCGGCGGCTCGAAGTATTGGTGATGTGTGCGACGTTTTTTGCACTCATCCAGGTGAGCAGAGCCTGAAATGGCTCTGTTTCCAGCACCTGATGCTTGATGGGTCCTTCGGCTGAACCCGCCCTCAATTTAGCGGAAACATTTCCTAACATTCCTCCTGCAAAAAGCGGTCTGAAGCCAGGCTGTCCAGCATTGGGGTATCCCACCGCCGCGGCTGGTTGATTCCCTTTTGCGATGTCGAACAGCCCCCGGATGCTGTTCATGTCGTCATCTCGAATCCGGTTCGTGTCGAGCAAAACAATACGGAATTCCACCTCGACCAGCTTCAGAGACGATGTCCGCTCTCCCTTGAGGTCATCGACAAGTAGTGGATCCACCTCAACCTGTTTCTGATCCTGCGTCATGGCCAGAGACGAAAACACAGACGCCATGACAACGCCCAATAAAAGTACAGAACTCATTTTCTCGAGCATCGCTCGTCTCCGGTTCATTGGAAGCTTGTGATTTCGATTCGGAATTTAGAAACCGCCACCCGCTGACGCGTCATGTTGCCGCTGAATCAACGGCCTGGTGAATCCAGAGCAGGCGAATTTTCCACTGGCGGAATGGCTTCAGCAGGACGGTCAGCACCGACACCGCCAGATTCAGCTGCCCTGGATCCCGTACCCGGGTCGGGGACTGGACGGGGATTGCTGGCTGGCGTTGCGGGGTCCGGGTCGTCCGTGCTGCTTTCATCGCCCACTGAGGGCTCAAATGGGTTAACCAGTTTTCCGGGCCGTGGCTGCTTCGAGTACGAATCGTCTTCGATCGTCGGCGGCGGGATCGGCACCGGGCGTTTCGCGGGACCGATTTCGATTTTCCTGCCGAACGGATCCGGAGTGATGAGCTCTGGTTTCGGCTGATGTTCGCGGCTCAGTACTTCGACCAGCTTTCCAAGCTGCTCGCGCAGTGACCGCACTTCCTGGCGAAGCTGCCGCATTTCGGTCGAGACAGAGCCGGCCGGTTGAGGCTTCAAATCGCCAGTGTCCACATCCGGGATCCCGGGACTCCCTACCGGACTCCCAACGGGGATCGCCGGAATCTCAACGCGGGTCGGTCTGGTGTACTTGCCGTTTTGTCCGTACGGGTTCAACGGTTCCGCATACGGGTTCGGTTCACCATACGGGTTGGACTGACCATACGGGTCACCGGCCGTCGGTTGAGGAATCACGTAGGGACGCTTCAGCTTCGATTCCGGGCCGAGGACGAGGACCGCCAGCAGCTGCCCGTGTTTTCTCCCTTCGGCGACCGCTTCCTGAAACGAATTCGGGCCGGTGAAGGACTCGCGGATCTCTTCCGTCTCGCCCTGTTTGTTTGGCACCGAAACACTTCGCGGATCTTTCATCACAACAAAGCGGCTCACAAGCTCTCCCCGAGCGGCCACCTTGACTTCGTGGTCATCCAGAATCAAATCGACCGGAAAATGCTGCAGGAAGTAGCGAGTCTCTTCGTTGGCCGCGGTAGTCACCAGGACCGCATTCACCCACACGTCGTCGCGGAACTCCGTCGTACGAAACTGAAACCTCGTCTGGCTTCCCGTCGGTACATTCTCGCGGTGAGCATTGTACCGAATATACTGAAACTGGCCGCTGATCTTCTTCCGCATCTGCCACGTGTCCCAGGTCTGAACTCTGGCAAACCCGCCGGATTCCGCCGGCGTCTGCATCGAGATGAAACCGGTGTGGAGAAACCGCACCTGTGTTGTGGGCTGAGAGACCGCCGCGACATCGAACCCGACAATCGGAGAGACTTTGGATGCGGGGCGCGAGTCCAAAATGCCAACATCGAAATGGAAAGTGTTTCCGTTTTCTTCATCTGTCGCTTTGAACGGCACAGCGATATCAATGGCTGGGCGAGGCTTGCGTATGACGGTGTGATCGCTCGCTGGCTCGTAATCGGCGTTCGGATCGGGCAGCACGGGGCCGCTGGCGTCTGTCGGCAGACGCTGTGTCGTCGCCACACTGCCAGGCGGGCCGTCCGGACCGTAACCCGCAGGTTCATCGGTCGGTGGCAAGTATCTGGAGCTGCCCAAACTGTCTTGAGGCTCAGTTGCAATCGGCTGATGAGACTTCATCCGCAACAGAACGGTCTCGTAAAGCTGTTCGGCAATTTCCTGAATCGCAACGGCGTCTTCGGGAGTCGCCTCACCGGTGATGACGATGCTCTGTTCGGTCAGTTCGTGCGCTTCCACTTTGGCCTTCGGATGAAACCGCTTGACCATCGCGTCGAAGTGCCGCGTGTCGCCCTTGACGGTGACTTCGATCTCGTATTCCCGTTCGTCGTCGTCGAGCAGCCGGATCGTGGCGACGCCCGCTTTGAGCGCCTTGATCGTCCAGATGTCGGCCGCGTATTTCTCTCCCGCATCGCCAGCCGCGAACGAATCCGTCTTCGCAGCCCCGGCCGCCTGAGGAGTCATGATGCGGCCGCTGATCGAGATCGCTCCGTCTTCCGGCGATTCCACCAGCAGCGACGATCCGTAGTCGAAATCTTTCGACGGAATCGTCAGCGATCGCCAGGTACCGCGAGTCAGTTCGAGCTGAGTCTTGCCGGGTTTCAAGTAGAAGCTGCCCGCTGACGATGCGGCGGTTGTATTCCTTGCGGTCCCGACCGCCCCCGTTCTCAATTCGATGGCGTCCTCGGACGCGAAAGGTTTCGATGAATCCACGGATGGCCTGGGGCTCACAGGCAGCACCTTGCTCGGCGAGTCCGGAAGGTCCGCCTCGTCAAACTGCAGCAGCGCGGACTCGACCCCGACGTCCGCCAGCTCGATCGTCATGAAAACGACTTTCCCTGACGCGTCTGATTCTCTGGTTTCCCGATCGTTGAGCACGACGACATCTTTCGGCCCGAGCGTGAATGCGGTCCGGAAAGAACGCCCGACGACAACGGGATACGTTCGCCCCTCACTGGCCAGTCCGTCTTCGGCCAGACGCGAAAACTCAGCAGTCAACTTGATCTGAACCTGGTCCCGTTTTGCTCGACGCGGAGTGACTTCGACTCGCGTCCCGAATTCGAGCCAGTCGATTTTGGTGGTCTCTTCGTCGGACGAAAAGAGAGCCGGGGCCTCGCCTCCGGACAGAAATGTGGCCGTTCGCCCGTCCAGAGTCACCAGAAGCGGCGCAGACAGAACCCGCACGAAACCGGCTTTTCGGAACGCTTCGAATTGCTCATTGATTGTCTTTCGAACGCCTTTCTGGGGGCGAAACTCGAGGTCTGGTCCGAGTTTTTCCGTGTCCATTTCGTAAACCCGAAACTGAATCCCGATCGGCGGCCCGGCCGGCTTCTTCGCGACGGGTTCCGGCGGCAAAGTCTCACGCAGTGCCGAGGCGACCTGCAGCACGCCCGGAGGTTCCGCGGCTTCGAGGAGTCCCGTCAGCGCGGGGACAATTGCGAGTGCAAAAATGATGGCCGATTTCATGGAGACGAATCCTGTCGAGGTTTGAAATACGGTGAGCTGATTTGAAGTCAAGTTCATTCGTCAGACGCTTTTTGTTGCAATTGGAATTCCGGTCCCGGGGGGAAATACTGCACGTCGTCCTTCAGGTAAAACGGACTGGCTGTCGCCGCGTCCGGGTCTTTCTGTGAGGCCTTGATCCGTTCGTCGAGCGACTGGCGTCGCGCCTCAAACGAGACAGCGCGAGCTCGAATCTGCTCGGCCAGCTCACGCACGCGAACATCGCCGGGGTACTTTTCGAGCAGCCCGGCAACGCGGATCAGGTCGGCATTCAGTCCTTTGAGTTCCGCCTGAAGCTCGTTCCACTCGGCCTGCCAGTCGGCAGACGTTTGCGGAGCGCGGGCTTCAATGAAGGTTTCCGGTGGTCCACCAGGGGTGAGCGGGTTCACTCCGGTTTCAGAGATCCCGTGGCCCGGATTCACAGCCGGCGGCGATTCTTCTTCCGCCGGAACTGAGGGTTTCTCTGTCTCAACTTCGCCGGCATCTGAACCAGTGCCGCTTCGAGGTGGCGAATCGGCATGCACGAATTCCGCCCTCGGCACGGACCAGACAAGAGCGCCTCCAGCGGCGAGGACTCCAACCAGGACAGCGCGCTTCCGCCGTCGCGATTTCCACGCATCGTGAGGCCGTTCGTCCTGAACAAGACAGTCGATCCGACTCGACAGTGTGCTGCGATGACCGCCCGCGGCCAGGATCGCACCGGACTCCTGGCGATCCAGCCGCCACTCGGCGATCTTTGTCAGGCACTGCGCAAGTGACAGCGGGCTGACATTCGCATCGGCCACTGCCCATTCGTCGGACAGAAACTCGGCGGCCTGCTGCCAGCGTCGTCTCGCCAGAAAGTTGAGCGGCTGAAACCACAGGCACGAGCAGACAATGTTGCCGACCCACAGCCAGGCCGTATCGCCTCGCACCAGATGCGCCAGTTCGTGCGCGAGCAGCCCCTCAATCTGGTCCCGGTTGAGCCGCTGCTCGACGCCGTGAGGCACAATGATCGTCCACCGCAGAACACCGCACGCGACGGGCTCGACGAAACCGTCTGAAACCAGCAACCGCACGCGACGCCGAATCTGTTTCCGATTCAACAGCTTGTCGAGTTCGCTTCGCGTCACGCCGTCCGCCACGACGCGACACTTCCGCAACCGCCGCCAGAATCGACCTCGCTGAACGATCAACAAGAAAAGCCCGCCACCGAGCGACGCCAGCACGGCCAGCGCGAAGCCGAACGCGACCGGGTCGAGTCTGACGGCAGGTCGACGACGAGTTGCCGCCACAGTCGACGACGTCGAAGCAACGACTTTCGGCCTCACGTCCGAAGTCGATGCGACGCCAACTTTGACCAGGGTCGTTTCCGGAGTCATCGCCAGTTCGCTGCGGGATGTCTGTGGTGGTTCCGTCGGCGGCCAGTCCGGTTGAGTCGCCCGAGGCTCATGGGTGGCGGTCGACTCCGGCAACGGTTCGACGGGAGCCAGCTCGGCAATCGGCAAGACTGCAGTCGCCTGCAAATCTGCAGGAGCCGCCGACGGAAATGCCGTTTCCGTCCCTTCTCCCCTGCGGGGAGAAGGTGGCCGAAGGCCGGATGAGGGGGTCTCGGAAGCTGGCGTTGGCATGCCGGTCCGACTTTCCGCCGGCCCCTCTCCCGCCCTTCGGGCACCCTCTCCCCGGGGAGGAGAGGGGACGATTCCGGAAGCGGCCTCAGAGCTGATCGCCAGATCGCCATCGCTCTCCGATGAACTCGCTACGTGGAACACTGAAACCTGTTCGTTGGAAGTTCTCTCATCCACTGAAACCACGGACACTCGCCACCCGTCCGGAATCGACGCGGCACCGCTCCACACCTGAAGCGGAGACGTCAGCAGCGGCACGACCACCGCCAGTTTCCAAAGCCGCTCGCGCAGGGTGTGGCTCGAGGCGCGGCCAGCACGCAGCAGCGCGGCCACTCCGATCAGCAGCAGGGTCGAGTGCAGCACGTAAGCCAGCCCGAGGCTCAGCGTCAGTTCGGTCAGCGGGATGAGGTTATTTGTCATCTTTCAGCTCCCGTTCTTTCTGCCGGATGAGCTTCTTCAGTTCCGCCAGTTCGTCGCGGGTGACATCGCAACCGTCGAGCAGATGGCAGACGAGGTCCGTCACGTTGCCCTCAAACAGACGCGACGCCAGGTCAGACACCATCGACTGCTTGACCTGGTCCGGCCCGATCGACGCGCGGTAAACATTGACGCGGCCTGTCGAGTGATGCTCGACCTGCCCGTTGTTTTCCATCTTGCTGAGCATCGTGCCGACGGTCGTGTAGGCAAGGTCGCGACGCGGCGTGAGCGATTCCCGCACCTCCGAAACCGTCGCCTGACCGCGATCCCAAAGGACCTGCATGATGGCCATCTGTAATTCCGCCAGGTGATGCTTCCTGCTCATGATGCCTCACTCCCATCCCGGTTTTCCGTTCGACGACCCTTACTCCTACCGCGGTCGGAGAGGATCCTACTACCGAGGTAGGAATCGTCAATACCGGATTTGAAAACGCGAGGATCACAACAGCCCCGTAGGACGGACGCCCACGTCCGTCCGGACCGACAGGCAATCGAAAAGCCTCGCAGCGGGGCCAGTTTAAAACTCGCGGCACGGTGCCATGACGGACGTGGGCGTCCGTCCTACCGGGCTCTCGGATCGAGACGGCTACGCGAGAATCGGCGTCACGACTTCGCCGTGCACGTCGGTCAGGCGGTAATCGCGGCCGGCGTGGCGGAAGGTGAGTGCCTCGTGGTCCAACCCGAGCAGATGCAGGATCGTCGCGTGGAAGTCGTGAACGTGGACGCGGTTTTCTCCGACCGCGATGCCGTGCTCATCGGACGATCCATAAGTAAGGCCGCTCTTCACGCCACCGCCGGCCAGCCATGACGAGAACACCTGGTGGTGGTGCTCTCGCCCCGGATGGTCCGCTTTTTCGTGGTACGGAGTGCGGCCGAATTCCGTCGTCCAGACGACGAGCGTGTCTTCCAGCATGCCTCGCTGTTTGAGATCGCGGATCAGCGCCGCGATCGGCTGGTCGACATTTTTCGCAAGCGGTCCGTGCGTCGCCATGTCGCCGTGCGCGTCCCAGTTGCCGGACGATCCGACATCGATCAGCTCGATAAACCGCACGCCGCGTTCGGCCAGTCGGCGAGCGACCAGACACTGCCAGCCGAAGCCGGTCTTCTGTCCTGGCTGCAGGCCGTACGACTTGAGAGTCGCTTCCGTCTCGCCGGAAAGATCGATCGCCTCCGGAGCCTCGCGCTGCATGCCGAACGCGGTTTCGAACGAGCGGATGCGGGCTTCGAGTGCTCCGTCGGCCGTTCGTTCTTCAAGGTGTTTTCGATTCGACCTTGCGAGCAGTTGCAGTTCCAGTTCCTGCAGCTTCGACCCGACGCGCGGCCGAACGTCGGGGATCGGGTTCTCGCCGGGCACGATCCAGGTTCCCTGATGAGCTCCCGGCAGAAAGTCACTGCCCCAGGTCTGAGCTCCCGCGTACGGAGCCTGCGGGGCGACGACCATGAACGAAGGCAGGTTGCGATTCTCCGTGCCCAGCCCGTAGCTCACCCACGCCCCGATGCTCGGCCGGGCGAACGTCCACGACCCGCAGTGCATGCCGAGTGTGCTTTCGTAGTGGTTCGTGTGGTCACTCTCCATCGACCGCACAATGCACAGGTCGTCCGCGATGTCCCGCACGCCGGGAAACAGATCGCTGACCATCGCTCCGCACTCGCCGCCCGGCCGGAACGTCCAGTTCGGTTTTTTCAGGTAGCGAGTGAACTCACCGATCTTCCCCTGCCAGTTATCGACCGTGATTTTCTTTCCGTGACCGGCGATCAGCTCGGGCCGATGATCGAACGAGTCCACATGTGAAACGCCGCCGGTCATGTAGAGAAAGATGACGCGTTTCGCCTTCGGTTCCCGATGCGGCTTCTTCGGAGCCAGCGGATCGGCGTCGCTGGTCGAGTTCGCCGCCGCCAGTTCTTCGGCAAGCATCGCGTGCAGAGCAATCGCCCCGCAGCCACCGGCGGCTCGCTGCAGGATTTCTCGTCGAGTTGGAAAAGTCATTTCGTTACAGCTCCAGCTGGTCGAGCTGAACGGCAGGGCGAGGCT
>JAQBVJ010000167.1 GCA_027623235.1 Planctomycetota bacterium
TGTTCTCCACGCCCCGCCGACGCAGCTCCCCCTCGGCCAACCATTCTTGTTCCTCCAATGAACTCAATCGGGCGAGAGATGTCCGAATCTGCCGGAATCCTGCGATGCGACCCTTCTTAAAGTCATCGGCACACAAATGGCCAATCTGAAAGTGATCGCCACCCATTTCCAGAAATGACGGCAGACCGGGCATTCTGATTGCGACGAGTCAGAGATTGACGCCGATTACTCAGAAAATCCGGGATTTCACCACGGCGGGAACACTTAAGATTCAATTTTTCCCCACTCTTTTCTGGGGGACGACCCATTCAGTTGTCTGCGGCAAAAACTGCAGTGTTTTCTGTCATTTGTGAAAATCTGTCTTTTCCTGTCATACCTCACAATTGGGGGGAAACTTTCCGAATCCAGGTGGCGTGCGTACTTGCCCGCTTCGGCCGACTTGTGCACGCTCAAGGGTCGGTAGGGGCTAACACATTCGAACCCGAGGGGCACGCGAAGTTCATCCTCCTCAATTCCCTCATACTCTCGAAAAGGAAAGTCAAATGCTGCGAAGCCAAACACAGTGGACAATTGAGAATCTTCGTCGTTTTTTTAATTCTCAGAAGCGTCGACGTCGCAGTAAGTCACTGTTTCACCCGGAAGCGTTGGAGCCACGTGTCCTGCTGAGCGCGACAATCGGGAACAGAGTCTGGAACGACCTGGACGGAAACGGCTATCAAAACCGTGGTGAACCCGGGATTCCACAAGTGAAGGTTCAGCTGTTCCAGGAAGGACAACCAACGCCTCTGCAGACTACATGGACGGACAACTTCGGGTACTACACCTTTCGTAATCTTGGATCTGGCAGCTACGTTGTAAACGTCACAACACCGGACCAGAACCCTCGTACCCCTTACAGCTTCACGGCCAAACATCAGTTCGGAGAACGCGGCTTTGACTCGGATATTAATCCGGATGGAAACAGCGATGTCATCGTCGTCGGAGACAACGATGTCACGTTCGACATCGACGCAGGAATCCTGGGCAACGAGTTTATTCACACTGCTGAAATTGGAGACCTGGTCTGGAATGACGTTAACGGTAATGGCATTCGTAATGGCGGAGAGCCCGGTCTCGCAGGTGTCACCGTCAATTTGATTCCCACCGGCGCGACGAATGTCTTCCTCACGACAACGACGAACAGTGACGGGGAATACCTGTTTACCAACGTTCCAGCCGGATTGTTTGACATTCAGTTTGTCCCGGCGACATCCGGATTCTCGTTTACGAAAGCCAACCAGGGGGGATTCGAGTCGTTCGACTCTGATGCTGGTTCGGATGGGATTATCCGCGCGGTATCAATCACTCCGGGGCAACGAACTCGCGATCTTGACGCGGGTCTGCTTGGACCCGGATCGGTTGAAAGAGGAGCTCTGGGAAACCGAGTCTGGAACGACTTGAACGGCAACGGACGACAGGACGGTGGTGAACCAGGCGTCGGCAATGTGGAAGTGCAACTGCTCGCAAATGGTGTGACTGCCGGGACCACTCGTACTGACTCCAACGGCTTCTATCTCTTTCAGAACCTGATTCCCAAAGACTACCAGTTGCAGGTAAGCGCGCCAGTCGGCTGGTCGTTTACGTTGCAGAATGAAGGCGGAATTGAGGCCATTGATTCCGACGTGGACGCGACCGGCCGTTCCGCTGAGATTCCGGTAGGTCCAGGGAGTCTTTCACGAGACGTTGACGCCGGCCTGATTGCCCCCGGTAATTCCGCTGGAACACCGTTTATTCCAGGTGGTGGTGGTCGAGTCGGCGATCGAGTCTGGAACGACTTGAATGGCAATGGTGTGCAGGATCGTGGCGAACCCGGTCTCAGTGGTGTGACCGTGGAGCTGTTCCAGGTTGGTTCCGCGACAGCCGTGGACACGCGGGTGACTGATGGAGCAGGGCGGTTTGTGTTTCGAGACCTGGCCACAGGCGACTATGCAATTGCAGTTGCGCCCGTTACTGGGTTTGACTTTACTTCACAATTCGCCGGTGGCAGTCGCAGTTCGGACTCCGATGCCAGCGCGGCCGGAGTGATTGGTCCATTTTCGGTCAACGATACGGAATTGAATCTTGATTATGATGCCGGAATGACTGCTTCGGATGCCGTGAAACCGGGGCGTGTTGGCGGCCGAGTGTTTCAGGACCGTTCTCCCGATGGCCGTCTTAATAATTCTGATGGACCGATCAGTAATGTCGAAATCCGGCTGGTCCCCGACGACACATCGGTGGCGACAATGACTACTCATTCGGACTCTTCCGGACGGTACAGTTTCTCAGATGTTGCGACCGGTACATACACAATTCAGGCGGTCGCGCCCGGCAGCAGCACTTTTACCCTCCAGAAAGCAACGCCAGAGTCGAGTCGTGATTCAGATGCCGATGCATCAGGGATCATTCCTCTGACGGTTACAGCCGGACTGTTCGTTGCCGATCTTGACATTGGAATCGTGCCACCTGCCGTCCAGACCCCGGTCAGAATTGGAAATCGGGTTTGGAATGACCTGAACCACAACGGAATTCAGGATCGCGGAGAGCCTGGGATTTCTGGCGTGACGGTCAATCTTTACGGCAGCGGTCCCTCACCCGTGGCGACAACAATGACGGGAGCAAATGGCCGTTACGCGTTTACAAACCGCGCACCGGGGACTTATTCCGTTGAGGCGATTGCTCCTGCAGGCTGGAACTTTACGGGATCCAATGTAGGCGGCGTTGACAGTATTGATTCCGATGCCGATTCAACCACAGGAAGAACCGCAGTCTTCACAGTTTCTCCTGGTGAATCTGCTCAGGACTGGGACTTCGGTCTGCTCGATCCCAATTCAATTGCTCCGGCCCGAATCAGTAACCTCGTCTGGAATGACATCAACGGGGATGGTATTCGTGATCCAGGTGAACCCGGCATGCCAGGAGTCAGGGTTCGACTGCTCGAAGATGTCTCGGGGAACCTGGTAAAAACCGCCACGACAAACTCGTCCGGTTTCTACCTACTCAGTGATGTCGTGCCAGGGACCTATGGTCTGGAATTTGTGCTTCCTGCCAATCGGAGTTTCACTCTGCAGAATCAGGGAGATGATGATGCCGTCGATTCCGATCCGGACGGCTCCGGAATGGTGACTCAAATCACTGTGGGGCCAGGCGAGCACAATTCGACAATTGACGCTGGTGTCCGTGTTTCTGCTGGTCTGCTGTCGAACCTCGTAATCTCAGGCGCGGAACTGGAAGTGAAGCCGCAGTTCTCCCCGGAGGTCGAACGCTACGCCCTGTATTCGGGAGCGTCGACAGGCGACATCACAGTCACCGCATTCGCCAGCCAGCCCGGCGACACGCTGACGATTAACGGGAATTCTGCCACCAGCGGAATCGCTTTTAACGTCGGCAGCCTGACGACCGGCGACCGTGTCATGATCGCAGTGACGGAATCTGGAAATGGCAGCCCAACGACCACTTACGAGCTTGTGTACCTGCCGGTCGACTTCCCTCGCGTGACAGTCACGAAGCGTGCTCCTGGTTTCACTGACGGCCGGATTTACGCTGTCCAAGGCGGGTACGCATTGAGTGTTGATACGAATGGTGTGCCTGACATCTTAATTCCTCTGGGCCCGAGTGGCGGTCACGACTTCAAACTGCACGCTAATGGCGTGCGATCTTACTCTGAAGTCAATGGGCCGCAAATCAACGGGCAACGGCAATCAGAGCGAGTCATTCTCGATGCGAACCTCAATGAAATCGGACGCTTTGAGGTCATTTCACCGCTGACCCAGACAGACTTCCACGATTTCCTGATTCTTCCAAACGGCAACTACGTCTTCATGACTTATAACGACGTCATGCGGGGTGGAGAACGAATCATCGACGCCGTCATCCAGGTCGTGGAACCTGTTTCCTACACAGTAGTGTTCCAGTGGGATAGCAAAGATCACCTGGATCCGGCTGACTCGTATACGAACGGAGCGGACTACGCTCATATCAATGCCTTCTTCGAGGATACAGACGGCAACTTCCTTGTGTCTCTGAGAAGCACCAACAGTATCCTGAAGATCGATTCCACGACGGGAGACGTTATCTGGACGCTGGGTGGTAACACCGGCGACTTTGAAATCATTGATCCGCTGGGCGGCTTCATCGGACAGCATGCGGTGAGCCGTACGGCCGGTGGCAACATTCTTTTGTTCGACAATGGGTATGAGAATCCTGGTCGCACGGACGGACAACTGCCGGAGTTTCAGTCCCGTGCCAATGTCACTCGCGTTGTCGAGTATGCTCTGGACGAAGTGAACCACACTGCAACACTGGTCTACAGCCATGTGCTTCCAGGTCAAACCGCCTTTGCGACCGGTTTGGTTCAGGAACTGCCGGGTGGCAATATCTTCGTGGGGTGGGGACTCGGCCCGTACACGCAAGCCCAGGAAGTCACACGGGATGGCAGGGTCTTATTCGAAATCGTGACGCGAACAACAGAGGGCAAGGTACTGAGAAACTATCGTACTTTTCATTTCCCCGAATAATCGCTGAGGGGCGGCACTTACGAATCCCGAATCGGGAAAGAGATCAGAAGACCGCAGTGAGTCGTGGGACTTGCTGCGGTCTTTGATTTTCCCGGGCGGGATTTGTCCGTTTCAGGCCGTCCGTGCGCTGGCCAGTTCAGTCAGCGTGGTGAATTCGGAACAGGTCTCGCTGGCACGGCTCCCGGCAGGGACATACTACCTTGAAGTTTACGGTTACAGTGGAGCCTTCAACCCGAACTACACTTTGACACTGGCCACACCCGGTGGCGGGATTCCCACTCTTCCGGACGACACTTTTGAGGATAACGACACCTTTGCCACAGCGGCGAACCTCGGCACGCTCACCCGGACCCGGTCGATCAGCCACCTGGCGATGCGGGATGGGGACGACTGGTACCGATTTACACAGCTCGGAACCGGGACGGCCAACAACTTCGTGGGCATTGATTTCCTGCAGGCACAGGGCGACCTGGACCTCAACTTGTTTAATGCGAGGGGAAATTTCGTCGGCAGTTCTATTGGCGTCTCCAACACCGAACGGATTAGTCTCGATCGACTTCCGCCTGGTGAATATTTCATCCATGTACGCGGATTCCGTGGTGCAACAAGCCCGAGCTACTCTCTGTTTATCAGCCCGGGTATTAATACTGTCGCGCCGCCGATTGTTGACGATGCGTTTGAAGAAAACGACACGCGGGGGACGGCAACGCGTCTCGGTACTTTGACGACCCAGCGGACATTCACAAATCTTGCTTTGTCCGACGCGGCCGACTACTACTCCTTCCGAACGAATGGAACCGGTGCCTCAAACAGCGCCGTCCAGATCAACTTCGATCATGCTCGAGGAGACCTGGACCTTGTCGTTCTGAATGCGTCAGGGACGGTTGTCGGTCGCTCAAACGGATTTTCCGGGTCCGAAAGCGTATCGCTGGCCAATCAGCCGGCAGGGGAATACACGGTCCTTGTCTTTGGATACCGTGGCGCTCGGAATCCCAACTACAGCATGACGATCAACCCGGCAACGGTGACCGCACCGACCGGGCGAGACACTCTTTACCTGGTGTTCGACGGTGCAAATCTGACCAACCAGCAGCTTCGCGACTGGGCTGGTTCCGACTGGGCTGGTTCCGTGAGCGGGTATCTCGATCCGGAAGGGGATGGAATCCAGGTTAACCGGTTCCTGGACGGGCGAGCTGATCGTGAGGCAGTCATTACCTCACTTATCAGCCTTGTTCAGGCAGATTTGACCCCGTTCGGGATCACCGTTGAAAGGCGAAATGTTGGGAGTGCGGTGGCAGGAGAGGGAGCGACGACCATATTCTTTGGCGTTGCCAACATGCGGAACGTTTACCACGTTGCCGGCGACATTGATTACGGCAACAATAACATGACAGACATCGCATTTGTTGGGGATGAAAACTGGGGGAGTGCAGCGAGCACTGCTCTGGCCCTGGCCGATGTGGCGCTTCACGAAGCGGGGCATACGTTTGGCCTGTTCCACGTGAATACACGTCAGAATGGAACTCTCTTCAGGGAGTCGATGGGGCTTCGGTACTCTTCGGCTCAGAATCAGTGGCTGCAGAACACATCGTTCCTGGATCAAACGTTTACAGAGTACCTCAACCACGGTGGTGGGCGTGGCACTCAGAACGCGTTTACCACGATGCAGCGGAACTTCGGCCTGTCCACCAGCAGTCCTGCTGCTGCTCAAGCATTGTTTGAGTCAACCTTTGCTGCTGAGGCTGCGATTCCCAGGTCGTACATCACGGCTCAGCTTCTGAGTGACCACGACATGCACGTTGACCACGACATGCACGATGATCACGATGATCACACTGGTGACGACAAGACGACTCCCCCGCCGCGTGTCAATCTGACAGGCAAAGTCTTTGTCATCCAGACTAAGGACGACACGGAGTACTCCGTCGAGCAGATGTTTGATGAAGTGGTCCGTCAGGAACAGGTGACTGACAGTCCCGTCAATGATTTTGTGGCGGACAGTTCAGCCGAAGCGGACGCTGGCGAATTTGAACTTTCGGAGATTGCTGCGGGCGATGCGGCCCTCGCCTTCTCAGATCTGGATTCGCTGGGGGCACTTCTGGACGGTTCGTTCTGAACCTGACTCTCAGGCCTGCTGAGAATTAGAGTGCCTCAAAACCAGGGGTGAAACGAAATCGACCGCAGTGGAACTTGTTCCGCTGCGGTCGATCTTCATTCCGGTCTGAATTTCCGACGAGCCAGGCAGCACGCGTCCCTGGTTCTTCGGCATATCTGTCTTTGTAATCGCCGTAGCCGTAGCCTTCCTGTGAGTCGAATCGGCCGGTGCGGTCCCAGCAGTTCAGGACGAGACCGACCAGCGAAGCACCGTTCTGGACCAGAAGGTCGCGGGCAAATCTCGCTTCCTGCTTCGTATCCTGTGCGACTCGAATGGCCAGAATCGTACTGTCGACCTGTGATGCGACAATCCGCGGATCGGTGACTCGCAAAACGGGCGGGCAGTCGAGGATGACAACATCGAACCGCTCTTTGGCGGCTTCAAGGAACTCACCGAACTTTCTTGACTGCAGCAGTTCTGCCGGCGAGTCGGAAATCGTTCCGGCGGGAAGGAATGAGACTCCCGCACGTTTCTGACGGGCCTGCTGGAGCTGTACCGCAAAGCCGGTCGCCTCAAACAGGATCGCCGACTGAAGCCATCGACACGTGCCACGAAGGCTCACTCACTGGAAGATGACCTGTGGACGCTGTGCGGCAAACGGTACACAGACCAGACCTCACCGGCGACGGCTGCCGAACGCGACTTCATCAATCTGGTCAACGAACTGCTGCGTCTGATGGAAGCCGAAGAACTCTTTACCTTCGTGACTCACCCCGCAGTGCCCGGTACGAATAACGAGTCCGAACGAACTCTGCGTGACGCCGCCAACGACCGCAAAACGGGCCGCACCAGCAAAACACTCTGCGGAGCCCGTCGCCGGACCGTGCTGACGAGCGTGCTGGAATCGCTGCGCCTGTCCCTGCCAGACTTCACGCTGGCACACGTGCTGGAAGAAGTGACCGACTGGCTGACCAGCGGTCGCAGTCGATTCCAACAACTGCGGGAATCACTGAACCTGCCACCGCCAGACCGCTCCCCTCTGGAAACGCTCTTCCCCGCAACCACCCTCTGACCACAGACCAGCAATCATCGGCAGAGGACGCTGCACGCTGCGCAGAAGCGAAAACATTGGACACCTACGTTTCAGGCCGTCGGTGCTCCGGGTTCGTCGGCGTACCCGTCTTTGTTTAAGTCGCCGCAGCCATGAGGGGTAAACCACCCGCCTCTGAATATCATCACGATGACGAATCGGCTGCCCGGCGACCTTGTTCGTGCCTTGAGATGGCTGGTGTGCGCGTCCGTCCTGTTGACCCTTGCTCGGGAGGACTCCCGGCCGCCTGGTCAACCTCTTACACTGCGAGCCCCGACCGCGCGCGACTCAAAGGGCAGTGATGAAAAAGCGGACCTTCGTACAACAAAGCCTGAAGCATTACTGGCGGACGCATCTGGCGGTCCTGCTTGGTGTGGTCGCCGGGACGAGCGTGATCAGCGGAGCTCTCATCGTCGGCGATTCTGTACGGGAGAGCCTCAAACAGATGAGCCTCGACCGACTCGGCCGAGTCGACCTTGCCGTGCACAGTCATCGGTTCTTCCGCCAGGACCTCGCAGGAAACCTTGCCGAAGCCGACAACGCGTACCTCGCACAATTCGAAGAGGCTGTTCCGGCGTTGATCCTGGACGGCGCTTTGACGCGGATGACTGAGGACGGATCGGTCGTTGCACGGGCCGGTCGAATTCGCATCTACGGAATTGACGAGCGGTTTGCGGGCGTCAGCGAATTCACAAAGGACTCGTTGCCGACCAGTTTTGAAAACGCTGACGGGCAGACGGTGAGTCAGATCGTTCTCAGCGATCGAGTGGCGACGCAGATCGCGGCGAAGCCTGGTGAGAAGCTGTCGTTGTTTGTCGAAGTCCCCTCAAACATTCCGCGAGATGCGTTGCTGGGCGACCGCGACGAACAGCAGAACGCGTTAATCGAAGTGACCATTGCCGAAGCACTCTCGCCGACCTCTGCCGTCGGCCGCTTCGATCTCAACCCCAGCCAGCAGCTTCCGTCGATCGTTTTTGTGCCGCTGAAAGCGCTGCAGGAAGAGCTCGGTCTGAGCGAGATCCTGCGGTCGCGGGAATTTCCCAACGGTCGTCCCGCACGAATCAACGCGGCGTTCCTGGCTGCGGCGACACCGAAATCTGCCATGACGGAAAAGGCCGTCCGCATGGCTGAGGAAGCCAACGGATTTCTTGCGAAACAGTTGCAGCTTGCCGATGTGGGTTTGCGAATCACCCAGCACGAAGACCGAGGCTACATCTCAATCGAGTCCGAGCAGTTGATTCTCGATTCGGTCCTGAGTGAGCTGGCAATCGAGACGGCAACAGATCTCGACGCGCCTCACGCCGAATCGCTGGCCTACCTGGTCAACGATTTCATCAACGAATCGGACCCGAGCCGCAAGGCTGTTTATGCCGTCGCGGCTGGAGTCGACTTTCAGCAGCTCTCTAAGTGGCCGGGTGAAAAGCTCATTACCGAAGGATCGCTGCCTGGAAAGGACGAAATCGTTCTCAACGAATGGATCGCCGAAGACCTTGGTCTGGCGGCGGGCGACTCGCTGCGGATGAAGTATTTTCTGATCGATGCGCACGGTGAGACGGAAGAAAAAGAGGCTCTTTTCGAAGTCCACTCAGTTGTGCCGCTTGCCGACGATCGACTGTCGACCGATCGCGGGCTGGTCCCCGAAGTCAAAGGGATCACCGATGTCAAAAAGTTTCAGGACATTAAAACGCCGTTTCCGATGGACCTCGACGCGGTCTCTGACCGGGATGACGTCTACTGGGAGAAGCTGGGGCCGACCCCCAAAGTGTTTCTGCCGCTGGCGACTGCGCAGAAAATGTGGCAGACCCGTCACGGTCGACTGACGTCGATCCGCGTTTTTCATCAGGACGACGAGGACCTTGCCAGTTTTGCGGCGCGGTTTGAAAAACGGCTGCTCGCCAAAGTCGACCTGCCGAAAGTGGATCTTGCCTTTCTGCCTGTGAAGTATCTCGGAGTGAAAGCGGCGAGCGGGACAACCGACTTCACCGGTCTGTTTTTCGGATTCAGCTTCTTTGTCATTGCTTCGGCGATGATTCTGATCGGGCTGCTGTTCGGTCTGGGAGTCGAACGTCGGGTGCGCGAGCTCGGTCTACTGGAGGCGATCGGCTTCACGCGGAAGCAGGTTCGCCGACTCGTCACATTCGAGGCAGTCGTCGTCGCGGTTCTGGGAGCAACCATTGGAAGCTTTGCGGCGATTCACTACGCCGACCTGATGGTCTTCGCATTGAAAGATCCCGACTGGTGGGGCGGAGCGATCGGCACGCAATTCCTCGATGTTTATGTGACGGGGAAAAGTCTCGCCGCTGGCTTTGCGATCTCCGTCCTGGTCGCGCTGCTGGCCGTGCGAGGCGCACTTCGTGGATTGAAATCCCTCAGCCCGCGCGATCTGCTGCACGGTGTAACGCAGCCCGCCGAGTCCAACGCCGATCTGACTCGCAAGGGAGCCCGCCATGGGAAGATCGCCCGATTCGGGTTCATCGGATCGCTCGTCCTCGTCGTGCTCGGTGTGGCCGGGCTCATCCCGTCCAGCGAAGCCACTTTCGGAATGACGTGGCAGGTCCTCGCGTTTTTTCTGGTCGGCATGACGATGCTGGTGTCGTCGCTGTTCGGACTGTCTTCGTGGCTGGCGACCGACAAACAGTCCGCCGTCAGCGGCAAAGGGAAGGCGGCGACAATTCGGCTCGGTCTGCGAAACGCCGCCCGGCACCGCTCGCGCAGCATCCTGTCGGGAGGCCTCATCGCGTTCGCCACGTTTGTCATCGTTGCCGTCGCCGCCGGACGGCGCGATCCGTCCGCCGAGCAACCAGACTTCACTTCGGGCAACGGCGGCTTCCAGCTCGTCGCCGAGACCTCGACGGCAGTCTTGTTTGACCTCAACACAGTTGAGGGCCGAGACAAGCTGAACTTCACTGCCGCGGCGGATTCGCCCGAAGCAAAACTGCTCAGCGAGATGACTGTCGTGCCGTTCCGACAGGAACCCGGCGAAAACGCTAGCTGTCTGAATCTCTATCAGACAGCGCTGCCGACAGTGCTCGGCGTTTCGGATTCGATGATCAAACGTGGAGGATTTCGTTTTATCAACGGCGGCCCGGACGACTACTGGAAACTGCTCACCGAGCCGCGTGACGATGACCTCATCCCGGTCCTGGGCGATATGAACACGCTGATGTACAGCCTTCACAAGAATCCGGGTGACACGATCGATGTACCGGGTTCTGATAGGAAGCTGGTCGTCGTCGGGATGCTCGACAGCAGTATTTTCCAGGGAGTGCTGCTGATGTCGAACGCGCATTTCGACACGCTCTTTTCCGAACAGACGGGCTACCGCTACTTCCTGATCGGGGCCAGCGACGCCCGAGTGGCAACCTCCGGCTACTTCAACGCCCAGGAACAGACTGTGCTCTCCGGTCTGTTCGAATCCCGCCTGACGGAATTCGGGCTCGATGCAGAACCCGTCGCCGAACGCATCGCCGCGTTCCTTGTCGTGCAGAATACCTATCTGTCGACATTTCAGACGCTGGGAGGGCTGGGCCTGCTGCTCGGCACACTCGGGCTCGCGACGGTGATGCTCAGAAATGTGGTGGAGCGGCGGTCGGAACTCGCGCTGCTGCGGGCCGTCGGATTCCCTCGGTCGAGTCTCGGGACGATGGTTCTCGCCGAAAACGCATTTCTGCTGACGTGGGGGTTGGCAACCGGAGCGATGTGTGCCGTCGTGTCGATGCTGCCGCACCTGGCCAGTGTCGGCGCCGATACCGAGTGGCTTGGCGTCGCGGGGCTGCTGCTGGTGGTGTTCGCAGTCGGGATGGCCGCCGCATTTTTCGCCGTTCGCGAGGCTGCCAGGACCCCAATCGTCTCATCGTTGCGGGGCGAGGTAACCGTTCACGGCCCAGTGCGAAAGAATTGAAAACTGGTCTAGACTTGGGCGGATGTTTTCTGG